>JAFDWP010000084.1 GCA_018268435.1 Actinomycetota bacterium
ACGTCTCTCATCCTAGTGACGGCAACGCGCGGATCACCCGGATCCTTCCGGATGTGACGGCGTCGCGGGCAACACCCGGGCATGTTTCCGAGTACCGGAACGAATGCCCTCCCAACGGCGCCTCAGACGTCGAGGCCCGCGGGGACCGCCGCCTCGGTGCCGGGGATTCCCTCGGTCTGCGCGCGCTTGTCCGCCATCGCGAGCAGGCGCCGGATCCGGCCGGCAACCGCGTCCTTGGTGAGCGGCGGGTCGGCGTGGTGGCCGAGCTCGTCCAGGCTCGCGTCCCGGTGCGCGAGGCGCAGAGCACCGGCGGTGCGCAGGTGCTCTGGGACGTCCTCGCCGAGGATCTCGAGCGCACGCTCGACACGGGCGCAGGCGGCGACCGCGGCCTGCGCGGAGCGGCGCAGATTCGCGTCGTCGAAGTTGACGAGGCGGTTCACGCCCGCGCGCACCTCGCGGCGCTGGCGCATCTCCTCCCAGGCGGCGGCGGTCTTGGACGCGCCCATCAGCGCGAGCACGGCGCGGATGCCCTCGGGATCCCGGATCACGACGCGGGGCATGCCGCGCACCTCGCGGGCCTTCGCGGCGATGCCGATGCGGTGCGCGGCCCCGACCAGCGCCATGGCCGCCTCGGAGGACGGGCACGCCACCTCGAGCACGGCGGAGCGGCCGGGCTCGCTCAGCGAGCCAGCGGCCAGGAAGGCGCCGCGCCAGAGACCGGCGAGCTCCTCCCGGGAGCCCGTGGTGAGGCGGTTGGGCAGCCCGCGCACCGGACGGCGGCGCTGGTCGAGCAGCCCGGTCTGACGCGCGAGGGTCTCCCCCGCCGCGATCACGCGGACCGCGTACTTGGCACCATCGTGGGTGGAGGCGCCCTGGATCGGGGCGATCTCGGGCCGCACGCCGAACAGCTCGGCGAGGTCGCGCGCGACACGCCGGGCGAGCAGCTCCGCGTCCACCTCGGCCTCGACCGCGATGCGGTTGGCGATCTGGTGCAGCCCGCCGGCGAACCGCAGCACCGCCGTCACCTCCGCGACGCGCACCGAGGGCGGTGCGTTCCGGATGCTGACGAGCTCGGCCTTGACGTCGGTGGTGAGTGCCACGGGTCTCCTTCTCACGGGCGGCCGGATCTCGGCACAAGGGATCAGCTTACCCGGCCGACGCGCTGCGCACCTGCCGGGAGGCCGCTCACTCGCGTCCGAGATCGCGATGCCGCACGGTCACGGCGACGCCCGGGATCTGCCCGAGGCGGGCTGCGAGCTCCTCCACCATGGCCACGGACCGGTGCTTTCCGCCGGTGCAGCCGATCGCGACCATGGAGTGGCTCTTGTTCTCGCGCTGGTACCCCTCCAGGATCGGACGGAGCGCGGCGGTGTACGCATCCAGGAACTCCTGGGCGCCCTCCCGGCTGAGCACGTAGTCGCGCACCTCGGCGTCCAGCCCGGTGGAGCCGCGCAGCTCCTCGATCCAGAACGGATTCGGCAGGAAGCGCATGTCGGCCACGAGATCTGCGTCGGACGGGACGCCGTACTTGAAGCCGAAGCTCATCACCGTGAGCTTGTGACGCGCGGCGCCCTCCTCCGCGAACACCTCGTTGACCTTGGTCACCAGCTGGTGCACGTTGAAGTTCGACGTGTCGATGACGATGTCGGCCGCCTCCCGCAGCGGGGCGACCCGCGTGCGCTCGGTGCGGATGCCGTCGAGAAGCGTGCCATCCGCCTGCAGCGGATGCGGTCGGCGGACGGACTCGAAGCGGCGCACGAGCACGTCATCGGCGGCGTCCAGGAACACCACCTGCACGGAGCCGTGCTCGCGCAGCGCCCTGGCCACGCCGGGGAAGCCGTCGAACAGGTCACGTCCGCGCACATCGACCACGGCGGCCACCTTGGGCAGTGCCGCCCCGCCGAGGTTCGCGAGGTCGAGCAGCGGCCGGAGCATCTGCGGGGGGAGGTTGTCGACCACGTACCAGCCGAGATCCTCGAGCGCATTCGCGACGGTCGAGCGCCCGGCACCCGACATCCCGGTGACGATCAGGAACTCACCCTGGTCGGCGCTCATCTGCACTCCTCCTCGCTCCCGTCCAGCCTAGCCAGAAGGCGGGGTGGTCGATGCACCGGATTCGGATCCGGCCCCGATCGTCGCGGGTTCCGCGGCGTCGTCCGGGCGGGGCCCGGCGAGGTGCAGCCGGATGGCCTCGGCGAGGGCGGGACCGATCCCCGGCACGTCCTGGATCTCGGCGGCGGCGGCGCGGCGCAGGGCGGCGACGGAGCCGAAGTGGCGCAGCAGCGCCTTGATCCGCGCCGCGCCGAGCCCGGGGACCTCGCCCAGGATCGAGGCGATGTCGCGTCGCCGCCGCTTGCGCTGATGCGTGATCGCGAAGCGGTGCGCCTCGTCGCGCAGGCGTTGCACGAGATACAGCGCCTCGCTCGTCCGGGGCAGGATCACGGGGTACTCCTCCCCAGGAAGCCACAGCTCCTCGAGCCGCTTGGCGATGCCGCACAGCGCGATGTCCGCACGGCCCGCATCGCGCAGCGCGCGCGCCGCGGCCTCGACCTGGGGCTTCCCGCCGTCGACGATCAGCAGCTGCGGCGGGTAGGCGAAGCGCGGCCGACGCCGCTCGGTGACCACCGGCTCCTCCCCCGGCTCCTCGACGACATCCACGCGCACCTCGTCCTCCTCCTCGGGCGCGTCGAGATGAGCGAGGCGCCGGCGCAGCACCTGGTACATCGAGTCGGTGTCGTCGGTGGTCTCGGCGATGTTGAACGAGCGGTACTGGTCCTTGCGCGGCAGCCCGTCCTCGAACACGACCATCGAGGCGACGACGTTCGTGCCGCCGAGGTGCGAGATGTCGTAGCACTCGATCCGCAGCGGGGCCTCAGCGAGTCCGAGCGCCTCCTGCAGGTCGGTGAGCGCCTGCGTGCGGGTGGTGTAGTCGCTCGATCTGCGGGTCTTGTGCCGGATGAGCGCCTGCTGCGCGTTGAGCGACGCGTTGCGCATGAGCTCCGCGCGCTGGCCGCGCTGGGCGACCGCGATCTCGACCTTCCTGCCGCGCCGATCCCGCAGCCATACCTCCAGCTCGGCGGCGTCGTCGGGCAGCGCGGGCACGAGCACGCGGCGCGGCACCTGCTCGCCGCTCGCCTCGCCGTACACGCGCTGCAGGATCTGATCGACCAGATCCGCGCCGGAGATGTCGATCTCCTTGTCGAGGGTGGATGCGCGCACGCCCCGCACGCGGCCCCCGCGGATCACGAAGTGCTGGATCGCCGCCGACAGCTCGTCCTCGGCGATTCCGAACAGATCCGCGTCCTCGTCCTGCGGCAGCACCAGGGCGCTCCGACCCAGCACCGCGTCGATCGAGGCGAGCTGGTCGCGGTACTTCGCGGCGCTCTCGTAGTCCATCGCCGCCGAGGCCTCGTGCATGCGTCGGGTCAGGTCGCGGGTGAACCGCTCGTCGCCTCCCTCCATGAACGCGATGAAGTCGTCGACCATCGCCCGGTGCTCGGCGATCGTCACGGTCATCGAGCAGGGCCCGCCGCACTTGCCGATCTGTCCGGGGAAGCACGGCCGCCCCGTCGCCATGGCCTTGCGGTAGCTGGCATCGCTGCAGGTGCGGATCGGGAACACCTTGATCATCAGGTCGATGGTGTCGTGCACCGCCCAGACCTTCGGATACGGCCCGAAGTACTTCGCCCCGGGGATCCGCCGATTGCGGGTCACGATCACCCGCGGCGCCTCGTCGGCGAGCGTGATCGCCATGAACGGGTACGACTTGTCGTCCTTGTAGCGCACGTTGAACGGCGGATCGAACTCCTTGATCCACATGTACTCGAGCTGCAGCGAGTCGACGTCGGTGGGCACCACGGTCCACTCCACGGATGCCGCCGTCGTCACCATCCGGCGCGTGCGCTCGTGGAGCGTGCGCAGCGGCGCGAAGTAGTTCGACAGCCGCTGTCGCAGGTTCTTCGCCTTTCCGACGTAGAGCACGCGCCCCTGCGCGTCGCGGAACCGGTACACGCCCGGGTCCGTCGGGATCTCCCCCGGCCGCGGCTTGTACGGAAGCTCCGCGGCCATCAGCCCGCCTTGCGCTCGAGTGCCCGCCGTGCGCCCGGCCGCCCCGCGGCGACGGGGCCGTCGAGGACCTCGGCGAGGAACGCGCCGGTATGGCTGTCCGCGTTGCGCGCCACCTGCTCCGGCGTGCCCGTCGCGATGATCTGCCCGCCGCCGGAGCCGCCCTCGGGGCCGAGGTCGATGACCCAGTCCGCCGACTTGATGACATCGAGGTTGTGCTCGATGACGATCGCGGTGTTGCCCTTGTCGACGAGCCCGTTGAGCACCTCGAGGAGCTTGCGGACGTCTTCGAAGTGGAGGCCCGTGGTGGGCTCATCGAGCACGTAGATCGAGCGGCCGTTGCTGCGGCGCTGGAGTTCGGTGGCGAGCTTCACGCGCTGCGCCTCGCCTCCGGACAGCGTCGTCGCGGACTGCCCGAGGCGCACGTAGCCGAGGCCCACGTCGACCAGGGTCTTCATGTAGCGGTGGATCGCCTGGATCGGCTCGAAGAACTCCGCGGCCTCCTCGATCGGCATCTCGAGCACCTCGGCGATGTTCTTGCCCTTGTAGTGCACGGCCAGGGTGTCGCGGTTGTAGCGCTTGCCGTGGCAGACCTCGCAGTCCACGTACACGTCGGGCAGGAAGTTCATCTCGATCTTGATCGTGCCGTCGCCCGAGCACGCCTCGCAGCGCCCGCCCTTGACGTTGAAGCTGAACCGGCCCGGCTGGTAGCCGCGCACCTTCGCCTCGGGGGTCTCGCTGAAGAGCGTGCGGATGCGGTCGAAGACGCCGGTGTAAGTGGCGGGGTTCGACCGCGGCGTGCGGCCGATCGGGGCCTGATCGACGTGCACGACCTTGTCGAGGTTGTCGAGGCCGGTGACCCGGGTGTGCTTGCCTGGCACCGTGCGCGCCCCGTTCAGCCGCGAGGCGAGCACGCGGTACAGGATGTCGTTCACGAGCGAGGACTTGCCGGAACCGCTCACGCCGGTGACGGCGGTGAGCACGCCGAGCGGGAAGTCGGCGGTGACGTTGCGGAGGTTGTTCTCCTTCGCCCCGACCACGCTGAGCATGCGCTTGCGGTCGATGCGCCGGCGCTTCTTCGGCGTGGCGATCTCGCGGCGGCCGGCCAGGTAGTCGCCCGTCATCGAGGACTTCTCCCGCAGCAGCGCGTCGTACGGCCCGGAGTGCACGACGAGCCCGCCGTTCACACCGGCGCCGGGGCCGATGTCGACCACCCAGTCGGCCGCCTCGATCGTCTCCTCGTCATGCTCCACGACGATGAGCGTGTTGCCGAGGTCGCGCAGCGTGAGCAGCGTCTCGATGAGGCGACGGTTGTCGCGCTGGTGCAGGCCGATCGACGGCTCATCCAGCACGTAGAGCACCCCGGTGAGCCCGGATCCGATCTGCGTGGCGAGGCGGATGCGCTGGGCCTCGCCGCCGGACAGGGAGCCCGCGGAGCGGCTGAGGTTCAGGTAGGACAGCCCGACCTGCAGCAGGAAGTCGAGGCGGAGCCGGATCTCCCGCAGCACCTGCGCCGCGATCTTCGCCTCGCGCGGGGTCAGCTCGAGGCGCTGCATGAACTCCTGCGCCTCGGCGAGGCTCTTGTGCGAGACCTCGGCGATCGAGTGGCCGTGCACCTGCACGGCGAGCACCTCCGGCTTGAGCCGGTCGCCGTCGCACACCGGGCACGGCACCTCGCGCAGGTACTCGCCCCAGCGACCGCGCTGCGTGTCGCTCTCGGCCTGCTGGTACTGCCGCTCGATGTAGGGCACCACGCCCTCGAACCCGGACGAGTACCGCATCTCCCGCCCGTACCGGTTCTTCCACTTCACGGTGACCTTGTAGTTCTCCCCGTGCAGCACCGCCTCCTTCACGTCGGAGTGCAGGTCCTGCCAGGGCGTGTCTAGCGAGAAGTCGAGATCCACGGCGAGCCCCTCGAGCAGACGCTCGTAGTACTGGAACAGCCCCTTGCCCTGGGTGGTCCAGGGGATGATCGCGCCCTCGCGGATCGACAGCGACTCATCGCCGAGCATGAGGTCCACGTCCACCGACATCCGGGTGCCGAGGCCGGAGCATGCGGGGCACGCGCCGAACGGCGCGTTGAACGAGAACGTGCGCGGCTCGATCTCCGTCAGGGTGATCGGGTGCCCGTTGGGGCACGCGAGCTTCTCGGAGAACGACTGCCATGCGTCGTCGCCCTCCTCGTCGACGAAGTTCACCTGCACGACGCCGCCGGACAGACCCAGCGCGGTCTCCACCGAGTCGGTGACGCGGCCGAGGATGTCGGGCGCGGCCACCAGCCGGTCGACCACCACGCCGATGTCGTGCTTGTAGCTCTTCTTCAGCACCGGCGGCTCCGCGAGCTGGATGAGCTCGCCGTCGACGATGGCCCTGGCGTATCCCTTGGCGCCGAGCTCGCGGAACAGGTCGACGAACTCGCCCTTCTTCTGGCTGACGACGGGGGCGACGATCTGATAGCGGGTGCGCTCGGGCAGCTCCATGAGCTGATCGGCGATCTGCTGCACGGTCTGACGCTGGATCCGCTCCCCGCACTGCGGGCAGTGCGGGACGCCGATGCGCGCCCAGAGCAGGCGCATGTAGTCGTAGATCTCGGTGATCGTGCCGACCGTGGAGCGAGGGTTGCGGTTGGTCGACTTCTGATCGATCGACACCGCGGGGCTGAGGCCCTCGATGAAGTCGACGTCGGGGCGGTCCACCTGTCCGAGGAACTGGCGCGCGTAGGCGCTGAGCGATTCGACGTAGCGGCGCTGGCCCTCGGCGAAGATCGTGTCGAACGCGAGGCTCGACTTCCCGGATCCGGACAGACCCGTGAAGACCACGAGGGAATCGCGCGGGATCTCGAGGTCGACGTTGCGGAGGTTGTGGACGCGGGCGCCTCGGACGCTGAGTCTTCCGGGGCTGGTTACAGGTACGATCGGCACCCGTCAAGTCTAGGAGCGGCCACCGACATCGGGCTCGGGGGCGCCCTCCGGACGCTCCAGCGCCGGCGCCGCCGCCGCGCGCCCCGCCGCGGACAGGCGCAGCGTGACCGCGCTCGCCCCCGTCAGCACCGCCGCCCCGAGCGGGGCCAGCCAGGCGAAACCCGGTCCCTGCAGCGGCGGAAGGGCGAGCACGACGAGCGCCGCCACCGACTGCGCGATCGCCTGGATCAGCAGCAGCCGGCGCAGGCCCGGCATCAGCACGGACATCCGGATGCGTGAGCGCCACGGCACGGCCCAGGCCCACGCCGCGACCACATGGGCCAGGTGGATCAGCAGCACGGCGAGCGCCGTGCGCCCGGCCGAGGGCGCCGTGAGGATCAGCCCCATCGGCAGGCAGGCGATGCCGATCCACGACGCCATCGACCGAGGCACCAGCACGGACAGCGTCGCCGCGGCCGCCGCGATCGCCCACCACATCGGGTAGGGGTTCAGCAGCAGCGCACCCCCGGAGATCACGACCGCGGCCCCCAGGCGCAGCACGGGGCCGGGCACCGAGCCCGGGACGCGCATCGCCTCCCCGCGGCTCATCGCCGTGGCCCCCGTCCGCGATCCCGGCGCGCCCGACGCGCCGCGATCCGCAGCGCCGTCACCGCATCGTCGGACGCCCAGGCGACCACCTCGACGTCGGCGCCCCGGAGATCCTCGAGCACGCCGGCGCGTTCCAGGAGCAGCGTCCGCATCGCCAGGTTCTGCACGGCGGTGAGCCGCTGCGTCTGCGGCTGCGGCAGCACGTCGACCGCGACCACGGCCTGGCCGCCCGCGCTCCAGCGCAGCGCGAGGTCGCCCGCCGCGCCGTCGAAGAAGGTGGACAGCACGAACACGATCGACCCCGGGGGCACCGGCGGCGTGCGCCGATACCGGGTGGCGCCGCCATCGGCGCCGACGCCCGCGACGACTCCGCGCAGCCGCTCCAGATGGCGTGCCCCGGAGCCGCTGCGCAGCGAGGGTCCGCCGGGGGTGAGCACATGGAACGCGACCCGGTCGCCGGCGTCGATCGCCGACTCCGCGATGGACAGCGCCGCCTCGCGGCCGAGGTCCATCGAGGTCGGACCGCTGCGGGCCGTGGCGCCGCTGCCCCACGTGGCCACGACCGCGCCCAGGTCGTCCGCGGCGTCCAGGGCGACCACGACCGCACTGTCGCTCAGCGCATCCGTCCGTCGCACCAGGAGGTCGCCCGGGCGCCGGGCCATGCGGGCCGTCGCCCGCCAGTCCACGCGGCGCAGCTCATCGCCCGGCGCGAACGGATGGATGTCGCGGAAGTCTCCGCCCGCGCCGCCGCGCCGGCCCGCGTGCCCGCCGTGCAGACCGACCAGGCGCGGCGACAGCGGAAGCTCGGCCACGCGGCGCGCGGCGGGAGCGGCGTTCCACACCGCCGCCACGCGGGGCGTCACCGTGCTCACCCATGCCCCGTCGTGCTGCAGGGCGCGCGCGGTCGCGGCGAGGGCCTCCCCCGGCCCGGAATGCAGGATCCGCGTCCGCGTGGTCGCGACCCGCCCCGGACCGGTCTCGAGCGCTCCCGTGCGCTCCCCGCCCTGGTCGACTGCGAGCTGGATCCACTCCGCCGTGCCATCGACGTCGATCCGGCCCGGCACCGTGCCGGCCTCCGCATCGCCGTGCAGGCCCAGCTCGATGCGCACGGCAGGGGCGCGCGGCGGCCGGAGGAGCGCCCAGAAGCCCGCGAGCGCGAGCGGGAGCCCCGTCGCGATGACGTCAGGGCGCCCGAGCACGAGACCCGCACCGGCGAGGAGCACGGCCCCGGCGAGCGCCGTCGCGAGCACGGGCGTCCGCTGCCAGTGCAGCGGCGCATCCATCCGGGAGCGGACCTCGGTCATGCGCGGACCGCGTCCTCCCCCGCGACGGTGGGCGGAACCGGCGTCGTGCCCACGACGGCCGCGACGACCGCCGCGGGGTCCACGCCCTGCGCCCAGGCCTGGGGCGTGAGCGTGAGCCGGTGCGCGAGCACGGGGACCGCGATGCGCTTCAGATCGTCGGGGCGCACGTACCCGCGCCCCTCCAGGGCCGCCACCGCCCGAGCCAGCAGGATCAGCGCCTGGGATCCGCGCGGCGATGCGCCGACCGCGACGTTCTGCGCCGTGCGCGTGCCCCGGGCCAGCGCCACGGCGTAGCGGATGAGATCGGGCTCCACATGGATCCGCTCCACGGCGGCCTGGATCGCCGACAGCTCCGCCGCGTCGATGACCGCGTCCACGTCGGCGAGCTCGCGCTGGCGACGGATGCGCTGGGCGACGATCCCGACCTCGTCCTCCTGCGCCGGATACCCCACGGACAGCCGCACCATGAACCGGTCCAGCTGCGCCTCGGGCAGGGCGTAGGTGCCCTCGTACTCGATCGGGTTGGAGGTCGCGATCACGTGGAACGGCTCGGGCAGCGGATAGCGGTGCCCCTCCACCGTGACCTGATGCTCGGCCATGGCCTCGAGCATCGCCGACTGGGTCTTGGGCGTGGTCCGGTTGATCTCGTCGGCGAGCAGCAGTCCGGTGAAGATCGGACCGGGACGGAAGCGGAAGTCGCCGGTGTCGGGGGCGTAGACGAACGAGCCCGTGACGTCGCCGGGGAGCATGTCGGGCGTGCACTGCAGCCGCCGGAAGCCCAGCCCGAGCGCCGCCGCGAGGCTGCGCGCGGCCAGCGTCTTGCCGAGACCCGGCACGTCCTCGAACAGCACGTGCCCGCCGGCGAGGATCGTGGCCAGCGCGAGCGTCAGGGGCTCGTCCATGCCGACCACCACCGTGCGCACCCGATCGAGGACGCGCGCGGCGGTCTGCGCGATCGCGGTGATGTCGCTGTCGGTCTGCTCTGCGGTCATGGTCGCTCCGGGGTTGACGGGACGGGGGGACGCTCCAGCGCCTGCAGGATCCGTTCGAGGTCGGCGCGCTGCAGCACGGCACCCGTGAGCGCGGCGTGCGCCCCCGGACCGAGGATCGCGTCGACGTCCGCGGCGTCCGCCGGCTCGGTGTGCAGGCCGTGCTCGCGCAGACGCCGATCGACGAGCGCGGTCACCCGGCGCCGGAGCGACGGCCCGACCATGCCCGTGCGGGTGTCGATCGACCAGGCGAGCCGGGAGACGTCGGATCCGCGCTGCAGGACCTGCGGCGGCGCGGGCGGCCACGCGCCGGACTCGTCGAGGAAGCTCTGCTGGGCGATCAGCATCGCGGCGGCGAAGACGAGGATCCAGGCGATCGCGAAGGCGAGCGGCACCCCGAGGAAGTCGAGCAGCAGCACGACGGGCACGCCGAGCAGCACCCACAGGGCGAGCACCACGATCCGTCGCGTCATCGCCATCCGTCCTCGATCGCGGTGAGGCATCGGCGCGCCGCCGTGCGCTCTGCTTCATCCGCTGCCCGACCGCCGAAGCGCACCGCCTCGTACAGTCCCAGCAGGGTGTCCAGCTCGTCGTCGAGCCCGGGTCTGCGGCGCAGGATCCGCACCGTGAACTCTCCGGGCGTCTCGGAGTCGGCGCGCGCGCTGCCGGCCCGCGCGGAGGCCTCCTCCAGATGCACCCAGGCGGCGACGATGGCGTCGCCCGGGTCGCGATGGGCGTCCATGACGTGCTGCGCGTCGACCGCGGCGTCGCGGATCGCCGCCGCATCGACGGCGTCGTCATCGGCGGCCATCGCGGGGCGCCCGACGTCGACCGCGCCGCCGTCCTGCCGGCTCAGCGGTCGCGCGGCCCAGAGTGCGCGGACCACGCGCCAGAACAGCCAGCCCAGCAGCACGAGCCCGACCAGCCCGATCACGATCGCGATCACGGACGCGACCGCGGCGAGCAGCGGCAGGTCCGGAACCCCCGGCACGATCTGGCCGCCCGGTGTCTGCGCTGCGCCGCTCGGGGTGGGCACCGGCGGACGGTGACCGAGCACGATGTCGCCGAACTGCGGGACGCCCTGCAGCGACGCGACCGCCATGAGCAGGACGGTCACGAGCACGACGAGCGCCAGCGCCCCCGGGAGCGGGAGCGCGCGAGGACGCCGGTCGTCGCGGACCATGCCCTCACCCTACGTGCTGCGTCTCGGCGCCCGTGCGTCGGCGCGGCGGGCGCCGACCGCGTCAGAGCGCCGCGGCGCCCGCGAATCGGCCCAGGGCATCCCGGATCGCCACGACGTCGGACACGGTCATGCCGAGTCGCGCCATGACCTGCCGGGGCACGTCCAGCGCGCGCTGCCGGAGCACCGTGCCCTTGGGCGTGAGCGCGATGTCGAGTCGGCGCTCGTCGGTCGCACTCCGCCGGCGCTCGATCAGCCCGTCGGTCTCCAGCCGCTTCACCAGGGGCGAGGCGGTCGCCGGATCCATGGCGAGGGCGGTCGCAAGATCGCCGAGCGACCGCGGCGACTGCTCCCAGAGCGCCAGCATCGCGAGGTACTGCGGGTGCGTGAGGCCGAGCGGCTCGAGGATCGGACGGTAGATCGCGACCACGTTGCGGGCCGCCGTCACCAGCGCGAAGCACAGCTGGTCGTCGAGGCGGAGCAGGTCGCCGGTCATGGTCTCGCTCACGCCCCGATGGTATCAAACGCCCTAATCATTAGTACACTAAGCATCATGGTGAACACTCCCTCCGAGCACCCGCCGCTCCGCCAGCGCATCCGCGACGCCGGCGGACTCTACGCCTGGCTCAACACGAACCTCATCCGGTTCGCCGGGCCCGCGTCCGTGGGGCCCTACGAGGCCACGCCGCCGCCGTCCGCCGCGGAGCGCGCGCAACGCGGGTGCCCGCTGTGCGGCGCCCCGATGAACGAGCACGAGATCGACCGCAGCGGCCCGAAGCCGCTCGTGCACTGTCCCTGAGCCGCACCGCACGAGCGCCGCCGGGGTGGCACGGGACGCGGACTCACGCGCCCTGGGCATCCTCCCGGGCGACGTCGATCCACCCCATCAGGGCCACGTCGTCGGCCACGACCTCCGGCGCGACGTCGAGCCAGTTCTCGCTCATCGTGCGCGCTCCCATCACCGCCCGCGAGACGCCGGGCTCGGTGAGCAGCACCGCCGCCCGTTCGGCGGCGACCCGCACCAGCAGGTTCCCGCCCTTGCGCGCGCCGACGAGGATCCGGCCCTCGCTGAGGAACGCACGACTGCCGAACATGGCGCGCTCCTCGATCTCCCCGTCGCCGCCGAGCAGCGCCCTGATGCGGTCCGCCAGCTCGGCCACCGTCGCATCCGCCATGTCGTCTCCTCCCGCCGTGCGATCTCGTCCGGGTGAGCGCCTCAGGCGTGCCCGGCGCGCTCCATCGCGCGCAGCTCCTTCTTCAGGTCCTGGACCTCGTCCCGCAGCCGTGCCGCGAGCTCGAACTTCAGCTCACCGGCCGCGGCGAGCATCTGCGCGGACAGATCCGCGATCGTCTCCTCCAGCTGCATCGCCCCCTCCGCGGCGATGCCCTCGCGCCGGAGGCTCGGCGTCGGCGACTTGCCACGGCCCGACTTCGTGCGCTTGGACAGCAGTTCGGCGGTGTCGGCACCCTCGCGCGCGAGCACGTCGGTGATATCGGCGATGCGCTTGCGCAGCGGCTGCGGATCGATCCCGTTCGCGGTGTTGTAGGCGATCTGCTTCTCCCGGCGCCGCTCGGTCTCGTCGATCGCCTTCGCCATGGAGTCGGTGACGGTGTCCGCGTACATGTGCACCTGACCGGACACGTTGCGCGCCGCGCGGCCGATCGTCTGGATGAGCGAGGTGCCGCTGCGCAGGAAGCCCTCCTTGTCGGCGTCGAGGATGGCGACGAGGGACACCTCGGGCAGGTCGAGCCCCTCGCGGAGCAGGTTGATGCCCACGAGCACGTCGTACACGCCGGCGCGGAGCTCGGTGAGCAGCTCGACCCGACGCAGGGTGTCGACGTCGGAGTGCAGGTAGCGCACCCGCACGCCGTGCTCGCCGAGGAAGTCGGTGAGCTCCTCCGCCATCTTCTTGGTGAGCGTCGTGACCAGCACGCGCTCGTCGCGCGCCACCCGGATCCGGATCTCCTCGAGCAGATCGTCGATCTGGCCCTTCGACGGCTTGACCACGATCTCCGGGTCGACGAGCCCCGTCGGACGGATGATCTGCTCGACGACACCGTCCGCGATGCCCATCTCGTACTTGCCCGGCGTCGCGGAGAGATAGACGGTCTGGCCGATCCGCTGGGTGAACTCGTCCCACCGCAGCGGACGGTTGTCCAGGGCGCTGGGCAGCCGGAACCCGTGGTCGACGAGGGTGCGCTTGCGGGAGGCGTCGCCCTCGTACATCGCCCCGATCTGCGGCACCGTGACATGGGACTCATCGATGACGAGAAGGAAGTCGTCCGGGAAGAAGTCGAGCAGCGTGTGGGGCGGCTCCCCGGCTTCGCGCCCGTCCATGTGCCGCGAATAGTTCTCGATGCCCGAGCAGAAGCCGAGCTGCTGCAGCATCTCGAGGTCAAAGCTCGTGCGCATCCGCAGCCGCTGCGCCTCGAGCAGCTTGCCCTGACGCTCGAGCTCGGCGAGACGCTCCGTGAGCTCATCCTCGATCTGGCCGATGGCGCGCTGCACCACATCGGTGCCTGCCACGTAGTGCGAGGCGGGGAAGATCGGCACCGCGTCGAGCGTGGCGATCACCTCGCCCGTCAGCGGGTGCAGCGAGTACAGCGCCTCGATCTCATCGCCGAACAGCTCGATGCGGATCGCATGCTCCTCGTAGACGGGGATGATCTCGATCGTGTCCCCCCGCACGCGGAAGTTGCCGCGGGAGAAGTCCACATCGTTGCGGTTGTACTGCATGGCGATGAACTGGCGGATGAGGGCGTCACGGTCGTACCGCTCCCCCACCTGCAGCGCGACCATCGCGCGCAGGTACTCCTCGGGCGCACCGAGTCCGTAGATGCAGGAGACCGTCGAGACGACGACGACGTCGCGGCGGCTGAGCAGCGAATTCGTCGTGGAGTGGCGCAGGCGCTCGACCTCGGCGTTGACGGACGAGTCCTTCTCGATGAAGGTGTCCGTCTGCGGCACGTAGGCCTCGGGCTGGTAGTAGTCGTAGTACGAGACGAAGTACTCGACGGCGTTGTTCGGCATGAGCTCGCGGAACTCGTTGGCGAGCTGGGCCGCGAGCGTCTTGTTGTGGGCGAGCACGAGCGTGGGCCGCTGCACCTGCTCGATGAGCCACGCCGTCGTCGCCGACTTCCCGGTTCCGGTCGCGCCGAGCAGCACCACATCCGTCTCGCCCGCGTTGATGCGCGCGGCGAGCTCGGCGATCGCCTGCGGCTGGTCGCCGGCGGGGGCGTACTCCGAGACGACCTCGAAGGG
>JAFDWP010000085.1 GCA_018268435.1 Actinomycetota bacterium
CTTCAGGCCCGTCGTCTCGCTGCCCTCGCTCAGGAACCGGGGCTACTCGCCGATGCGGGTGCCGTTCTCGTCCCAGTGCGCGGCGACCTTCTTCGAGGGCTGCACTCGCGGGGGCTCGCCCGGCATCTTGGGGAACTCGGGCGGGAACGGCATCTCGCCCTGACCGTTCTCGACGTCGCGGTCCCACCAGCTCAGCAGCGTCTCGATGCGCCCCGGCGCGTCCTGCATGCGCGCCCACGGGTCGCCGATGTCGGCGAGGCGCTGCGGCACAGTGCGCACGGTGAACCGCTTCGGATCCACGTCGTACAGCTCGTCCCACTCGATCGGCGTCGACACGGTCGCCTCCGGCAGGGCGCGCGGGCTGTACGCACCGGCCATCGTGCGGTCGCGGTTGGCCTGGTTGAAGTCGACGAAGATGCGCGTCCCGCGCTCCTCCTTCCACCACGCCGTGGTCACCCGGTCCGGCATCCGCCGCTCCAGTTCGCGCCCCGCCGCGATCACGGCGTGCCGCACCACGAGGAACTCCCACTCCGGCACGATCGGGCAGAACACGTGCAGCCCGCGGTTGCCGCTGGTCTTGATGAACGCCTCCAGCCCCGCCTCGCGCAGCACGGCGCGCAGCTCGCGCGCGGCCGGGATCGCCTCGGCGATGCCGGTGCCGGGCTGCGGGTCGAGGTCGATCCGCAGCTCCACCGGGTTGTCGGTGTCGGACGCGAGCGATGCCCACGGGTGGAACACCACGGTGTTCATCTGCACGGCCCACACGATCGACGCCGTCTCGGTGAGCACGATCTGCGGATGCGTGCGGCCGCTGTTGTACGTGCACATCACACTCTGCACGAAGCCCGGGGTGCCCTTGGGCGGGTTCTTCGAGAAGAAGCTCTCGTTGCGCGCGGAGGCCGGGCCGATCCCGTCGCGGTAGCGCTCCAGCGACACCGGCCGGTTCCCGGTCGACCTGAGGAAGGGGGTCGAGACGGTCTGCACGTACTCGGCGAGCTCGCCCTTGGTGAGGGGGCCGCCCTCGGCCTCGGGCCAGACCACGCGATTGGGGCTGGAGAGGTCCAGCGACCGCTCGCCGTCGGGCCCGGGGATGCTCAGCGTGATGCGCTCGGATGCCATGTCTCGAGGGTAGGGCGCGCCTGCGACGGCGCGCCAGAGCGCGGGCGCCGAGGCGCTGCCGCGGGCGCCCGAGCGGGCAGGATCAGGCCGCCGTGCGCGCCTCGCCGAGGTCCAGGAAGACCTCGGTGTTGAACCGGTACGCCGTGCGCACCTCGTCGAGCATCCGGCGCTGCTCGTCCTCGTCGAGCGTCGCCCCGAAGTCGTCCAGGACCGCCCGATAGGCGTCCTTGAAGGCGGCGGGATCGCCGAGCTCGGCGAAGTCGTAGAACGCGACACCGTCGCCGTCGAAGCCGAACTGCGCGGCCGTGCGGCGGGCGATGAGCTGACCCCCGGAGAGGTCGCCGAGATAGCGCGTGTAGTGGTGCGCGACGATCCCCGCGATCCATCCCTCCGCGGCCACCGCGCGGATCCGCGCCGCGTAGGCGGCGGTCGCCGGCAGCGCGGCGATCCGCGCGCGCCACTGCGCGCCCAGCAGGTGGGCGAGGTCGCGCTCCAGCGCGTCCCGACGCTCGAGTCCCTTCGGGTGCAGCGCGGCGAGAGCCGGATCCGCGGCGAGCTGCGCGGACGCCTCCTCCAGCGCCTCGTACATGAACCAGTGTTGCGCCACGAGGTCGGTGTAGTCGCCGAGCGTGCCGCGTCCGCGCATGATGTCGGTCATGAACGTGGCGCCCTCGCTGTCGCCGTGATCGGTCCAGGTCGCCTCGCGAAGGCGCCGGGAGAACGAGACCCCGCCGTCGGCCTGATCCGGCGCCGTGGCCGGACCGCCGTGGCCATGACCGTGATGCGGGTGCGCCGCGCCTCCCGCCGGGGCGCCGTGCTCCTCGCGCGGGGGCACGCCGAGTCGCTCGCAGGCCGTGCGGTACAGCATCGTGACGGCCCGGCGGATCTGCGGGCGCTCGGTGATCGCACCGTCCTGCCAGGGGACGACCAGCTCGTGCTCGCCGCGCGGGTCGGTGACCGCCCAGGTGCCGCCGCCGACATCCACCCCGGTCATCCGGGCCGTCGTGGCGTCGGGCAGGCCGAACGCGCGCACGATCAGCAGGTTGTCGTCTCGGTGGTCGTCGTTCATGTGCGCGGTCACCGCGGTGACGACGGTCTGGTCGAAGGTCATGGCAAGTCCCCAGGAGTATTAGGTAAGGCTTACCAATTCAAGCATGAGAGGCACGCCCCTGTCATCCCTCGGACGCGGTCAGCGCAGCACCCGTCCGGCTTCCGCGCGGATCTCCGCCGCGATCGCGTCGAGCAGCTCGGAGCGCAGGCCCCACTGCTGCCAGTACAGCGGCGTCGTCGTCTCCGCGTCGTCGAGGCGCACGAGCCGCCCCTCGGCGAGGCCGGGCTCGGCATGCGGCACCGGGAGCAGCGCCCACCCGAGTCCGAGCTCCACGGCGACCGAGAAGTCCGCGGACGCCGGCACATGGTGCCGCGGCACGGGCCACGGGTCCACGCCGCGACCGCGCAGCCAGTCCTGCTGCAGGACATCCCGGCGATCGAAGTCCACGAACGGCGCGCGGGCGAGCGCCGCGGGCGTGACGCCGTCCGGGAACCAGCGGCGTGCGAACCCGGGTGCCGCCGCCGCGACGTAGCGCAGCGCCCCCAACGCCTCGACCCGACACCCCCCGACCGGCTCGGACTCGCTGGTCACCGCCGCCATGACGGCACCGGACTCGAGCAGCCGCGCCGTGAAGTTCTGGTCGTCGCGATGCAGGTCGAACTCGACGTCGTGCCGCTCGGAGAGCCGCGCGAGCGGCGCGAGGAACCACGTCGCCATGGAGTCGGCGTTGACGGCGAGCGGGATCCGCACCCGGGCCCCCTGGGCCTCGCCGGCCAGGCCCGAGCCGGCGATCGCCTCGCGTTCGAGGAGCGCGACCTGACGCCCGAACCGCGCGATCGCCTCCCCTGCCTCGGTCGCCCGCACGGGCTTGCTCCGCACGAGCAGGATCCGGCCGAGCTGCTGCTCGAGCGTCTTGATCCGCTGGCTCACCGCGGAGGGGGTCAGCAGCAGCCGCCGGGCCGCCGCGTCGAAGCTGCCCTCGTCGAGCGCCACGGCGACTGTCCGCGCCGCTTCCGGATCCACCTGCACATCAGAGATCCTAATCTTGCTTTAACGATCTTCGCTGGTGCTGAAGTGCACGGCGGTCATAGCCTCGATCCGTGCTCATCCTGCTCTCCGGCCTCGGCCTCATGTTCTCGCTCATCATCGCCGTCGGCGCCCAGAACGTGTACGTGCTGCGCCAGGGCCTGCGCCGCGAGCACGTGTTGCCGGTCGTGCTGATCTGCGCAGCCTCCGACGCGGCCCTCGTGCTGGCGGGAACGGCGGGGCTCGGCTATCTCGTGAAGACGCTGCCGTGGCTCATCGTCGTTGCGCGCTGGGCGGGCGCGGTCTCGCTCGTGGTCTACGGGATCCTCGCCGCGCGGCGCGCCTGGGGCTCCGCCGGGGAGGCGCTGGTCGCGGACACCGCGGAGGGCGCCGCGGACGCCGCCGCGGCCGGAGGCACGGCCACCCTCACCCGCACCGCCCCGCTGGCACCGGTGATCCTCGCCACGCTCGCGTTCACCTGGCTGAACCCCAACGTGTACCTCGACACGGTGCTGCTCATCGGCGGCATCGCCGCGACGCATGGCGACGACCGCTGGCTGTTCGCCGCCGGCGCGATCACGGCCAGCGTCGCGTGGTTCTTCGCGCTCGGCTACGGCGCGCGTCACCTCGGCCGCTGGCTGCGCACGCCCCGCGCCTGGCGGATCCTGGACACCGTGATCGCTGCGCTGCTGGTGGTGATGGGCATCGGGCTGGTGCTGCCGGTCTTCGTCGGCTGACCCGACGGCCGGCCGCGATCGAGCACCCCCGCGCCGCCTCGCCCTAGGCGTCCGCGGCCTCGACGCCCGTCTCCCCCGCCCCCTCGGTCGCGGCGAGCGCACGAAGGAAGCGGGTCGCCGCCCGGCGTTCGTCGGAGGACATGCCCGCCGCGACGTCGAAGCGCCGCGCATGCAGACGGCCGACGCCCTCTCGGGCCGCCGCCCGCGTCGAGGGCGTCACCTGCAGCACGATCGAGCGGCGGTCCGTCGGATGCGGGCGCCGAACGAGGTGCCCTGCGCTCTCGAGCCGGTCGAGCATCTTCGTCGTCGCGGCGGTGCTGATGCCCAGGTGCTGGGCGAGTGCACGCGCCGTCGCGAGCTCTCCGGCGTTGGCCGACGCGATCAGGAACCGCACCGCGCGCATATCGGTGCGGTTCAGGTTCATGTAGCGACGGGATGCCTCGCTCATCCGCTCGGCGGCGCCGTGCCAGGCCCGCAGGGCGGACATCAGCGCGACGATCTCGTCGACCTCACCGTCGGAGAGTCGGTCGCGATCCACCAGCTCGCGCGCGGGGTCGATGACGCGCGGATCGATCATCGCCTGATCGATGCGGCTCTCGGAATCGGGGACTTCCACGGAAGGACTCTATGCCATAGGGTTGACTGCTAACCAGGTTAGTATTCTTCTCAGCTAGACAAAGGGGGGTCCTGTGAGCACCGACATGGAGCGGGTCGTTCTGCTGAGCGCCGAGGGATCGGAGATCGGCACGGCCCCCAAGAGCAGCGTGCACGGCGCGGCCACCCGCCTGCATCTGGCGTTCTCCTGCCACGTGTTCGACCCCCGGGGGCGACTGCTGGTCACGCGGCGCGCCCTCACGAAGGCTGCCTGGCCGGGCGTCTGGACCAATGCGTTCTGCGGGCACCCCGCGCCGGGCGAGGAGCTCCTGGCCGCGGTGCGGCGCCGCGCCGAGCACGAGCTGGGGCTCGCACTCGACACCGTGGAGCCGGTGCTGCCGTTCTTCCGGTATCGCGCGACAGACGCGGCCGGGGTCGTCGAGAACGAGATCTGCCCGGTGTACCTCGCCACGACGTCGCACGACCCGCGCCCGCACCCCGACGAGGTGATCGAGCACCGCTGGGTGGATCGCGAAGACCTCGCCGAATCGGTGCGCCGCGCTCCGTGGGCCTTCAGCCCCTGGCTCGTGCTGCAGGCGCGGCTGCTCCCGTTCCTCGGCGGCGGAACCGCGAGCGAGGAGCTGGCCTCATGAGCGACCGCGCGCTCTCCCCCGATGTGCTCGCCGACGTCGAGACCGTGATCGACGACTGCTTCCGCGAGGTGGCGGGACGGATCGGCGACTTCGAGGGCATCGATGAGGTCTGGGAGCAGGTGCGCGAGGGCGCGGCGGGCGGCAAGCTGCTGCGCCCCCGGCTGCTGCTCTGCGCACACCGCGCGTTCCCGGGCGGCTCCGCTGAGGACGCGATCCGCACGGCGGCGGCGCTCGAGCTGCTCCACCTGGCCTTCCTCCTGCACGACGACGTCATCGACCGCGATCTCGTCCGCCGCGGCGGCCCCAACCTGATCGCGCGGCGCCGGGACGCCGCCCGCGCCCTCGGTTCCGATGAGGCGACCGCGCTCCGCTACGGCGACAGCTGCGCGATCCTCGCCGGCGACCTGCTCCTCTCCGCCGCGCACCGGCTCATCGCCGACCTCGAGGCCCCGGCGGTGCATCGGCGCGCCCTGCTGGGCGAGCTGGGCGACGCGATCGACGCGGCCGCGGTGGGCGAGCACGCGGACGTCCTGCTCAGCCTCCGCGGCGACGCGGATGAGGAGGCGATCCTGCGCACGATGGAGCGCAAGACCGCGCGCTACTCGTTCAGCGCCCCGCTGCGCATGGGCGCGCTGCTCGGCGGCGCGGATCCGGCCGCGGTCGAGGCGCTGGGCTTCATCGGTGCGACGATCGGCATCGCCTTCCAGGCGCGGGACGATGTGCTCGGCGTGTTCGGCGACCCCCGACGCACCGGCAAGTCGGTGCTGTCGGACCTCCGCGAGGGCAAGGTCACCCTGCTCGTCGCGTACGCGAAGACGCATCCGGCCTGGGCGGGCGCGGCGGGACGATTCGGCGACCCCGGGCTCGACGCGGCGGGCGCGGCCCTGCTCCGCGCCGCGATCGAGGAGTCCGGCGCCCTCGCCCGCACGGAGGCCGTCATCGCCGGCCTCCTCGCCGACGCCCGCGCGGCGATGCTGCTCGCGGCGCTCCCCTCGCCGCTGGTCGACGACCTGGAGCGGGTCGTGGAGAGCGCGACGGAGCGCAGCCGATGACCGGCCTCGCGGGCCTGGCGCTCTACGATCACGCGGCCGCACGCGGATCCGCCCAGGTCCTGGACAGCTACTCCACCTCGTTCCGCCTCGCGAGCCGGCTCTGCTCGGCCGGGGTGCGCGCCGACCTCGCCGCGATCTACGCGCTCGTCCGGGTCGCCGACGAGATCGTCGACGGCTGCGCGGCGGACGCCGGGCTCTCCTCCCCGCAGTGCCGAGCGGTGCTGGACGGGCTCGAGCATGAGGTCGAGGGAGCGCTGGGCTCGGGCTACAGCGCGAACCTCGTCGTGCACGCGTTCGCGATGACGGCGCGCGCCGTGGGGATCGGCGCGGACCTGACCCGGCCGTTCTTCGCCTCGATGCGTCGCGACCTCGCCCCCCTCATGTTCGCCGAGGAGCGCGAGCTCGACGCGTACGTGCACGGATCGGCCGAGGTCGTGGGACTCATGTGCCTGGCCTCCTTCCGTCGCGGACTGCTGCCCGACGAGGTCCGCGACGCGCGCTGGGACCGGGCCGCGATCGCGCTGGGCTCGGCGTTCCAGCGGGTGAACTTCCTCCGGGATCTCGGCGAGGACGCCGACGGGCTGGGGCGGCGCTACTTCCCCGGCGTGGATCCGCACGCCCTCACCGATGCGCAGCGCGACCGCATCCTCGACGGCGTCGATGCGGAGCTGGCGATCGCCGGCGCCGTCATCGGCGAGCTTCCCGCGTCGTCGCGCCGCGCCGTCGCGGCGGCGCACCTGCTGTACCGGGAGCTGTCCGTGCGCCTGCGCCGCACGCCGGCGCGGGTCCTGGTCGCGCGGCGGGTGCGGGTGCCCGCCGCGCGCAAGGCGGCGCTGCTGCTGCGGGCCGCGCTCGGCGGCAAGGGCGCGCGGTGAACCGGGTCGCCGTGCTCGGCGGCGGGATCTCCGGCCTCGCCACGGCCGCGCTGCTCGCATCCGACGGACACGACGTCCGCCTCTACGAGCAGTCCGCGCACCTGGGCGGCCGGGCAGGTCGCTGGGAGCGGGGCGGCTTCCGCTTCGACACCGGCCCGTCCTGGTACCTCATGCCCGAGGTGTTCGAGCACTGCTTCGGCCTTCTCGGCACGAGCGCGGCGGCAGAGCTCGACCTGGTCCGCCTGGATCCGGCCTACCGGGTCTTCTCCGCGGGGACGCGACCGCTCGATGTGCGCTCGGAGCGCGCGCACTCCCTCGCGCTGTTCGAGTCCGTCGAACCCGGGGCGGGCGCGGCGCTGGCCCGGCACCTGGACTCCGCCGCGCGCACCGCCCGGATCGCGCACGAGCGCTTCCTCTACACGGACTTCTCGCACCCGCGGGCGTTCTTGCCGGGTCGTGACCTGCGCGAGCTCCCCCGCCTCGCCCGGCTGCTCGGCACCTCTCTGCAGAGCATGACCGACGCCTCCTTCTCGGATCGGCGACTGCGCCAGATCCTGCAGTACCCCGCGGTCTTCCTCGGCGGCTCCCCGGCGCTCGTGCCCGCGCTCTTCCACCTCATGAGCACGTTGGACCTCGAACAGGGGGTCCTCTACCCCCGCGGCGGCTTCGGCACCGTGATCGACGCGTTCGCCCGGCTCGCCCGCGACGCCGGGGCGCGGCTGCACACCGGCGCGCGGGTGCACCGGATCCTCATCGAGCGCGGTGCCGTGCACGGGATCGCCGTCACCCGCGACGGCGTCGTGCGCGAGGAGCCGTTCGAGCACGTCGTGAGCACCGTGGACATGCACCACAGCGACACCGCCCTGCTGCCCGCCACCGCGCGCGAGCGCTCCGCGACGCACTGGCGGCGGACGGATCCCGGGACCGGCGCGGTGCTCGCGATGCTCGGCGTGCGCGGACGCCTGCCCGGCCTCGCGCACCACAACCTGGTGTTCACCGAGGACTGGGAGGCGAACTTCGACGCGATCTTCGGCAGTGCGCCGCGGGTGCCGGATCCGGCCTCGTTCTACGCCTGCATGCCGAGCGCGACCGATGCCACGGTCGCCCCCGCGGACCACGAGAACCTGTTCCTGCTGGTGCCCGTGCCGGCGGATCCCGGGATCGGCACGGGAGGGACCGACGGACACGGCGCCCCGGCGATCGAGGAGGTCGTCGACCGGGCGGTCGCCGACCTCGCCGCACACGCCGGCGCCGGGGATCTGGCCCGGCGCATCGTCGTCCGCCGCACCGTCGGCCCCGCCGACTTCGCCCGGGAGCTGCATTCCTGGCAGGGATCCGCGCTCGGCCCCGCGCACACGCTGCGCCAGAGCGCCTTCCTGCGCGGGCGCACCCGGTCGCGCACCACCCGGGGGCTGTTCTACGCGGGCGCGACCACGCTCCCGGGCATCGGGCTGCCCATGTGCCTGATCAGCGCCGAACTCGTGCTGAAGGCGTTCCGCGGCGATCGCTCGACCGGGCCGCTGCCGCTGCCGGAGGCCGCGTGATGGGCCTGCTCCACCTCGGTCTGCTGGTCGCCTCGATCCTCGGCGTGGGGATCGTGGACGCGCGGTGGCGGCTGTTCCTCTGGGCCGCGCCGAAGCGCGCGGTGCTCGTGCTGCTCACCGGGGCCGGGTTCCTGCTGCTCTGGGACATCGTCGGGATCGCGGCCGGGATCTTCACGCGGGAGCCGAATCCGATCTCGACCGGGATCCTGCTCGCCCCGCACCTGCCGATCGAGGAGCCGGTGTTCCTGCTGTTCCTCGTGCAGGTCACCATGGTGCTCTACACGGGCGCACGACGGATCCTGCGAGCCGGGGCGGAGCGGCACCCGTGAGCGGCGCGTACCTGCTGGTCGACGCGGTCTTCCTCGCCCCGTGCGTCGTGCTGCAGGCGGTGGCCTGGCGACGCCGGCCCCGCGGCCATGGCCGGGCGCTCGTGCTCGCGATCCTCGGCCTCGTCGTGCTGACGGTCGTGTTCGACTCCCTGATGATCGCGGGCGGGCTGTTCCGCTACGCCCCGGAGCGGATCAGCGGGATCCGGATCGGTCTCGCGCCGATCGAGGATCTCGCGTACCCGGTCGCGGCCGCCCTGCTCGGCACGGCGCTGTGGAGCCTCGGCCGACCGTCCGCGGAGCCCCAGCCATGAGCGCGACCCGCACCCGCTCCCTGCCCCGTGACCTGCTGGTCACCTCGCGTCCGCTGAGCTGGATCAACACGGCGTTCGGCTTCGCGGCCGCCTGGGTGCTCACGACGGGCCGTGTCGACGCCGCCCTGGTGATCGGCACGGTGTTCTTCCTCGTGCCGTACAACCTCATGATGTACGGGATCAATGACGTCTTCGACTACGCCTCCGATCTGGCGAACCCGCGCAAGGGCGGCGCGGAGGGGGCGGTGCTCTCCCCCGGTAGGCATCGCGCGGTGCTGGCGTGGGCGGTGATGCTGCCGGTGCCGTTCGTGGCGGCCCTCGTGATGCTCGGGGATCCGCTGTCCTGGATCGTGCTGGCGTTCAGCCTGTTCGCGGTCGTGGCGTACTCGGCGCCGGGCCTGCGGTTCAAGGAGATCCCGTTCCTCGACTCCGTCACCTCGAGCATCCACTTCGTCTCGCCGACGGTGTACAGCCTCGTGCTCGCTGGTGCGGCCCCGACCGTGCCGTTGACGATGCTGCTCCTCGCCTTCTTCGCCTGGGGTGTCGCGAGCCATGCGTTCGGGGCGGTGCAGGACGTGATCCCGGACCGGGAGGCGGGGATCGCCTCGATCGCGACCGTGCTGGGAGCGCGTCGGACCGTGCGCTTCGCCCTCGCGATGTGGGCCCTCGCCGGGGGGCTCATGCTGTTGACGAGCTGGCCCGGCCCGCTCGGCGCCCTGCTCGCCGTGCCGTACATCCTCGTCGTACGGCCGTTCCACGCCGTGTCCGATGCCGGATCCGCGGCGACCAATCGCGGGTGGCGCCGCTTCCTGCTGCTGAACTACGTGTGCGGCTTCCTCGCCACGATGCTGCTGATCTGGTGGGCGCTCGCCGGCGGTGTCGCGCGCTGATCCCGCGCGGCGTCCGGCACGGGGTCGCGGCGTCTCCGCACGGTGTCCGGCACGAGCTCGCGCCTGACCGCGGAATGCAGAAGACCCCCGCCCCGAGGGGCGAGGGTCTTCAGCGAGTCAGGCTCAGATGGCGTTGACGTCCAGCGGGATGCCGGGGCCGAACGTGGTCGACACGGCGCCCTTCTGGATGTAACGGCCCTTCGAGCTGGACGGCTTGAGGCGGACGATCTCCTCGAGCGCGGCCTTCATGTTCTCGTCGAGCTGCTCGGCCGAGAACGAGGCCTTGCCGACGACGAAGTGCACGTTGGCGTGCTTGTCGACGCGGAACTCGATCTTGCCGCCCTTGATCTCCTCGACGGCCTTGGCCGCGTTCGGGGTGACGGTGCCGGTCTTCGGGTTCGGCATCAGGCCGCGGGGGCCGAGCACCTTGCCGAGACGGCCGACCTGGCCCATGAGCTCCGGGGTGGAGACGGCCGCGTCGAACGCGGTCCAGCCGCCGGCGACCTTCTCGATGAGCTCGGCGCCGCCGACCTCGTCCGCACCCGCGGCGATCGCGGCCTCAGCGGCCGGACCCGTCGCGAACACGATGACGCGGGCGGTCTTGCCGGTGCCGTGCGGGAGGATGACGGTGCCGCGCACCATCTGGTCCGCCTTGCGCGGGTCGACGGAGAGCTTCAGCGCGACCTCGACGGTGGAGTCGAACTTCGCGGAGCCGGTCTCCTTCGCGAGCGCGACGGCCTCGGTCGGGGTGTAGAAGCGGTCTGCCTCGATCTTCGCGGCAGCAGCGTTGTAAGCCTTGGACTTGGTAGCCATTGTTATCTCCCTCAGCCCTCGACCGTGATGCCCATGGAACGGGCGGTTCCGGCGATGATCTTGGACGCGGCGTCGATGTCGTTCGCGTTCAGGTCGGCCTGCTTCTGCTCGGCGATCTGACGGACCTGCTCGGCGCTGATCTTCGCGACCTTGACGGTGTGCGGAGTGGCGGAGCCCTTCTGCACGCCCGCAGCCTTCTTGATCAGCTCGGCGGCCGGCGGGGTCTTCAGGACGAACGTGAAGCTGCGGTCCTCGTAGACGGTGATCTCCACGGGGATGACGTTGCCGCGCTGCGACTCGGTCGCCGCGTTGTACGCCTTGCAGAACTCCATGATGTTCACGCCGTGCTGACCGAGCGCGGGGCCGATCGGAGGCGCGGGGTTGGCAGCGCCGGCGTTGATCTGGAGCTTGATCAGGCCGGTCACCTTCTTCTTCGGTGCCATTCTCTTTCCTTTCATCGAATCGGATGCTCAGCATCCGGTTCTCCCACAGATCCGGCATCTCCGGACTGCGGTCGTCCGTGCATGAACGCACAAACCATAAGAGTCTACCCGACTTCCCTGATCCCCGCTCACCGCCGTCGCTGTCGGCCGGATCGGGGCGTCACGCGTAGAGGGCCGCGATCCGCTCCCCCAGCGTGCGCAGCGCCGCGCGCACCTCGGCGGGCTCGATCACCTCGACGGCTCCGGTCCATCCGGCGAGCTGCTCGGCGAGCGCCTCGGGCGTGTGCGCGCTGACCTCGACGAGACTGCGCCCCTCGCCGTCCGGCTCCTCGTCGAGCACCGTCGCCTGCACACCGAACCGGTCGCTCAGCGCGCGGAGCGACCACGGCGCCACGCGCACCCGCGCCCGGATACCCCCGCGCATGCCCTCGACGCGCTCGACCATCCGCGCCCACACCTCCGCGTGATCGAACCCCTCCGGCGCGACGCCGCGGGCGTCGAGCACGGTGAGAGCGCTCATCCGGTCGACGCGGTAAGTGCGCAGCCGTTCGACATCCGCCCGATCCGACCCCTCGGTCGACCGCGCACCGAGCAGGTACCACCGCACGCCGCGGGTGCCGACGATCAGCGGGACGATCTCGACCTCCGACGGGCCCCGCGACCCGTCGTACCCGAAGCGGACCCTTCTGCCGCGGGCGATCGCTGTCTGCAGCCGCGCGACGCCGGCTCGTTCGGCCGCGTTCTCCGCCTCACCCCAGGGCGCGTCGCGCACCGTGGCGTCGGCCACGCGCTGCGCGCTCGCGCGGAACGGCTCAGGAACCGCGCGCATCAGCTTGCGCATGGCCGCCACGCGTTCGGGCTCGACCGCCGCCCCCTGCGTCAGGCCGACCAGCAGCGAGGTGACCTCATCCTGGGTGAGCCCGGTGAGGTCGGTGCGCGCCCCGCCGATCAGCCGCCAGCCGCCGCCCTTACCCCGCGTGGCGTAGATCGGCACCCCCGACATCGCCAGCGCCTCGAGGTCGCGCCGTGCGGTGGGCACCGAGACCTCGAGCTCACGGGCCAGCTCGGCCGCGGTGATCTGCGGGCGCCCCTGCAGCAGCAGGAGCGCCTGGATCAGGCGATCGGCACGAATCTTCTCAATCCTTTTCTAAGTGATCAGTAGGTGATCACTTTAGCGTCGAGTATTGAATCAACACCCACCGCACGACCGAGCAGCACCCGATCGAAGGAGAAATCATGTTCCGTGGCCTCGCCAACCTCAACCTCGTCGCCGACGACATGGCCGCCGGAGTCGAGTGGTACAGCGCCGTCTTCGACTCGGCTCCGTACTTCGTCCGCCCCGAGCAGGGCCCGGCGCAGTACGCCGAGTGGCGCTTCGGCGATGACGACGACGAGTTCGCCCTGATGGACGCCCGCTTCCGCCCCTCGCTCGCGGAGCCGGGCGGCGCGCTGATCAGCATCCACGTCGACGACATCCACGCCGAGGTCGAGCGCCTGCTCGCACTGGGCGCCAAGCCCTTCGACCCGATCACCCAGCGCGGCGAGGGCTGGTGGTCCGCGTCCTTCGTCGACCCGTTCGGCAACCTCGTCGGACTGATCCAGAGCCCGCACTGGGCTTCGCAGCACGACTGAAGCGCTCAACGCAGAACGGCCGCCCCGATTCGGGACGGCCGTTGTGCGTAAGCGGATGTCAGATCATCTTGGTGACCTGGTCGAACGACAGCTCGACCGGGGTCTCGCGCTCGAAGAGCGAGACGAGCACGGTGAGCTTGCCGCTCTCCGGCTTGATCTCGGAGATCGATCCGGGCAGACCCGCGAACGAGCCCTCCTTGATCGTGATGGTCTCGCCGATCTCGAAGTCGACCTCGGCGGCGAGCGGACGCGCCACGGCGGTGCCGCCCTTGGCCGCGACGGCCTTGGCGGTCGGGATGTCCTTGACCTCGACGAGCGACTTCAGCATGTTGAAGGCCTCTTCGAAGCGCAGCGGGGTCGGGTTGTGCGCGTTGCCGACGAAGCCGGTGACGCCGGGCGTGTGCCGCACGACGGACCAGGTGTCCTCGTTGAGCTCCATGCGCACGAGCACGTAGCCGGGGATCCGGACGCGCGTGACCATCTTGCGCTGACCGTTCTTGATCTCGACGACGTCCTCCATCGGGACCTCGATCTGGTAGATGTCGTCCTCGACCTCGAGCGTCGACTTGCGCTGCTCGATGTTGGCCTTCACCTTGCGCTCGAAGCCGGCGTAGGAGTGGATGACGTACCACTTGCCGGGGAGCATGCGCAGATCCAGGCGGAAGGCCTCGTACGGGTCCTCCTCGGCGTCCTCGGCGACCTCGGGCTCGTCGGCATCGAGGTCGGGGCCGTCGTAGGGCCCGACCTCGCCGGCCGCGGCCGCCTCGAGGTCGGCGACCTCTTCGGCCACGGAGTCGTTGAGAACCTCTGCGGCGGCCTCGGACTCTGCCGCCTGGTCCAGGTTGAGAGCGTCGTTCACGATCGCGTCTGCCTCCGGGTCTTCCTCGATGTCGATGTCTTCGTCGTCGTCCTCGTCGTCCGCGTCGCCCTCGATGTGCAGGGCGACCCGCTCGGCGGCGTTGACGGCGCGCTCCTCGGAGGCGAGCACGTCGCCCTCCTGGGCCTCGTCGTCCTCGCTGGACTGCTCAGCAGCGGTCGCCCAGTCGACGTCCTCTCCGAGGTATCGTTCGCGTTCGGACACTTGCTCTTCTCTCCTTCAGGTTCGGTCCGGGGTCAGCTGCCACCGGACCGCGGGATCACGCGGTTTTCCCGGGAACCCCGAAGACTTGCGTCGCCAGCCACGAGAAGGCCATGTCGAGGCCGTACACCAGCGCCATCATCACGATGACGAAGCCCAGCACGACCAGGGTGTACTTGACGAGCTCCTTGCGCGTGGGGGTGACCACCTTGCGGAGCTCCGCGATCACCTGACGGAAGAACAGCGCGATGCGACCGAAGAAGCCGAGCTTCTTGTCGCGGCCCGCGCCGCCGTTCGCCGTGGGAACCACAGCGCCCGATGCGTCCTGAACCATCCTCGAGTACCTTTCGTGTGTCGGCTGCGCGCCGACGCGCAGGGCGGACAGGAATCGAACCTGCAACCTGCGGTTTTGGAGACCGCTGCTCTGCCAATTGAGCTACCGCCCTAGAGATCCGGAGATCTCTGTCCGCATCCCCCTCCGCGCTCCGGAACACCCGGGGCATGGCGAAAGAATGCAGACAACAACTGCTCGTCCAGTGTACGGCATCCGTGCATGCGGTCCGAACCGGGCCCGCACCCCGGGCGCGGCGCGGCGTGGCGCACACCGCACCGGCGCCGCTCCGGCCCGCTCAGAACAGCTGCCGCCAGTTGGCCTTGGCGAGGTCGAGCAGCTCGTCGCCGCGGCCGGACAGCACCGTGCGGATCGCGTACAGCGCGAAGCCCTTGACCTGCTCGGCGTTGATCGCCGGCGGCATGGAGAGCTCCTGCCGTTCGGTGACCACGTCCAGCAGCGCCGGCCCGTCGTGCGCGAGAACCTCGGCGAGCGCGGCGGGCAGATCCGCGCTGCGCTCCACCCGGCGTCCGAAGATCCCCATGGCCTCGGCGACGGCGGCGAAGTCCGGGTTGCGCAGGTCCGTGCCGTAGTTCACGAAGCCCGCCGCCTTCATCTCCAGCTCCACGAAGTTGAGGGAGGAGTTGTTCACCACGACCGTCTTCACCGGCAGGCCGTTCTGCGTGAGCGAGATCAGCTCGCCGAGCATCATCGTGAGCCCGCCGTCCCCGGCGAGCGCCACCACCTGCCGGTCGGGCTCCGCGGCCTGTGCACCGATACCGTGCAGGAGCGCGTTCGCCATGGAGCCGTGGTTGAAGGATCCGATGAGTCGGCGTCGCCCGTTCATGTGCAGGTAGCGCGCCGCCCAGACCGTGGGCGAGCCGACGTCCGCCGTGAAGACGGCGTCGTCCGCCGCGGCCTCGTCGAGCAGCCGCGCCAGGTACTGCGGGTGGATGGGCGCTGCGCCGCGGGAGGGCACCGCCAGCTCGTCCAGCTTGGCGCGGGTCTTCCGGTAGTGCGCCGTGGCGTCGTCGAGGTGCGCCCGGCGACGCCCGCCCGCGAGCCGCGGCAGCAGCGCCGCCGCCGTCGCGCCGACGTCGCCGACCAGACCCAGATCGAGCGGATGCCGTCGGCCCAGGTTCTCGCCCCGGATGTCGACCTGGATCGTCGTCGCGCCCGCCGGATAGAACTGCGGATACGGGAAGTCGGATCCGAGGACCAGCAGCGTGTCCGCGCCCTCCATCGCGCGGTACCCGGACGCGAACCCGAGCAGGCCCGTCATGCCCACGTCGAAGGGATTGTCGTACTCCACGAACTCCTTGCCGCGCAGGGCGTGCACGACGGGCGCGGCAAGGCGGTCGGCGAGCGCGACGACCGCGTCATGGGCGCCCTCCGCCCCGGCGCCCGCGAGGATCGTCACCCGGGATGCGGCGTTCAGCAGGGCGGCCGCGCGCTCCAGCTCCTCCGGGCTCGGCACCACGACCGGGCGGCTGCGCTCGATCACCGTGACCGCGTCGTCGACCGCGTCGGCCAGGGCGATGTCGCCCGGGATCACGAGGACGGCGACGCCGCGACGCTCGATCGCGGCGCGCATCGCGATGCGCAGGAGGCGCGGCATCTGGACCGGATCCGACACGTACTCGACGTAGACGCTGCACTCGCGGAACAGCTCCTGCGGGTGCGTCTCCTGGAAGTACTGGGTGCCGATCTCGCTGGTCGGGATGTGCGCAGCGATCGCGAGCACCGGCACCCGCGAGCGGTTGGCGTCGTAGAGGCCGTTGATGAGGTGCAGATTGCCCGGCCCGCAGGATCCGGCGACGACGGCGAGGTCGCCGCTCAGGGCGGCCTCGGCCGCGGCGGCGAACGCCGCGGTCTCCTCGTGGCGCACGTGCACCCAGCGGATGGACCCGTCCTTGCGCAGCGCATCCGTGAAGCCGTTCAGGGAGTCCCCGGGGATCCCGTAGACGCGCTCCACCCCGTTCGCACGGAGGGTCTGGACGATGTTCTCGGCGACGGTGGTCATGGAAAGCCCCTCGTGAAAACGAACCGGACGCTTCCGAGGCTACGCCCGCCCGACCCCGGACCCGCGACCGGGGCGGATTCTGACGGGTGCGGTATCCGGCAGAGGGGCTCGGACGCGAAGGGCCCCGGGGGACGACGAAGGGCGGACGTCGCGGGTTGCGCGACGTCCGCCCTTCCGGCCCGCTGAGTGCGGCGGGACGAGGTCCGGCGGCCGGGATCAGGCCACGCGGATGAGCTTCTTGTTCACGAACTCGTCGGCGGCGAGCAGACCGAGTTCGCGCGAGGTGCCGCTGCGCTTCACGCCGCCGAAGGGCAGCTCCGGGCTGTCGGCGAGCACGACGTTGACGTAGACCATGCCGGCGTCGATGCCGTTCGCCACGCGCTCGGCCTGGGCGTCGTCGGTGGTGAACACGTAGGAACCGAGCCCGAACGAGGTGTCGTTCGCCAGGGCGACCGCCGCATCCTCATCCGCGACGCGGTAGACGACCGCGGCGGGGCCGAACAGCTCCTGGCGGTACACGTCCATCTCCGGCGTGACGTCGGCGAGCAGCGTCGGCGCGTAGAACGCCCCGTCGCGGGTGCCGCCGGTGAGCAGGGTCGCACCCTGCGCCACCGCCGTGTCGACCTGGTTCTGCAGGTTGACGGCGGCCGCCTCCGACACGAGCGGGCCCAGCACGGTGTCCTCCTGCGTCGGGTCCCCCGGCGTGACCGCGGACAGGGCCGCGACGGCCTTCTCCACGAACGCGTCGTAGAGGCCGTCCACGACGATGAACCGCTTGGCGCCGTTGCAGGCCTGGCCGTTGTTGTCCAGGCGCGCGTCGACGGCGGCCTGCACGGTCGCGTCGAGGTCGTCGGTGGAGAGCAGGATGAACGGGTCGGATCCGCCCAGCTCCAGCGCGACCTTCTTCAGGTTGCGGCCGGCGTTCTCTGCCACAGCGGCACCGGCGCGCTCGGATCCGGTCACGGACACGCCCTGCACGCGCGGGTCGGCGACGATGGTGGCGGCCTGCTCGATCGACGCGTAGACGTTGACGTAGCCGCCGTCCGGGAGCCCGGCCTCCTCGTAGATCTTCTCGAGGAGAGCCGAGGACTCCGGGCACTGCTCGGAGTGCTTCAGCACGATCGTGTTGCCGACCGCGAGGTTCGGGCCGGCGAACCGCGCGACCTGATAGGCCGGGAAGTTCCACGGCATGATGCCGAACAGCACGCCGAGCGGGGCCTTGCGGATCACCGCCGTGCCGTCGCCGAGGATGTCCAGGGGCTGGTCGGCGTTGACCCGCTCCGCGTTGTCGGCGTAGAACTCGATGATGTCGGCGGCGAAGTCGACCTCGCCGACGGCGGCGGCGAGCGGCTTGCCCATCTCCCGCGTGATGATCGCGGCGAGCTCATCGCGGTGGGCGCGGTGGCCCTCGGCGATGCGGCGGATCACGGCCGCCCGGTCGGCGACGGAGGTGCGCCCCCAGATCGCCGCCGCGGCGTGCGCGCGGGCGACGGCGTCGTCGATCTGCGCGTCGGTGAAGGTCTCGTAGGTGGCCAGGGTCTCACCCGTGGCCGGGTTGACGACGGCGTAGTCGGTCATGTCCGGTTCCTTTCGGTTGGTGCGGATGGGTGGGCTCCCGCGGCGTCGCGGGAGCCCACCCGGGGGCTCAGTCGACCGGGATCAGCGTGTACTTGGTCGAGAGGTACTCGTGGATGCCCTCGAAGCCGCCCTCACGGCCGACACCGGACTGCTTGACGCCGCCGAAGGGGGCGGCCGCGTTCGACACGACGCCCACGTTCAGACCCATCATGCCCGTCTCCAGCGCATCGATCATCCGGTGGCCGCGGGCGAGGTCCTGCGTGAACACGTAGGACACCAGGCCGTACTCGGTGTCGTTCGCCAGGCGCACGGCCTCGGCCTCATCGGTGAAGGTCGCGATCGCCAGCACCGGACCGAAGATCTCCTCGCGGAGGATGTCGCTGCCGGCCTGCACGTTCGCGAGCACGGTGGGCTCGTAGAACGATCCCGCGCCCTCGAGCGCCTTGCCGCCGGCGAGCAGCGTCGCGCCGCGCTCGACGGCGTCGCCGACGAGCTCGGCGGCCTTCGCGACCGCGTCGTCGTCGATCAGCGGGCCGATCGAGACGCCCTCCTCGGTGCCGCGGCCGATCTTCATGCCGTTCACGCGCTCGGTGATGCGGCGCGCGAACTCGTCGGCCACATCCCGGTGCACGATGAAGCGGTTCGCCGCGGTGCACGCCTGGCCGATGTTGCGGAACTTCGCGGCGAGCGCCCCCTCCACGGCCTTGTCCAGGTCCGCGTCATCGAACACCACGAACGGCGCGTTGCCGCCGAGCTCCATCGACACGCGCAGCACGCCCTCCGCCGCCTGGGCGATGAGCTTGCGGCCGACCTCGGTGGATCCGGTGAAGGAGAGCTTGCGCAGCCGCGGGTCGGCGATGATCGGGGCCGACAGCGCGGAGGAGCGCGAGGTCTGCACGACATTCACGACACCGGCAGGCAGGCCCGCCTCCTCGAGCAGCTTCACGAAGTACATCGTGGTGAGCGGGGTCAGTGCCGGGGGCTTGATGACCACGGTGCAGCCGGCCGCGAGCGCGGGCGCGATCTTGCGGGTCGCCATCGCGAAGGGGAAGTTCCACGGGGTGACGAAGAACGACGGGCCCACGGGGCGCTGAGACACCACCATGCGGCCGGTGCCCTCGGGGTTCAGCCCGTAGCGGCCGGAGATGCGGACGGCCTCCTCGCTGAACCAACGCAGGAACTCGCCGCCGTAGCCGACCTCGCCGCGCGCCTCGGACAGGGGCTTGCCCATCTCGACGGTCATGAGCAGCGCCAGGTCCTCCTTGTGCGCCTGCACGAGGTCGAAGGCACGGCGGAGGATGTCGCTGCGGGTGCGCGGCGCGGTGGCGGCCCAGGCGTCCTGCGCGGCCACGGCCGCGTCGAGCGCCCGCATGCCGTCGGCCGGAGAGGCGTCGGCGATGGTGCGGACCACGTCGTTCGTGGCGGGATCGTGCACGTCGAAGGTCTTGCCGCCCTCGGCGGCGACCCACTCGCCCGCGATGTAGAGCCCGGTGGGGACGCTGTCCAGCAGCGTCTTCTCCTGGTCGGTCATGGGTGATCCTTCTTTCTCGAGAGTCAAGTACCGTCGACGGCGGGTTCAGGGGTGTCGCAGGTCCGGCGCGACGGCACGGGACGTACCCGTGAAGCGAACCACGTCGGACGAGGACGGTGTTGCACCGGAGAGCACAGCGTCGCTCCGCGAACGCACGATCGCAGGGCGTCCGCGGCGGCCGTCGGCGCCGGTCATGCCGCCGGCTCCGGTGCGGATCCGTCCGGATGCGGATCGTGGCTCGTGCGCGGCACCACGATCATCGGCACCGGCAGCACGCTCAGCATCTTCGCGGCCGTGGATCCGAGGAACAGCCGGCGCGGCTGCGCCAGGCGGCTCGAGCCGACCACGAGCACCTCCCCGGGCAGCCAGGACAGGTGCGCGACGGCCTCTTCGACGGTGTCGCCCGGCGCATGCTCCAGCTCCGGCTCGATGCCCGCGGGCAGCGCCGCGGAGGCCTTGGCCAGCACGTCCTCGCGGAGCGCGTCGTCGATCAGGCGGATGGCGCCCGTGCCGAGCCCGGCGGGGACGTCGAACGGCACGAGCGAGATGAGCCGCAGCCCGCCGCCGGTCATCGCCGCGAGCGCCACGGCCGCGTCCAGCAGCACATCGGCGCCGGGTCGGGTGCCCACGGCCGCGGTGACCCGGGAGACGTCGTCGTCGGCCCCGCGGGCGAACCCGGCGGGCGCGAGTGCCACGGGCACGGGCGACGAGTGCAGCAGCTCGCCGGCGACGCTGCCGATGCGGTGGTATCCGAACAGCCCGCCGTTGGCGGCGCCGACCACGATCAGCCGGGCGCCGCACTCCTCCGCGGCCTCGACGAGTCCCTCCGCGAAGGACTCCGCCACCCGCACGTGTCCGGAGTGCGCGACGCCCTCGGGGATCCCCGCGATGCCCTCCTCCAGCCGCGCGCGGGCCTGCGCCTGCACGGCCGTCTCGGCGGATCCCTCCGGCACCGCACCCGTGTGGCCGCCCTCGGGCGGCAGCACCGTCACGACGTGCAGGTGCGCCCCCGCACTGCGCGCGAGCCGGACGCCCAGGGCGAGGGCGTCGGAGGCGGAGTGCGCCGGGCGGAACCCGACGACGATGGCTCGGGTCATGCGCCGTCCGCGGCGGCCTCGACGAGGACGGCGTCCGATGCGTCGCCGCGGTCGGCCTCGAGGATCTGGGCCGCGGCGAGGCGACCCATGCGGATCGCGCCGTCGACGTGCTGGTAGCCGGCACCGGCGAGGTCGGAGCAGGCGAAGTGGATCGGTCCGACCGGCGTGCGCAGGTCCTTGCCGTAGCGGTGCAGGCCGCCCATGTCGAAGCTCGCGGCGTACGCGCCGCGGGTCCACTCCTCGGTGCCCCAGTCGCTCTCGTAGTAGACGACGGGGTTCTTCGCCTCCGGACCGTAGTAGTGCGAGAGCGACTCGAGGATCCGCTCTCGGCGCTCGGTGGCGGTCAGCTCGAACAGGTCGTCGGCGTTCTGGTCGCTGACGAAGCCGACCAGGGTGCCGCGCTCGTCACCGTGGTTGGTGTTGTCGTAGGCCTCGTGCGAGAGCTCGTACGGGCTGAACGCGGTGCCGGACAGGCCCTGCTCGCGCCAGAACGGGCGGTCGTAGACGGCGTGCACCTTGATCACGAAGCCCATGGAGAGGTGCTGGTGCATCTGGTGCTGGCGGCGCGGGAGCGACGGCACGAACGAGATCCGGTCGTACAGCACGGGGGCATGCGCGAGGATCGCGTAGCGGGCGCGGACCGTGAGGGAGTCGGTCGTGGCGGTCACGCCGCTGTCGTCCCACTCCAGCGTGCGCACGGGCTGGTTCAGCAGCACGTCGTCGCCGAGGCGCTCGGCGAGCAGCAGCGGCACCTGCTGCAGACCCCCCACGACGCGCTTGTCCAGGATGAAGTCGGCGTCGACGAGGTTCGAGTACGAGCCGGCGGAGGCCGCCATGAGCAGCGACTGCAGCAGCGAGAACGCGTGCGTCGGCTTGGTGAGCATCGCGGATCCGGTCGCGAACGCGAGGTTGCGCACGGCCTCGTCGTCGTCGGTCTGACCGCGCAGCCACGCATCCCAGGTCACCGAGTCCCACTCGGCGGCCTGTGGGTGCGCATACGGACGGTCGGGATCGATCTCGGCCACCATCGCGTCGAGGCGCTCGGTGATCTCGGCGATGACCTTCTCAGTCTCCGGCGAGACGGGGAACATCTCCCCCGTGAAGCGGTGCCGCGCACCGTCGGGGCCGATGTAGACGCTGTCGCCCTCGCGGTAGCGGCTGAAGGTCTCCAGCCCGAGCTCGTCGATCGTCTCGATCAGCGCATCCTGGTCGGGCGAGACCCACTGGCCGCCGATCTCGAGCATGGCGCCGTCGATGACGTCGGTCCAGAGCCGGCCGCCGACCCGGTCACGGGCCTCCAGCACCACGACCGACAGACCCGCCCTGCGCAGTTCGTTCGCGGCGGTGGTGCCTGCGGCGCCCGCTCCCACGATGAGCACGTCACGGGTGATATCGGCCAATTTCGACTCCTTCATCGGTTTCGCACCGTCGGTGCGCGGTGCAGGTCACCCTGCGTTGTTCATGCAGAAAGTTGCCGGGCGCGATCCAGCATCCCCCGATCCCGATCGCGCCCGGACGTCTCAGTGGGCCGCGAGCGCGGCGGCGACGACGTCGAGACCCTCGTTGAGGAGGTCGTCACCGATCGACAGCGGCGGCAGGAAGCGGATCACGTTGCCGAACGTGCCGCAGGTGAGGACGATGACGCCCTGGGCGATCGCGGCCTTGGCGACCGCGCCGGTGAGTGCGGCGTCCGGAGCCCCGGTGGCCGGGTCGACGAACTCGGCGGCGATCATGGCGCCGTGGCCGCGGATGTCGCCGAGGCGCGGGTCGCCGGCCTGGATGGCGGAGAGGCGGTCCTTGAGCAGGGCGCCGATCTCGGCGGCGCGCTCCAGCAGGCCCTCGGTCTCGTAGGCCTCGATCGCGGCGATCGCGGCGGCGCAGGCCACCGGGTTGCCCCCGTAGGTGCCGCCGAGGCCCCCGGAGTGCGAGGAGTCCATGATCTCGGCGCGACCGGTCACACCGGCCAGCGGCATGCCGCCGGCGATGCCCTTGGCGGTGGTGATCAGGTCGGGCTCGATGCCGAAGATCTCGCTGGCGAACATCGCGCCGGTGCGACCGAAGCCGGTCTGCACCTCGTCCGCGATGAAGACGACGCCGTTCGCGCGGCACCACTCGACGAGCGCGGGCAGGTAGCCGTCGGCCGGGACGATGAAGCCGCCCTCGCCCTGGATCGGCTCGATGATGACGGCGGCCAGGTTCTCGGCGCCGATCTGCTTCTCGAGCTGCTGGATCGTGCGGGCCGCCGCCTCGGCGCCGGACAGGCCGTCACGGTACGGGTAGGACGCCGGGGCGCGGTACACCTCGGGCGCGAACGGACCGAAGCCGCTCTTGTACGGCATGGCCTTGGCGGTCAGCGCCATGGTCAGGTTGGTCCGGCCGTGGTACCCGTGGTCGAACGCGACGACGGCCTGACGTCCGGTGTGCCGGCGGGCGATCTTGATCGCGTTCTCGACGGCCTCGGCGCCCGAGTTGAACAGGGCGCTCTTCTTGGCGAAGTCGCCGGGGGTGAGGCGGTTGAGGGCCTCGGCGACCTCCACGTACGACTCGTACGGGGAGATCATGAAGCAGGTGTGCGTGAACTGCGCGGCCTGCGCGGCGATGGCCGCGGCGACCTTCGGGTGCGCACTGCCGACCGTGGTCACGGCGATGCCGGAGCCGAGGTCGATGAGGGAGTTGCCGTCGGCGTCCACGACGACGCCGCCGCCCGCGGCGACCGCGGCGACCGGCACGGTGTGTCCGACGCCGGCGGGGACCGCCGAGGCCTTGCGTGCGAGGATCTCGGCCGAGCGGGGGCCGGGGAGCTCGGTGACGAGGCGTCGCTCCTGCGGGAGGGAGGGTCCGCCGAGGGGAAGCGTTTCTGCCGGTGCGTCAATGGTGCTCATGGCCTCGAGACTACGAGCGTCGCCGACCCAGGGCATTCGCCGGCGCGTACAATCTGGGTGAGGATTTCGCCATCCCGGCCACACCTGTCGTCGCCCCGAGGAGGACCGCAGCCGATGGAACAGCAGCCCACCCTGCGCACCCTGCTGGGACGTCGCGACCTGCACCTGCGACTGGTCGGCGGCGTGGACGCCCTGGCCCCCGGATCCCTCGACCACCCGCTGCGCTGGGTGCACAGCTCCGACCTCACCGACCCCACGCCGTTCCTCGCCGACGACCTCGCCCTGCTCACGACCGGCACCCAGTTCGCTGACGACGACGCGGCGGGCGCGCACGCCTACGTGCACCGGCTGGTCGACCGCGGCGTGGTGGCGCTGGGCTTCGGCACCGAGGTGCACCGCAGCGGCATCCCCGCCGACCTCGTCGCCGCCTGCGCCGCCGCGGGCCTGCCGCTGTTCGAGGTGCCGTACAGCACCCCGTTCATCGCCGTCGCCCGGGCGCACGCCGAGGCGATCGCCGCCCAGGCGTACGCCCGGCGCACCTGGGCGCTGGAGACGCAGCGCGCACTGTCGGTCGCGGCGCTGCGTCCGCACGGGCTGGAGTCGACGCTCACCGAGCTGTCCCGACGGCTCGGATGCTGGGTGGGCATGTACGACGCCGCGGGACGGCTCGTGCACGAGCAGCCCTCCGGCGGATCCTCCCCCGCCGTCGACGAGGCCGCGTCGGACCTGCTCGCGCGCGGCGGATCCGCGAACCGCGTGGTGCAGGCGGGAACGTCCGCGTACACCCTGCTCACGGTGGGACGCGCCGGGCACCTGCGCGGCGTCGTGGCGATCGCCAGCGGAACCCTGGACCCGGAGACCCGCGGCGTGGTGACCTCGGTCATCGCGATGGCGGGGCTGTCGCTCGAGCAGAGCGAACAGCTCGCCCGCAGCCGGCGACGGCTGCACCGGCAGCTGCTGGCCTCGCTGCTGGGCGACGACCCGGCGCTCGCCCGGCGCGTGCTGGGCGCGCTGCCGCCGGCGCCGATCGTCGTCGCCGTCGCGGCGGGGCAGCGCCAGGACGCGGTCGCGGAGTGGTGGGAGCGCCAGCGCGGCGACGCCCCCGCGGTGTTCCTCGCCGACTCCGACGACGGCCTGGTGATGTGCCTCGCCATCGCGGACGCCGGCGTGCTGGACGAGCTCGCCGAGCGCACCGGGGTGCGGATCGGCGTCTCGGCGCCCGAGGAGTACACCGCGTTCTCGCATGCGCATGCGCAGGCCCTCGCGGCCCTGCGCCGCTCCGGCGACGGGGTCGTGCGCTACGCCGACAGCGCAGAGACGAGCGTGCTCGCGGCGTTCGCGACCGACGAGGCCCGCCTGATCGCGGAGTCGCTGCTCGCGCCGTTGCGCCAGCACGACGCGCGCGAGGGCGCCGAGCTCGAGCGGTCGCTGCGGGTGTGGCTCGAGCATGACACCCGCCTGGAGCCGGCCGCGGCCGCGCTCGGCGTGCACCGGCACACGCTGCGCACCCGGATCGCCCAGGCTGCGGCGATCCTCGACGCGGACCTCGGCTCGTTCCCCGCGCGCGCCGAGCTGTGGGCGGCGCTGCGCACCGCGGGCGACTGAGGCCGACCGTCAGCGGCCGAGCGCCGCGAGCATGTCCGCGGCGGTGCCGGGGAAGATCGGGCCGTGCCCGACCACGATCCGGCGCTCGGGCAGGCCACGCAGGTGCTCCAGGCTGACCGGTGTGAGCTCGGGATCGTCGCTGAACGGACCGAGCTGCAGGTCGGTGGACCCGTTGAGCACGTGCCGTGTCGTGACGGCGTCGCCGACGAAGATCGCGTCCACGGCGGGGATGCGGATCGCGACGGATCCGGCCGAGTGGCCCGGCATACCGAGGATCTCGGGGGCCCCTGGCAGGTCGAGCACGTCGCCGTCGCGCATGGTGCGCACCGCGCCCAGATGCTTCGTGCGCAGCGCGCCGCGACGCAGCGCGACGGCGAAGAACTGCAGCGTCGGCCCGAGCCGCTTCGCCCCGCCCGGCGCGGACGGCGCCTTCTCCCCCTGCGCGCGCCCTGCGTCGTCCTCGTGCACGTAGACCGGCACCCCGTGCGCGGTGCGCAGCCACTCGGCGACGCCGATATGGTCGCTGTCCCCGTGCGTGAGCACGACGCCGCGGATGTCCGAGACGTCGCGGCCGACGGCGGCGAGGGCACGCTGCAGGATCCGGCGGTCGCCCGGGAGCCCCGCGTCGACCAGCGTCACGCCCTCCTCGGTGACGACGGCGTGCATGGCGACGATGTCGTCGCCGATCCGGAGCAGTTCCGCATTCATGATGGCTACGCTATATAGCCTTCATGGCTACTGTCAATAGCCTTATGATCGGGGAGGGAGGATCCATGCCGGCACCGCAGCGCGTCACCACCGCGTCGCTCGCCGCGACCGCGCGTGCGATCGCCGAACGCGACGGGATCGACGCCGTCACCATCAGCGCCGTGGCTGCCGCCGCCGGGGTGCGCGCGCCCAGCCTGTACAAGCACGTGGGCCATCGGCACGACCTGCTCCGGCTGATCGCCGACGACGCCGCGCGCGAGCTCGGCGACGATGTCACGGCGCTCGTCGGGTCCTCCGCGGATCCCGCCGTCGTGCTGCCCGGGATCGCGCGGGCCGTGCGCGCGTTCAGCGCACGCTCCCCGCGCGCGGCCGGACTGCTGTTCTCCGCGCCCTCCCCCGAGGCCGGTCCGACCCCCGAGGGCATGGCTCCGCTCATCGCCTCGCTGCTCGAGGCCGTGGGCCGCGCCACGCCGGGCGATCCCCTGCCCGCGGCGCGCACGATGACGGCCTGGGTCTACGGCTTCTGCACCATGGAGCAGGCCGGCGCCTTCCAGCTCGGCGGCGACGTGGACGAGGCCTTCGAGTTCGGGCTCACGACGCTGGTCGACGCCCTCACCGGATCGGGCGGCGCGCGGCGCTGACGCGGTCGGAGGCTCCCCCGCCGACGCACGGCCTGACGTAGGGTGGCCCCATGGGACCGATCGAGGATCTGGAGCGCGCAGCGTCCGCCGCCGCGGATCCCACGCCGGGCGCGGCGACGCAGGCGCTGGCGTCGCTCGACTGGCTGACCGCGGCCGTCGATGCCGACCGCACGGCGGGCCTCTTCGCGCAGTGGGGCCTGTCCACCGTGATCGATGAGAACACCGCCGACGAGGTCATCGGCAGGCCGCTCTTCGACGCCCTGCACGAGCGCGCGGGCCTGTCGGCCGCCTGGCCGATCGGCAATGCGGGGCTGCTGCACACCTACGGCTACCTGCTCTCACTCGCCCCCACGCCGTACGGCCTGAAGCGGGAGCGCTGGCTCGGCCGCGAGCTCTCCGCCGGGCTGGGACTCGGCGCCGGGCACTTCCTGCCGTGGGAGGGCCCGCGCACCCTGCTCGCCCGAGCCACGGAGGCCGCGACCCTGCTGATCGCCTCCGGAGGCGAATTCTCCTGGTACGCGCTCGGAGGCGGACGCGCCACGCGCACGGTGCTGAGCCACGAGCACGACGGCTCCCGGGCGCTCGCCTACGCGGTAGCGCCCGCGCCGGGCACGAGACCGCTGCTGGTCACGATGTTCCCGGTCGCGCAGGCCGAGACGGTCCGCCGCGACCTCGACGTGGCCTCGGCGCGCCTGCGCTGGAACGCTGCCTGATCCCGCCCCGCCGGATCCCCGCCCTCTCCCTGCGTCGCCGCTCAGGACGGGGCGTGCGCCTCGAGGAACTCGTACACGTCGGTCGTGTCGACGCCCGGGAACGCCCCGGTCGGCAGCGTCGCCAGCAGCGTCCGCGGGGTGCGCACGTTCGGCCAGGACTGCTCCCGCCAGCGCTCCTCGAGGTCGGCGGGCGCGCGACGGCAGCACACCTCGACGGAGTGCTTGGAGACGCCGCGGTTGGTGGTGTCGCGGCCGATGAACCACTTCGTGTCGTCGAAGCGCACGCCCACGCTCACGGAGTGCAGTCCCTCGCTGGACGGCTCCACGCGCGCTGTGCACCAGTAGGTGCCGTTGCCGGTGTCGGTGTACTGGTAGTACGGGTTGAACCGGTCCTCCTCCTCGAACACGACCCGGCTGGTCCACTTGCGGCAGCACATCTGCCCCTCGATGGATCCGAGCCGGTCGGTCGGGAAGTTCACGTCGTCGTTCTCGTACGCCTTCGTGATCGTGCCGGACTCATGCACCTTGAGGAAGTGCACGCGGATGTCCAGGTGCCGGGTCGCCAGGTTCGTGAACCGGTGCGCGGCCGTCTCGTACGACACCGAGTACGCATCCCGGAGATCCTCGATCGAGATCGCCCGGCGCTGCTTCGCGTCCTTCAGCACGGGGACGAGGTGCTCCTCCGGCATGAGCAGCGCCCCGGTGAGGTAGTTGGTCTCGACCCGCTGACGCAGGAACTCCGCATAGCTGTGCGGCTCGGAGTGGCCGAGGATCCGGCTCGACAGCGCCTGCAGCACCGCGGTGCGCGCATCACCCCGGCCCGGCACCCGGCTGGAGAGGTACAGCCGTCCGTGCGCGAGGTCGGCGACGCTGCGGGTGGACTGCGGCAGATCCGGCGCGTAGTGCAGCGTGAAGCCGAGGTGCGCGGCGATGTCGCTCGCCGTGCGCTGCGTCAGCGGGCCGCCGGGGTGGTGCACGGCGGCGAGGATCTCGGCCGCCTGCTGCTCCAGGTCCGCGAAGTGGTTGTCCTGACGGCGCATGAGATGGCGCAGCTCGACGTTGGCCCGACGCGCCTCCTCGGGCGTGGCCGCACGCTCGTCGCGGAGCCGGTCGATCTCGCCGTGCAGCGCGAGCAGGGCGCGCAGGGCCTCATCCGGCACGCTCTTCGCGATCCGGAACGGCGCGATCCCGAGGGCCTGGAACGTCTGCCCCTTCATGGCGCGCTCGACGGCGACCTCCATGCCGGCGCGTTCGTCCAGCGGCGTCTCCGCGAGGATCTCGTCGATCGTCGCGCCCAGCGCGCGCGCGATCGCCTGCAGCTGAGTGAGCTTCGGCTCGCGCTTGCCGGTCTCGATCATGGACACCTGGCTGGGCGCGCGATCGATCGCCGTGGCGAGCTGCTCCAGCGTCATGCCCTGCGCGGTGCGCAGCCGGCGGATCCGCCGACCGATCGTGAGAGCGTCGACCACTTCTGCCGTGTCTGCGATGACCATGGCGACGATTCTGTCATGAAAACAGAATTCTGATCGAACTTCTCCCCGAATCTGGTCGTTCACCGCGTGGAACTTCACGCAGAGTGGTCTCACGCCACCCGGCACAGCCCCTCGGTCCCTGACCTCGTCGAAGGGCCGACCGACATCCCACGGAGGAGAAAGATCATGACCATCCCCACTGCGTCGCCGACCGCCCCGATCCGGACCGTCGGCACCGTCGCGGCCGCCGAGGGCCCCGCGATGCGCATCACCGGCCCGATGCGCGACCGCTACGCCGAGATCCTCACGCCCGCGGCCGTCGCGTTCCTCACCGAGCTGCACCACCGCTTCGGCGGCCGCCGGCACGATCGCCTCGCAGACCGCATGCGCCGCCGCTTCGAGATCGGCAACGGCCACGACCCGCGCTTCCGCGACGACACTCGGCACATCCGCGAGGACGCCGACTGGCGCGTGGCGGGCGCCGGCCCGGGGCTCGAGGACCGCCGTGTCGAGATCACCGGCCCGACCGATCCGAAGATGACGATCAACGCGCTGAACTCCGGCGCGAAGGTCTGGCTGGCCGACCAGGAGGACGCCACGAGTCCGACCTGGGGCAACGTGATCGGCGGCCAGCTGTCGCTGCGCGACGCGATCCGCGGCCGCCTGGTGCACACCAGCGACGACGGCCGGGAGTACCGCGTGACGGCCGCGCAGACCCCGACGATCGTGATGCGGCCGCGCGGCTGGCACCTCGTCGAGAAGCACCTCGAGTTCACCGACCGCACCGGACGCCGGATGGACGCCTCGGGCTCGCTGGTCGACTTCGGGCTGTACTTCTTCCACAACGCGCAGGCGCTCATCGACGCCGGGCGCGGCCCGTACTTCTACCTCGCCAAGCTCGAGTCGAGCGAGGAGGCCAAGCTCTGGAACGACGTGTTCACGTTCAGCGAGGAGTACTTCGGCATCCCGCGCGGCACGATCCGTGCCACCGTGCTCATCGAGACCCTGCCCGCCGCGTTCGAGATGGAGGAGATCCTGTTCGAGCTGCGCGAGCACTGCGCGGGCCTGAACGCAGGCCGCTGGGACTACATCTTCTCGATCATCAAGAACTACCGCGGCCGGGGCGCCCGCTTCGTGCTCCCGGACCGCAGCGAGGTCACGATGACCGTGCCGTTCATGCGGGCGTACACCGAGCTGCTCGTGCAGACCTGCCACAAGCGAGGCGCCTTCGCGATCGGCGGGATGAGCGCCTTCATCCCCAACCGGCGCGACCCCGAGGTGACGGCGCGGGCGATCGAGAAGGTCGCCGCCGACAAGAAGCGCGAGGCCGGCGACGGCTTCGACGGCACCTGGGTGGCGCACCCCGACCTGATCCCGACGGCGCAGGCGGAGTTCGACGCGGTGCTGGGCCAGCGTCCCAACCAGCTCGAGCGGCAGCGCTCCGACGTGCAGGTGCGGGCGGAGGACCTGCTCGACGTGCACATCGGTCGTCCGATCACCGCCGAGGGCGTGCGCGACAACGTCTCCGTGGCGATCCGCTACATCGAAGCGTGGCTGCGCGGCATCGGCGCGGTCGCGATCGACAACCTCATGGAGGATGCCGCGACCGCCGAGATCAGCCGTTCGCAGGTGTGGCAGTGGATCCACCAGGGTCAGACCACGCAGGACGGCACCCTGATCACGGCGGAGTACGTGGAGGGGCTGATCACGGCGCTGCTCGCGCAGACCCCGCGCACCGCCGGCGACCGCTTCGACGACGCCGCCGACGTGTTCCGCGACGTGGCGCTGCGCCCCGAATTCCCGGCGTTCCTGACGCTCGGCGCCTACGCCGCGCACCTCGTGGAGCACTGACCGTCGACATCGCCGGGAGGGAGCGACCCCGCCCCCTCCCGGCGATCGACCTGTGATCGAAGGGATCCCGCATGACCTCCACCGCAGACCTGTACGACGAGCACGGCGACGCCCTGCAGTCGCTCGCCCTGCCGCTGCGCGATTTCGGGGGCCGCCTCGCCTTCGAGGGCCCGATCCGCACCGTGCGGTGCTTCCAGGACAACCAGCTCGTGAAGGACCTGCTCGGCACCGACGGCGGCGGGGCCGTGCTCGTGGTCGACGGATCCGGGTCCCTCGGCTCCGCGCTGATGGGCGACATGATCGCCGAGAGCGCCGTCGCGCACGGCTGGGCGGGCGTCGTGATCCACGGCGCGATCCGCGACAGCGCCGCGATCGGCCGTCTTCCGCTCGGGGTCAAGGCGCTCGGCACGAATCCGCGCAAGAGCGCGAAGGCCGGATCGGGTGAGATCGACGCCGTGCTGCGCTTCGGCGACGTGGAGTTCCGCCCCGGGGCGCGGCTCTACGCCGACGAGGACGGCGTGCTCGTCGAGCGCTGAGCCGCGCACGACGGCGGATCCCGTCGCGCATTGTCGCGGAATCGGGGCGGATGCCTCATGCGCGCCCGCACCGGGCGGATGAGAGTGGATCCATGACCACCTCGACCACCCCCGAGTCCGCGGCCGCCCGAGCCTCGGACCAGCCGCACCTGCCCGACGGCGACGGCGAGCGGTTCACCGGGTTCGGCGTGCTCGCACTCCCCTTCCGCGGCGGGGACTGCCTCGCCCTGCGCGTGATGACGAAGACGAGCATCGGCCCCGGCTACCGCGCGGTGTGGCACCGCACTCCCGCGGGCGCATGGCACATGTTCACGACGACGGATCCGGCGCACAGCTGCCCGCGCTACTTCAGCACGGCCGCGACGTACGAGCGTGTGCCGCAGATCGCGCTGCGCTGGACGGGCCCCTGGACGCTGCGGGTGCGCGTCCCCGACGCCCTCGACTGGGAGCTCGTGCTGCGGGCGACGCCGGCCACGAGGGCGATGTCGACGCTCGGCTCCGCCCTCCCTGCGGCGGCGCGGCGCAGTGATCCGCTCCTCGGCGTGATGGGACCGATGTCGCGGCCGATGCTGCGCACGGGCCGGATGCGGATGGTCGGCGCCGCGCCCAATCGGCAGCGCTTCCAGGTCGTGCCCACGCGGATCTGGCGCGTCGCGCAGAGCTCGGCCGTCGCCGCCGGGCGCGACCTCGGACCGATCGGCCCCCTTCCGCAGCAGGCCGGGCTCGGCGGCTTCTGGATGCCGCAGCGCGGACTCTTCTACGTCGGCGATGCTCGCTTCAGCTCCTTCGATCCGGCGCTCCACGCGACCGTGGGCGCTCCCGGTGCGCCGCCCACGGCAGACGGTCTCGCCGAGGGCGCCCGACGACGCTGATGTCCCTGGCCCTGGTGGAGCGCAGCGCGGACAATGGAGCCGTGGGCGCGACAGCGGGTGCTCCGACGCGGGGCGAGATGATCGCGGCGGTCTCCGTCGCGATCGACCTCGGCCTCGGCCAGCCCGCGGAGCACATGATGCGGGCAGCCGTGCTGGCCGACCGGCTCGCCGCGCGGCTCGGCCTCGACGACGCCGGACGCGGCGCGGCGTATCAGGCGACGCTGCTCATGTGGATCGGCTGCACGGCCGATTCGCAGGAGTACGCGCGCTGGTTCGGCGACGACATCGCCGTGCGCGGCGCCTCGTACCTCGTGGACTGGTCGGGCCTGCCGTTCCTGCGCTTCCTCGTCGAGCACGTCGCCGAGGGACGTCCGCTCGCCCGACGCGCGACGACGCTCACCGAGCTGATGATCGATTCGCGCGGGCACCTCGGCGCGCTGCTGCACTCGCACTGCCTCTCGGCCGCGCTGCTGGCCGAGCGCCTGGGGCTGTCGCGCACCGTGCAGGATGCCGTCTCGACCGCGTTCGAGCGCTACGACGGCCGCGGTCTGCCGCAGGGCCTGTCCGGCGACGCGATCCCGATCGCGATGCGGATCGCGCAGCTCGCCGACACGGCGGAGGTGCACGATCGGCTCGGCGGCGTCGACGCCGCCGTGACGATGGCGACTCGGCGGCGCGGCGGCCAGTTCGACCCGACGGTGGTCGACGCGCTCACCGCCGATGCCGGCGCCCTGCTCGATCTGCCGCGCGGCGCGGAGGCCTGGGCGGCGGCCCTGGACTGCGCCCCGGACCGGGACGACGCGCTGCACGGGGCCGCGCTGGACGCCGCGGTCGCCGCGATCGGAGACTTCGCGGACCTGAAGTGCCCGTTCCTGCTCGGGCACTCCCGCGGCGTGGCCGAGGTCGTGTCCGCCGCCGCGCAGGCGATGGGGCTCGCCCCCGTGGATGCGGACGCGCTGCGCCGGGCGGCGCATCTGCACGACGTCGGCCGGCTGGGGGTGTCGAACCTGGTGTGGTCGAAGCAGGGCGCGCTCGATGACGGCGACTGGGAGCGGGTGCGCATGCATCCGTATCTCGGCGGCCGCGTGCTCACGCGCATCCCAGGGCTCGCGGCCGAGGCGGCCCTGGTGCGGGCGCACCACGAGCGCGTGGACGGCACCGGCTACCCCGCCGGCACGCCGGGCGCCGCCCTGACGCGCTCCGATCGCCTGCTCGCCGCCGCCGTCGCCTACCGCGCCGCGCGCGAGCCCCGACCCTATCGGGAGGCGCTCGATCCGGACGCGGCGATCGCCCGCCTGCACCACCGGGTCGCCGCCGGTCACCTCGACCCCGAGGCGGTCGCGGCGGTCGAGTCCGTGGCGGCGGCCTCGACCGGATCCCGCGCAGCTCGGCCGGCCCTCCCCGCGGGACTGACCCCGCGGGAGGCCGAGATCCTGACCCTCGTCGCGCAGGGCCGCAGCAACCGCGAGATCGCGGTCGCGCTCACGCTGAGCGAGAAGACCGTGCGCAATCACGTCGAGCACACCTACGCCAAGCTCGGCGTCGCGAACCGGGTCGGTGCGAGCCTGTTCGCGATCGACCACGGCTTCGTGGGTCGTTCCGCATGACGCGGAGGAAGGAGCACGTCCATGCGTCGAGCGTCCGCGACGACCCTCGCCGTCGTCGCCTACCTGTGCTTCCTGGCTGTGATGATCTGGGCGATCGCGTTCCTCGCCGACGTCGGACCCGGGACCGTCGTCGACCGCGGGGTCGCCGCAACACCGACGGCCGCGGTGGGGATCGACCTCCTGCTGCTCGCCGTGTTCGCGGTGCATCACTCGGTGTTCGCACGACCCGCGGTCAAGCGCCGGTTCGCCCGCGTGACGCCGGCACGGATCGAGCGGGCGGTCTACGTGCTCACGGCGAGCGCACTGCTGGCCCTGGTGCTCTGGCAGTGGCGCCCGATCCCGGGGGTGATCTGGGACGTGCGGATCGAGCCCTGGCGTGCGCTGCTCTGGGTCCTCTTCGCCCTGGGCTGGGTGATCGCGATCAGCGCGACGTTCATGATCGACCATCTGGACTTCGTCGGGATCCGCCAGGCGTTCGCCGGCCGCCGCGGGGAATCGGCGTTCCAGGCTCGGTGGCTGTACGCGCTCGTGCGGCACCCGCTGATGCTGGGGCTGCTCGTGGCGTTCTGGGCGACGCCGGTGATGACCTGGGGCCACGCCCTGTTCGCCGCCGCATCCAGCATGTACATCGCGATCGGGATCCGCTTCGAGGAGCGCGACCTCCGCGCGGAGCTGGGCGAACCCTACCGGCGGTACGTCCGCACGACGCCCGCCCTGGTGCCCTGGCGGCGCCCGCGTCGCGACGATCGTCGGTCCGCGCGGGGCGAGGCGACGGGACACGACCCGGCCCGCCCTGTGCCCGGCCCGCCTACGCTGGAGGCATGAGCGATCCCTCCGCCCGGCGCGCCCTGTTCGAGGGCCTCGCCGACGAGTTCCTCCGCGACTACCCGCGCGGCGCCCGCATCCTCGCGGTGGCGAGCCCGGATGCGCCGCGTTCCGCGGACGCCGCCGAGAGCCTCCGCAAGGTGCTCGCCGCACGCGGCGTCGACGCCCGGGTCACCACCCAGGACGGACGCGGCGAGGACGCCTTGCGGACCGAGGTCGTGGCGCCGTTCCGGGGCGCCGCGGCGGACGCGGTGCTGATCGTGTCCGGCACGACGAGCCTGCTCGCCGAGCGCACCCGGGGCCTCTGGCACTACTCCGTGTGGCTGATCACCGGCGACGGGGTCCCGCACACCGCCGCCACCGCGCTCGTCGACGCGACGGATCCGGATGCCCCCACCCGGCGCCTGGCCGACTACTGCGCCGTGCCGCCGTCCTTCCTGACCTGAGCGGGCCCGGCTGCGCCGCGGGATGATGTTCGCCCTGGCGGACAAACGGCCTCTCGCCTTGTACGTCACGGCCATTCCCGGCGTCGGGGTGCCGAGTACGCTGGGAGCGTGACCGAACGCGCACCTCTCTCCCGCAAACTCTCCGCCATCGCCGAGTCCGCCACGCTGAAGGTGGACGCCAAGGCCAAGGCCCTCAAGGCCGAGGGCAAGCCCGTCGTCTCGTACGCCGCGGGCGAGCCCGACTTCGCCACGCCGCAGTTCATCGTGGATGCGGCGGCCGAGGCCCTCGCGAACCCGGCCAACTACCGTTACACCCCCGCCGCGGGCCTGCCCGAGCTGCGCGAGGCCATCGCCGCGAAGACGCTGCGCGACTCCGGCCTCGAGGTATCGCCCTCGCAGGTCATCGTCACCAACGGCGGCAAGCAGTCGGTGTACCAGGCGTTCCAGGCCGTGGTGAACCCCGGCGACGAGGTGCTGCTGCCCGCGCCGTACTGGACCACCTACCCCGAGGCGATCCGCCTCGCCGACGGCGTCCCGGTCGAGGTGTTCGCCGGTGCCGACCAGGAGTACAAGGTCACGGTCGACCAGCTCGAGGCCGCCCGCACCGACCGCACGACCGTGCTCGTGTTCGTGTCGCCGTCCAACCCGACCGGATCCGTCTACTCCCCCGAGGAGACCGCGGCGATCGCGGCCTGGGCGCTCGAGCACGGGATCTGGATCATCTCGGACGAGATCTACCAGAACCTCACCTACGAGGGCGTCAAGGCCACCTCCGTCGTCGAGGCCGTGCCCGAGGTCGCCGGTCAGACCATCCTCGTCAACGGCGTCGCGAAGACGTACGCGATGACCGGATGGCGCGTGGGCTGGATGGTCGGCCCCGCCGACGCGATCAAGATCGCCGGCAACCTGCAGTCGCACCTCACCAGCAACGTGAACAACGTCGCGCAGCGTGCCGCAGTCGCCGCCCTGAACGGTCCGCAGACCGAGGCCGAGCAGATGCGCGAGGCGTTCGACCGCCGCCGCAAGCTGATCGTGTCGGAGCTGTCCAAGATCGACGGCCTCGTCGTGCCGAACCCCACCGGCGCGTTCTACGTGTACCCCGACGTGCAGGGCCTGCTCGGGCGCACCTGGGGCGGCGTGACCCCCACCACCTCGCTCGAGCTCGCCGACCTCATCCTCGACCAGGCCGAGGTCGCCGTGGTCCCGGGCGAGGCCTTCGGCCCGTCCGGCTACATCCGGATGTCGTACGCGCTCGGCGACGACCAGCTGCTCGAGGGCGTGCAGCGCCTGCAGCGCCTGTTCGCCTCCTGAGCCGCGCCCGCCCTTCCGCCGACACCCCCTCGCAGCGTCGAAACCCCTCCTGAACTACGCGATTCAGGGGAGGTTTCGGCGGCCAGAGGGGGTGTCGGCGTTTCGCCGGGGGGCGCTGCTCGGCGCGGCGCAGGCCGCCGGCGGGTCAGTCCTCGTAGCCGACGAGCCAGCGCACGCCGAAGCGGTCCACGAGGGTGCCGTCGTGCGCACCCCACGGCCGCTCCTGCAGCGGGTCGATCACGCGACCGCCGTCGCCGAGCCACGCGAACCAGCGCGTGAGCGTCTCCGGATCCGCCGTGCCGAGCAGCGAGAAGAACATGCCGTTCATGTGCACGGCGTCCTCGTCCGGTGCGGCATCCGCGGCGGCCAGCTCGACCGGGCCGCGGAGGAGCATGCCGTGCGCGATCGCGTCGCCCGGGCCGTCCGCCCGCCCGAACTCGGCGTAGGTGTGCATCACGACCTCTCCGCCGAAGATCGCCTGGTAGAACGGCAGCGCATCCGCCGCGGTCCCGGGGAACAGGAGGTAGGGCACGAGTCCGGTCATCCTGCGAGCGTACGCCCGGGCGCTGCAGGATCCCGAAGACAGGTCGCGGCAGGCGTCCGTGAGCGCCCGAGGGTCAGAGCTCGACGTCGACGAGCACCGGCTCGGGCTGCAGCAGCAGACCGAACTCGGAATGCACCCGGCTCTGGATGAACCGGGCGAGCTCGGCGATCTCCCCCGCCGTCGCGCCGCCGCGGTTCGTGAGCGCGAGCGCATGCTTCGTGGAGACCCCCGCGCGCGACCGCGGCAGCGTGAAGCCCTTGCGGATGCCGGCGTGCTCGATCAGCCACGCGGCGCTCACCTTCACGTCGCTGGGCGGCGTCTCGGGCCGCGGCGCGAGGCCGTAGTACGAGTCCAGCGGGATCACCGTGACCGTGTCGAGGTCGGGCGTGACGGGCCAGCGCGGGCACTCCGCGGGCAGCGTGCGGGCCACCGACTCCGGGACGATCGCGTTCTGGAAGAAGGATCCGGCGCCATGCGTGTCCGGATCCGCGGGGTCGAACAGCATCCCCTTCGCGGCACGGGTGGCCAGGATCCGCTCGCGCACCCAGGCCAGGGGTACCGGGTCGTCGCTCGTGAGCTGCAGGGCGCGGCGCAGCTGCTCGCCGCGCACGACCCGTCCCGCATCGCCCGTGACGGCGAGGTCGAGCGTGACCGACAGGATCACGGCGCGGCGCTCGGCGACGGACCCGTAGTGATGCTTGAGCACGGAGGTGCGGAAGCCCAGGCCGAGCTCGGCCGCAGGCGTGGTGACCGCCTCGCCGGCGCGCTCGTCCAGGAGCTCGACCTCGACGAGGGTCTCCTGGATCTCCTGCCCGTACGCGCCGACGTTCTGCACAGGGGCGGCGCCGACCGTACCGGGGATCCCCGACATGGCCTCGATGCCCGCGTAGCCGCGCTCGACCGCGTACGCGACCAGCGCGTCCCAGTCGTGCCCGGCCTGCGCGCGCAGTCGGATCCGTCCGGGGTGCGGGGACGGCAGCTCCTCGATGCCGCTCGTGCGGATCCGGATCACGGTGCCGTCGAAGGCGACGTCCCCGGCGAAGAGGTTCGACCCGCCGCCCAGCACGAACCAGTCGTCGCCGGTGGCCCATACCTCGTGCAGGGCCGCGATGAGCTCGTCCTCCGTGGTCGCGTCGACCATTCGCGCGGGGGCGGCGCCGGTCTGCAGCGTGGTCAGCTCGGCGAGGCGGATCGGTGCGATCTGGGTCATGTCAGAGCGAGTCCGCCGCGACGCGCAGCTGGGCCTTCACGAGCACCGTGGTGTCGGCGTGCCGGACGAGCAGGTCGATGCGCACGGCGGCCTCGTCGACCGCGCCGACCTTGGCGGTGACGGCGACGTCGGCGCCGGCCTGCGGGTCCACGACCACGGGGCGGGCGAAGCGCACGCCGTAGTCGAGGATGCGCGCGGTTCCGGGCAGCGCCGCGATCGCGACGGACGAGGCGACGCCCATCGTGAGCATGCCGTGCGCGAGCACACCGGGCAGGCCGACCTCGGCCGCCACGTCGTCGCGGTAGTGGATCGGGTTGAAGTCGCCGGATGCGCCGGCGTAGCGCACGAGCGACTCGCGCGTGAGGTGCACGGTGCGCTCGGCGATGATGTCTCCGACGTTCACGCGGCGGCCTCCTCGGCGGGGGCGTCGCTGACGAGCAGGACGCTGGTGGCGGTGACGACGTGCGCGCCGTCGGCGTCGCGGATCTCGGCGTCGCTCGTGATCATCGCGGCCGGCCCCATCGCACGGATCCCGGTGACGGTGAGCTGTGCGGTGAGCTCATCGCCCGCCAGGATCGGGCGCGTGTAGGCGAAGCGCTGCTCGGCGTGGATCGTGCGGCTGAGCACGATCCCGGAGTCCTCCAGGCCCAGCAGCTGTTGCAGCGTGAGGTCCTGGATGACCATCGCGAACGTGGGCGGCGCGACCACGTCGGCGAAGCCGAGCGCCTGGGCCGCGGCCACGTCGGTGTGCTGAGGGGCGTCGGCGAACACGGCGCGGGCGAACTCGCGCACCTTCTCGCGGCCGACCAGGTATGCGGGCGTCGGCGGGAACTCCCGGCCGACCAGTTCAGGATTCACGGGCACCCCTCGATCCTACCGAGCGGTGTCCGCGGCCCGCCGAAGCGGTCGGTCAGGCGGTGCGCAGGCGGCGTCCGCGGATCGCCTTGAGCGCCATCTGCACGGCGATGAAGGTCAGGTAGGCGGCGAACAGGATGTTGCTCGCGAACGGATCCATCAGGGTCGCGAACCAGGCGCCGAGCGCCGTGGTGGTGCACGCGGCGAGGCCGATCAGGCCCGCGGCGAGGAGGTCGACGTTGTGGTGGCGGAGGTTGCCGATCGTGCCCGAGATCGCGGTCGGGATCATCATCAGCAGGGACGTGCCCTTCGCGATGAGGTCGCTCGTGCCGAAGGCGAGCATGAGCACGGGCACCACGACGACGCCGCCGCCGACGCCGATGAGTCCCGCGAGCACCCCCGTGAACAGCCCCAGCACCAGCAGCAGCGGGGTGGTCAGCACCGTGAGCTCGAGTCCGGCGCCGCGCGACGGGATGACGAGGAACAGGCTCACGATGACGACGACGAGGAAGCCGACGAAGGCCCAGCGCAGCGCGGTCTGCGAGATCCGGGTGAGCAGGCGCGTGCCGATCTGCGCGCCGACGACGGACCCGATCGCGAGGATGATCGCGGGGATCCAGGCGACGGCGTCGTGCAGGGCGTAGGAGATCACGCCGACGGCGGCCGTGGGCACGATCGCGGCGAGCGAGGTGCCGGCGCTCAGGCGCTGGTCGAACGCGAGCAGCAGCACGAGCAGGGGCACGATGACGGTGCCGCCGCCCACACCGAACAGGCCCGAGAGCAGTCCCGCCGCGAGGCCGATCCCGATGAACGCCGCGTAAGCCCGCGGCCCGCGCATCCGTTCGACAGCGCCCTCGCCCACGTCTGCTCCCCTCCGCTCGCACGACGCGCGCGGAGCCCCGACCAGCCTACCCACCGCCCGCGGATTGCGGGCTCGGATCCCCGCGGGGATGATGAGCGGATGGACCAGGCAGCCCCGCCGGCGCAGGAGCGCGACGCCACACGCGCCGACTGGATGGAGCTGTTCTTCGATCTGGTGTTCGTCGCGCTCGTCGGCCAGCTCTCCGGCGGGCTGCACCACGCGTCGACCTTCGCCCAGCTGGGTGTGTTCCTCGCCCTGTTCGCCTCGGTGTGGTGGTCCTGGGTGAACCTGACGTTCGCGGTGAGCATCCAGACGCATCTGTCGCGGCGCACCCTTGCGGCCTTCATGCTGCTGGCGATGGCGGCGATGGGCGCGATCGCCGTCGCCGCCCCCGAGGCGCTGGCCGACCGGGCCTGGCTGTTCGCCCTGGGCAACGCCGTGCTGCGGGCGGTCATGCTCGCGCTCTGGGCGCGCAGCAACTGGGCCGCCGGGGGCGCGCCGGCGCGGGTGCGGATCATCGCGTACAACGGCGCGACCGGGGTGCTCTGGCTCGCCTCGGTGTTCGTCCCCGACCCCGCCCGCTTCGTGATCTGGGCCGTCGCGATCGCCGCCGAGATCCTGCTGCTGGTGCTCACGGCCCCCTCGCTGCTGCGCCGGATCGGCACCCTGAACGTGGAGTACCTCGCCGAACGCTTCGGCACGCTCGTGATCATCGCGCTCGGCGAGACCGTGCTGGCCATCATCGTCGCCCTCTCCGCGCATCTCGATCCGCTGTCGGCCGGGGTGGCGCTGTTCGCCCTGGTCGTCGCCGCCGGCCTCGCCTGGGCGTCGTTCCTGTTCGGGATCGACCTGATGCGCGAGGGTCTGGAGCATCTCGCCGCGCGCGGCGACTCCCGCGGCATCGTGACGACCTTCGCCTTCCTGCCCTATGCGCTGGTGAGCGGGATCATGCTGCTCTCGGGCGCGGTCTCCTTCGCGGTCGCGGCACCGGACGCGGTGCTGCCGCCCGCGATCGCCGTGGCCTTCGGCGGCGGGGTGATGCTGTTCTACGGCACGAACGCCGCGATCGGACTGCGCTACGGCACGCCGTGGCGCGCCCTGGCGCCGTGGGCGGTGCCCGCGCTGGTGCTGGCCGCCGCCTCAGGGGCGCTCGCCCTGGTCCAGCCGGCGTTCGCGGCCCTCGCCGCGATGGCGCTGAGCATCGCCGTGATCGTCACGCGGAGCGAGCTGCGCCGCCGGGCCGCGGCACGGCGGGGCTGACGAGCTCTCAGCGCCCCGTGAACCGCGGCGGCCGCTTCTCCTGGAACGCGGCGAACCCCTCCCGGTAGTCGTCCGTGTCGCAGAGCGCCGCCTGCGCCGCGTTCTCCTGGCGCATCGACGCCCACAGCCCGAGCCGCTCATCGCGCAGCGCCGCCACGAGCCGCTTGCTCGTCACGAACGCGGCCGTCGCGCCCTCCGCGGCGCGCTCGGCGGCGGCGAGCGTCGCCTCGAGGACCTCGTCGGCCGGCAGCACCTGCGAGAACAGGCCCGCGGCGACCGCCTCGGATCCGCTCATCAGACGCCCCGTGTAGACGAGGTCGAGCGTGCGGTGCGCGCCGAGCCGCTCCACGAACAGCGCGTGCCCGCCCGAGTCCAGGGTCGCGCCGAGGGCGGCGAAGGGGGATCCGATCTTCGCGGTGTCGGCGACGTAGACGACGTCCGTCGCGATGAGCAGCCCCAGGCCGACGCCGAGGCACGCGCCCTGCGCCGCCGCGAAGGTGGGCGCCGGGAACGCGGACATGCGCTGCAGCACCGGGGTGACGAGGCCGTCGAGATAGCCCGTCACATCGTCGTCGCGCGGATCCACGCCGGAGATGTCGCGACCGGCGCAGAACGCCCTGCCCTCCCCCGTCAGCACGAGGGCGCGGACGCCGGCGCGCTCCGCCTCGGCGTAGGCGTCGCCGAGGTCGCGCACCGCCTGCGCGTCGAGGGCGTTGAGCTTTCCGGAGTTGTCCAGCGTGATGTGCGCGACGGACGCGCCGCCCTGCGTCGCGGTGATGTCGAGGTCGATCACGGGCTGCTCCGTTCGGTGCGGCGGTCAGACGTCGTAGTCGACGACGACGCGATCCGACGTGGGGTGGGACTGGCAGGTGAGCACGTAGCCGCGGTCGAGCTCC
>JAFDWP010000086.1 GCA_018268435.1 Actinomycetota bacterium
ACGACACGCTGTTCGCCCTCGCCGCCGGTGCGGTCGAGTTCGGCGCGAAGGGCGGCCGCAAGGTCGTCAACATCGTCGCAGCCGCCGAGTAGGCTTCAACGACTCAGCCACCGGTTGAGTGGCTTCGGAAACGGGGCGGGCTTCGGCCCGCCCCGTTTCCCTATCCCGGCACGAATCCCGTCGCCCCGCCCCGCAATCCAGGAGGATCTCCGCATGGTCACGTTCGTCGACAGAGTGACGCTGCACCTCCGCGCCGGAAAGGGCGGCAACGGCTGCGTCTCGGTGCACCGGGAGAAGTTCAAGCCCCTGGGCGGCCCGGACGGCGGCAAGGGCGGCGACGGCGGCGACATCGTGCTGGTCGCCGACACGCAGACCGGCACGCTGCTCTCGTACCACCACTCGCCGCACCGCACGTCGCAGAACGGCGGCTTCGGCATGGGCGACCACCGCTCCGGCTACGACGGCGAGACCCTGGAGCTTCCGGTTCCCGTCGGAACGGTCGTGAAGTCGCCCGACGGCGAGATCCTCGTCGACATGGTGACGCCCGGAGAGCGCTACATCGTGGCCGCCGGAGGTCAGGGCGGTCTCGGCAACGCGGCGCTGGCGACCCCGAAGCGCAAGGCCCCCGGCTTCGCGCTGCTGGGCACTCCGGGTTTCGAGGGCGACGTCATCCTCGAGCTCAAGACCGTCGCCGACGTGGCCCTGGTGGGCTATCCGTCGGCCGGCAAGTCGAGCCTCATCGCGGCGATCTCCTCGGCCCGGCCGAAGATCGCGGACTACCCGTTCACGACCCTGCACCCCAACCTCGGCGTCGTGCAGGCGGGGGAGTCCCGCTACACGGTCGCGGACGTCCCCGGGCTCATCGAGGGGGCCAGCGAGGGCCGTGGCCTCGGTCTGCAGTTCCTGCGGCACGTGGAGCGGTGCTCGGCGCTGCTGCATGTGCTCGACTGCGCCACCCTCGAACCGGGCCGTGACCCGATCAGCGACCTCGACGTCATCCTCGCCGAGCTCGCCGCCTACGAGGTGCCCGAGGGGCAGGTGCCGCTGCTCGAGCGCCCGCAGATCATCGCCCTCAACAAGATCGACGTGCCCGAGGCCCGCGAGCTCGCCGACTTCGTGCGTCCCGAGCTGGAGGAGCGCGGCTTCCGCGTCTTCGAGATCTCCACGGTCTCGCACGACGGACTCCGTCCGCTGACCTTCGCGCTCGGTGAGATCGTCGACGCGCATCGCGCCGCGCTGGCGGCCGCGGCCCAGGCCCCCAAGGAGCGCGTCGTCATCCGGCCGAAGGGCGCGAAGCGCGACTTCGAGATCCGCGTCGAGGGCGGCAGCTACGGCAACATCTACCGGATCCTCGGTGAGAAGCCGGTGCGCTGGGTGCAGCAGACCGACTTCCAGAACGAGGAGGCCGTCGGCTACCTCGCCGATCGCCTGGAGAAGCTGGGCGTCGAGGACGAGCTGTTCCGCCTGGGCGCGGTGCGCGGATCCACGGTGGTCATCGGCCCCGGCGAGTCCATCGTCTTCGACTGGGAGCCGCAGCTGAGCTCGGCCGCCGAGCTGATCACCTCGCCGCGCGGCCTCGACTCGCGCTTCGACCCGAACACCCGGCGCACCACGAGCGAGCGCCGCGAGCGGTACCACGAGCGCATGGACGCGAAGGCGGCCGCCCGCGCCGAGCTGGAGGAGCAGCGTCTCGCCACCCGTGCCGCGGCGGGAGCGGACGTCGATCTCGACGGCGCCGCTGCGGCAGAGGCTGACGAGGAGGCCCTGTGACGGCGCTCACCCGGGCAGACCTGCCCGGGGCGGGACGCATCGTCGTCAAGGTGGGATCGTCGTCGATCAGCGGCGACGCCGCATGGCGGATCCCCGTGCTGGTCGAGGCCCTGGCGGCCGCGCACGCGCGCGGGACGGAGATCGTGCTGGTCTCCTCGGGCGCGATCGCCACCGGGATCCCGTTCCTGCAGCTCGACGCGCGTCCCACCGACCTCGCGACACAGCAGGCCGCGGCGGCCGTCGGGCAGAACGTGCTGATCTACCGCTACCAGGAGGCGCTGCGCCCGCACGGCATCGTCGCGGGTCAGGTGCTGCTGACGACGGGCGATCTGGAGCACCCCACCTCGCGCAGCAATGCCCGCCGCGCCATGGAGCGTCTGCTCGGACTGCGCGTGCTGCCGATCGTCAACGAGAACGACACCGTCGCCACCCAGGAGATCCGGTTCGGCGACAACGACCGTCTCGGCGCGCTCGTCGCACAGTTGACCGGCGCGGATGCGCTGGTGCTGCTCAGCGACGTGGAGTCGCTGTACACGCGGCCGCCGTCCGACCCCGCGGCGGAGCCGCTCGACGTCATCCCCGCGGGAGCGGACCTGTCCGGCCTCGAGTTCGGTGCGACGGTCGTCAACGGCGTGGGCACCGGGGGAGCGGCGACCAAGGTCTCGGCTGCCCGGCTCGCCGCGCTCAGCGGGATCGGCGTGCTCGTGACGAGCGCGGATCTCGTCGCGGAGGCGCTCGACGGCGCCGCGATCGGCACCTGGTTCGAGCCCGCCGTCTGATCTCGTCATCCCGCATCCCGGCGGTGGGCGGCGTGGGTACACTGACCGCATGTCCACCGTCATCGCTGATCTCGCCGTGCCCGCCGACGCCGCTGCTGCCGCAGACGGGCACGATTCCCCCGAGGCGCGGATGCGCGCCGCGAAGGACGCCTCGCGGGAGACGGCGCGGCTGACGAGCGCCGACAAGGCGGTCGCGCTCGAGACGATCGCCGCGGCGCTGATCGCAGCATCCGCCGACATCATCGCCGCGAACGCCCTCGATCTCGCCCGCGGGGCCGAGGAGGGCATCGGGGACGCGCTGCTGGATCGGCTGCGCCTGGACGAGAAGCGAATCGCCGCGCTGGCGGCCGCGGTGCGCGAGGTCGCGGCCCTGCCGGATCCGGTCGGCCGCGTGGTCGGCGGGCACCGCATGCCCAACGGCGTCGCCCTCGAGCAGGTGCGGGTGCCGTTCGGCGTGGTCGGCGCCATCTACGAGGCGCGCCCCAACGTCACGGTCGACATCGCCGCCCTCGCCCTGCGCTCGGGCAACGCGGCCGTGCTGCGCGGTGGCAGCGCCGCACGCGAGAGCAACACCGTGCTGGTCCGCATCATGCGGGACGCCCTCGCCTCCGCCGGGGTCACCGCCGAGGCGATCCAGACCGTCGACGACTTCGGTCGCGCCGGCGCCACGGCGATGATGCGCGGGCGGGGGCTCATCGACGTGCTCGTGCCGCGCGGCAGCGCCGGGCTCATCGAGACGGTCGTCACCGAGTCCACCGTCCCCGTCATCGAGACCGGCGCCGGCGTGGTGCACATCGTGCTCGACGAGTCGGCCCCGCTGGAGTGGGCGCGGGACATCGTCGTGAACGCCAAGGTGCAGCGCCCGAGCGTCTGCAACGCGGTGGAGACCGTGCTCGTGCTGCGCGCGGCGGCCGACCGCCTCGTGCCGGAGGTCGCGCAGGCGCTCATCGCGCAGGGCGTCACGATCCACGGCGACGACGAGATCCGCGCCCTGGTGCCCGCGGCCGTCCCGACGACCGACGAGGACTGGGCGCTCGAGCACCTGAGCCTCGATCTGTCGATGCGCGTGGTGGACGATCTCGACGCGGCGCTCGCGCACATCCGGCGGTACAGCACCGGTCACACCGAGTCGATCATCAGCACCGATGCGCCGGCGATCGAGCGCTTCCTGGCCGAGGTCGACTCCGCCGTGGTGATGGCGAACGCCTCCACCCGGTTCACCGATGGCGGCGAGTTCGGCTTCGGCGCGGAGGTCGGGATCTCCACGCAGAAGCTCCATGCGCGCGGGCCGATGGGACTCGCCGAGCTCACCAGCACCAAGTGGCTCGCGCGCGGGTCGGGGCAGACCCGTGGCTGAGGGCTAGACTGAGGAGCTGAGATCCACCCTGATCACTCTGGAGAATCGATGAACCTCGTCGCACAGCTCGTGCAGGCCGCCGCAGAGAACTCGGAGCAGAGCGGCAACGTGATGCTGGAGACGCTCCCGTTCTTCTTCATCGCGGGCGGCACGTTCGCGCTGCTCGGCCTGGTGGCGCTCTCCTATCGCAACGTCGCCAACCGCCACGCCGCCAAGGCGAAGGCGTGGGCCGCCGAGCACGGTCACGAAGGACACGGGGCCGGCCACGGTCACTGAGCCGATTCGATGACGATCACTCCGGCGCCGCGGATCGGCGTGATGGGCGGGACCTTCGATCCCATCCATCACGGCCACCTCGTGGCCGCGAGCGAGGTTGCGCACTCGTTCGGCCTGGACGAGGTCGTCTTCGTGCCGACGGGGGAGCCGTGGCAGAAGAGCGGCGTGTCCGCGAGCGAGCACCGCTATCTGATGACGGTGATCGCGACCGCGTCGAACCCGTCGTTCACGGTCAGCCGCGTCGACATCGACCGCGACGGGCCGACCTACACGATCGACACGCTCCGCGATCTGAAGGCGCAGCGGCCCGATGCCGAGTTCTTCTTCATCACGGGTGCCGACGCCGTAGCGCAGATTCTCAGCTGGAGGGATCATGATGAACTGTGGGATCTGGCCCACTTCGTCGCAGTGTCCCGACCCGGCCATGTGCTGAGCACCGACGGTCTGCCCAGCGACGACGTCAGCCAGCTGGAGGTCCCCGCCCTCGCGATCTCCTCGACCGATTGCCGATCCCGCGTCCGCGAGGGGGACCCGGTCTGGTACCTCGTACCGGACGGGGTGGTCCAGTACATCGCGAAGCATCATCTTTATCGGAGCACGTCATGAGCACATCGGATCAGCACAAGCTGACCCGCAAGCAGCTGCGGGAGTCCCGCACCACCGGATCGAACCCGATCGTCACTCCGGAGGTGGCCGAGGCCCAGTCCGTGCCGGCTTACGCACCGGCGCATCCGGTCGCGGAAGCGGCCCCGCAGCCCGTCATCGAGACCGAGCCCGAGGTCGATGACGCCGGTCACGACGCCGCGGAACCGCTCACGCGCCGCCAGGTGCGCGAGCAGGAGCGGATCCGCACCGGGTCGCTGCCGGTGTTCGACTCCGAGGCGCCGGCGGCACCCGCGGCGCCCCTGACGATCCCGGAGCGCCCCGCGCATCCGTTCCCCGGCACCGCGCCCGCGCAGGCCGCCGCCGCGCCGGTCGTGCCGGCACCGGCTGTGCCCGGGCCCGCTGTGCCCGCGCCCGCCGACGCCTCGGCGCCGGACGGGATGATCACCGACGTCCCGCGTCCGACCCCCGTGAGCCGTCGCCGTTCGTTCGAGCCCAGTGCCGCCGCACCCGCGGCCCCGTCCCACGTGGGCGAGGAGCAGGACGGCGTCGACGACGCCGACCGCGGCGTCGCGCCGGTGTCGGCCTCGGCCGCGGCCCGCGCCCAGGACGAGGTCGAGCGCACCTGGCAGGCCGCCGTCGCGCCGGAGAGCGTCGAGCGCGAGGCTCCGGCCGCGGCCGCCCGTGCGGTGGAGACCGCCGCTCCCGCGCTGCTCAGCCCGGAGCCCGATTCCGAGCCGACCGAGCTGTGGTCCGCACTGGTCGCAGAGTCCGATTCCGCGGGCCGGCCCAGCCAGGCCGCCGCCGAGGCGCCCGCAGCGACGGAGCCCGCTCGGGGCTCCTCCGTCAATCCCGGGTTCGGGGAGCGCGTGCTGTCCGAACCGTCCGCGGCACCTCGCGTCGACTCCTTCGATGCGCTGATCGGCGATTCGACGGGGTCGCATCACGCGGCGCCGAACGCCCTGATCTTCCAGCAGGCGCCCGGTGGGCTCTCGCTGTCGGGCCCGGTGGCGTCGACCGGCGAGATCCTGGTCACCGGCAGCTACGAGCTGCCCGCCGGCCTCGGGTCCCGAGGCCACGCCGACGGCGTCGCCGACGGCAAGGAGGTCGACGCGGTCCTGCTCGACGGAGAACTCGCACCGGCGTCCTCGCCGACCCCGATCGCGGCCAGCGCCGCCATCGGGACCATCAAGCCGGCGGCCGAGGTCATCCGCCCGCCGGAGCCCGAGAAGGGCAACAAGCTCATGCTCGTGCTGACCATCACCGCCGGCGCCCTCGCCGTCGCCCTGGTCGGCGCCCTCATCGTCGCCATCACCACAGGAGCGTTCTCTTGATGCAGTCGTCCTTCGCCGCAGACATGCTGCAGATCGCCGCCGATGCGGCACGGTCCAAGGGCGGAGAGGATCTGCTCGCGCTGAACGTCTCCGAGCCGCTGCCGCTCGTCGACATCTTCCTGCTCGTCACCGGCAACAGCGAGCGCAACGTCGCCGCGATCGCCGACGAGATCGAGGACCGCATGATCGAGGCGGGCCACAAGCGCGTCCGCCGGGAGGGCCGCAGCGAGGCGCGCTGGGTGCTGCTGGACTTCGGCGACCTCATCGTGCACGTCTTCCACGAGGAGGAGCGCACCTACTACGGCCTGGAGCGGCTCTGGAAGGACTGCCCGGTCGTGCCGATCGCGGAGCCCGCTCCGCTGGCCGCCGCCGTCGAGAGCGACTGAGCGCGGAGTTCGGCGCCTCGAGGCGAGAACACTGCCGCATGCCCGTGCGGCGGGTAGGGTCGAGCCGTGGGACGGATCACGACGTTGCGACCGGTCAGCCGGGTCACCCTCGGCGAGGGGGCGCGGCGTCGCGCCGACACGCTCGCGGTCGAGGAGCCGCTGGAGATCCGCATCGGAGGCACGCCCCTCGCTGTCACGATGCGCACACCCGGACACGACGTCGAGCTCGCGCTCGGCTTCCTCGTCTCCGAGGGCGTGATCACCGACCGTTCCGACCTCCGCTCCGCGATCCACTGCGGCGGCCCCGGCACCGGCGGCGGCGAGAACACCTACAACGTGCTCGACGCGATCCTCTCGCCGGGCGTGCGTCTCCCCGGCGCGGACGAGGCGCGGCGGTTCTACACGACGAGCTCGTGCGGCGTGTGCGGCAAGGCCAGCATCGACGCGGTGCGGACCATCTCGCACCACGGCGTCGCCGACGATGACGTCGTGGTCGATGCGGAGTGGATCAGCGGGCTGCCGGACCGGCTCCGTGCGGGGCAGGCCGCCTTCGCGAAGACCGGGGGACTGCACGCTGCCGGCCTGTTCGACGCGGAGACCGGGGAGCAGCTGGTGGTCCGGGAGGACGTCGGTCGGCACAACGCCGTCGACAAGGTCGTCGGCTGGGCCCTGCAGGACGGACGGCTGCCGCTGCGCTCGACCGTGCTCCAGGTCTCGGGGCGCGCGAGCTTCGAGCTCGTGCAGAAGGCGGTGATGGCGGGGATCCCGATCCTGTCCGCCGTGTCCGCGCCCTCCTCGCTGGCTGCCGAGCTCGCCCACGAGTCGGGGCTGACACTCGTCGGCTTCGTGCGCGGGCGCTCCATGAACGTGTACGCGCACGAGCAACGCGTACGGATCGATGCCGTGGCGCCGGGTGCGGCGTTCGCGCCGGACGGACGGGTGGCACGATGAGCGAAGACCGGCATTCCCGGGCAGGCACGGCCTTCGGCCTGATGCCGAGCGAGCCACGCCAGGGCGGCTACGGGCCGCGCACGACGGCGCCATGGTCGCGCACGCCCTATCGGCACCCCGCCGCGGGCTGGGGGGCCGCGATGTCGGTCGGCAGGGTGCTCGCGACGCAGCGCGAGCCGATCGCCGGCACCGGAGCGATGCTCATCATGAACCACGGGGTGTCCGGCTACGACTGCCCCGGATGCGCCTGGCCGGATGATCCGGGCAATCTGCGGCTGGACATCTGCGAGAACGGCGTCAAGCACGTCACCTGGGAGATGACGCACAAGCGCGTCGACCGGCAGTTCTTCGCGGAGCACACGGTCACCGAGCTGTCGGAGTGGACCGACTTCGACCTCGAGGACCAGGGTCGGCTCACCGAGCCGATGAGCTACGACGCGGCGAGCGACCGCTACGTTCCGATCGCGTGGGATGACGCCTTCGCCCTGATCGGCGCCGAGCTGCAGGGCCTCGGCAGCCCGGACGAGGCCACGTTCTACACCTCGGGGCGGCTGAGCAACGAGGCCACGTTCCTGTACCAGCTCATGGTGCGCGAGTACGGCACCAACAACCTCCCGGACTGCTCGAACATGTGCCATGAGGCGTCCGGTCGCGCCCTGAAGGCCTCGCTCGCCACGGGCAAGGGGACCGCCGACCTGCGGGACTGGGACGAGTGCGACGCGCTCTTCATCCTCGGCGTCAACGCCGCCTCCAACGCGCCGCGCATGCTGACAGCGCTCTCCGACGCGGTGCGCCGCGGGGCGCAGGTGGTGCACGTGAACCCCCTCGCCGAGGCCGGGGCGACGCGGACGATCGTGCCGCACGACTTCGTCGACATGGCGCTGTTCCGCAGCACCGACACCAGCACCATGAACCTGCAGGTGCGGATCGGCGGCGACCTCGCCCTGATCCGGGGCATGGCCAAGGTCGTCTTCGAGCAGGCGCAGACCGATCCGACCGTGCTGGACACCTCGTTCCTGCGCGCGTTCACGAACGGGCTCGACGAGTACCGCGCGCTCGTGGAGGCCACGCCGTGGAGCGAGCTGGTGCGCCAGTCCGGCCTCAGCGAAGAGCGGATCCGTGCGGCGGCGGCCGTGTACCTCGGATCCGAGCGCACGGTGATCAGCTGGTGCCTGGGCGTGAGCCAGCACGAGCACGGCGTCGACACCGTGCGCGAGATCGTGAACCTGCTCCTGCTGCGCGGCAACATCGGCCGTCCGGGAACCGGGCCCTCGCCGGTGCGCGGGCACAGCAACGTGCAGGGCAACCGCACGTGCGGCATCGACCATCGCCCGCCCGCCTGGACCGACCGGCTCGCCGAGGTGTGCCGCATCGACCCGCCGCGGCGCCCCGGGCTGGACACCGTGAAGACGATCCGCGGCATGCATGACGGCACCGTCACGGTGTTCGTCGGCATGGGCGGCAACTTCGTGCTCGCCGCCCCCGACACCGCGTACACCGCGGAGGGGCTCAGCCGGTGCCGGCTGACGGTGCAGGTGAGCACCAAGCTCAACCGCAGTCACCTCGTGCACGGCGCGAGGGCCCTGATCCTGCCGTGCCTGGGCCGCACCGAGCGCGATCAGCAGGAGGCCGGGCCGCAGGGCGTCACCGTCGAGGACGCGATGAGCATGGTGCACCTGTCGGTGGGGCGCAAGCGCCCTGCGTCGGCCTACCTGCGCTCCGAGCCGGCGATCATCGCGGGGATGGCGAAGGCGACGCTCCCGCAGTCGCAGACCCCGTGGGACGCCTACATCGCCGACTACGACCGGATCCGGGACGTCATGGCGCAGGTCTTGCCCGGCTTCGAGGGATTCAACGAGCGGATCCGCAACCGGCACGGCTTCCGGATCCCGCAGCCGGCCCGGGAGCG
>JAFDWP010000087.1 GCA_018268435.1 Actinomycetota bacterium
GGTGCCGTCGAACATGATCGACCCGGTGACCTTCGCGTTCTCGTCCAGCAGGCCCATGATCGCGAGCGAGGTGACCGACTTGCCGGATCCGGACTCGCCCACGATGCTGAGCGTGCGTCCGGGCTCCAGGTCGAAGGAGACGCCGCGGACGGCGTCGACGCGCCCGGACTCGGAGGCGAAGCTGACGTGCAGGTCACGGACGGAGAGCAGAGGAGCGGTCATGCGCGGCCTCCTGCCGCCGAGGTGGGATCGAGCGCATCGCGCAGGCCGTCGGCGACGAGCGCCATCGAGACGGTGAGCAGGGTCAGCGCGAGTGCGGGGAAGTAGAAGGTCCACGGGGCGCTGTAGATCGAGTTCGCGCCGATCCCGATGAGGGAGCCGAGCGAGACGTCGGGGATCTTCACGCCGAAGCCGATGAACGACAGGCCGGTCTCGGTGATGACCGCGCCGACGACGCCCAGGGTGAAGTTGATCACCAGCAGCGAGCCGATGTTCGGCAGCAGGTGCCGCAGCACGATCTTCATGCCGGGCACGCCCATGTAGCGCGCGGCGTGCACGTACTCGCGCTCGCGCAGCGACAGCGCCATCGTCCAGATCACCCGGGCGGGGAAGAACCAGCTGATGAAGATCATCGCCACGGAGATCACGCGCCAGTCGCCGCCCGCATTGGACGACATCAGGGCGAGGATCAGGAACGTCGGCACGACCATGAGGAAGTGGATGACCAGCAGCGTGATGCGCTCCGTCATCCCACCGAAGTAGGCGGCCGCGGTGCCGACGACCGCGGAGATCACCGTGGTGCCGATCGACACCGTGAGCGCGATCATCAGAGAGCGCTGCAGGCCCACCGCGGTCTGGGCGAACAGATCGCCTCCGTCGGCCGCGGTGCCGAACCAGTGCGTGGCGTCGGGCGGGGTGCCCAGAGCCAGGAAGTCGAGCTCGCTGAAGCTGAACTGCGCGATGAGCGGGCCGACGAGCGCGAACAGCACGAGGAGCACGAAGATGAACACGCCCGCGACGGCCGGGCGGTTGCGCACGAACCGGCGGTAGTAGAGCCGGAACGTGCCGATGCGCTTGCGCGGCGTGCGCGGGGTGGGCGCCTCGGCCCCGGTGGGGGGCTGGACGGTTGCGGAGGTCATGTCAGCTCACCCTCACTCGCGGATCGAGGATCACCACGGCGATGTCGGCGAGGATCGCGCCGATCGCCGTGAGCACGGCGGTGAAGGCGGCGATGGCCACCACTCCGTGCACGTCGTTCTTGCCGATGGTCTCGACGAAGTACCGGCCCATGCCGTTCCACGCGAAGATCGTCTCGGTCAGCACCGCGCCCGTGAACACGGTCGGGATGTTGAAGGCGAGCTGGGTCGCGACCGGGATCAGCGAGGTGCGCAGCGCGTGCTTGCGGATCGCCTGCTGCTTGGTCAGGCCCTTCGCGCGTGCCGTGCGGACGTAGTCGGCCTTGATGTTGTCCAGCAGCAGGGAGCGCTGCAGGAAGTGGTAGCTGGAGTACCCGATGAACACCAGGGCGATGGTCGGCAGGATCAGATGCTGCAGCGAGTCGATCAGGACCGGGAAGAACCCGGTCACCCCGTCGCTGGACGAGCCGGTGACGTAGAAGAGCCGGAACCCGAGCGCATCATTGATCGCGATGGCGCCGAGCACGATCGCGAGCGAGGCGACGATGATCGGGATGTTCATCGTGACGATCGAGATGCCCTGCCAGACGCGGTCCGCGACCTTGTACTGCCGGGACGCGGTGTAGACGCCGATCGCGATGCCGAGGACGGCGGAGATGATGGTCGCGCCGAGCACGAGTTCCCCGGACACCCACATGCGGTACGCGATCTGCTCGTTCACCGACTGGCCGGTGGGGCTCACGCCCCAGTTCCAGCGCAGCACGATGTCGGTGAACCAGTGCCACCAGCGCTCGAGGAGCGGGGTGGAGTCGCTCAGATTGCGGGGTTCGAGCAAACGGTTGATCTGGCTCTCGCTGAGCGGAGGACGACGTCCGACGTAGTTGCTGCGCGGATCGAGGAAGGCCCACGCGAGGAAGTACGTGACATTGGTCGCCACCACGATCATGAGGAGCCAGCCGAGGATCCGGCGCAGCAGGTACTTGATCAAGACGGTGTTCTCTCTCTTGCCACAGACACCGCACGGGATCTCCGATGCGGCGCGGGGTCGATGCCGTTCCGGCACGACCGAAAACCGGTGACGCGGTGCCTCGGACCGCCCGTGGCGGCACCGAGTGCTGTCGACGCTGAGACCCGGTACCGGGCGGCGGCAACCTCGCGAGACTATCACCGGCCCTCGCCGTCGCGGAATGCGGCACTCCTCATCCGGGCCGTGGGCGGGGCGCTCGGCTGGGCGATTCCGCGCCGCGGAGGCGGTCGCTTCGCGGGTGCTCCGGCCGCTCCCGTAGAATCGGTGGGATACCCGGGTCCGCCCCGGGACAGCCCGATCCGCCCGCCGGACCCCGCATCGTTCAGGACCTCATGTCACCTCGCGCCCTCACTCCGCTGCAGCCGGCCGTCACGCCGCCGCAGCAGATCCGCAATTTCTGCATAATCGCCCACATCGACCACGGCAAGTCGACCCTGGCCGACCGGATGCTCCAGATCACCGGCGTGGTGTCGGACCGCGACATGCGCGCCCAGTATCTCGACCGGATGGACATCGAGCGCGAGCGCGGCATCACGATCAAGAGCCAGGCGGTGCGGATGCCCTGGCAGATCGACGGCGGGGTGTTCGCACTGAACATGATCGACACCCCGGGGCACGTCGACTTCACGTACGAGGTGTCCCGGTCCCTCGCCGCCTGCGAGGGGGCCATCCTGCTCGTCGACGCCGCGCAGGGCATCGAGGCGCAGACGCTCGCCAACCTGTATCTGGCGCTCGAGAACGACCTCACGATCATCCCGGTGCTGAACAAGATCGACCTCCCCGCGGCGGAGCCGGAGAAGTACGCGAAGGAGCTGGCCGACCTCATCGGCGGCAGTCCCGACGACGTGCTCCGCGTGTCCGGCAAGACCGGCGTCGGCGTCGAGGACCTGCTCGACCGGATCGTGCAGGAGATCCCCGCCCCGGTGGGGGACGCCGAGGCGCCGGCACGGGCGATGATCTTCGACTCGGTGTACGACGCCTACCGTGGCGTGGTCACCTACGTGCGCATGGTGGACGGCAAGCTCTCGCCGCGCGAGCGGATCCAGATGATGTCCACCGGCGCCCACCACGAGCTGCTCGAGATCGGCGTCTCCAGCCCGGAGCCGGTGCCGTCCAAGGGCCTCGGCGTCGGCGAGGTGGGCTACCTCATCACGGGAGTGAAGGACGTGCGCCAGTCCAAGGTCGGCGACACGATCACGAACGCGCGCAAGCCCGCCGCCGAGGCGCTCGCGGGCTACACCGACCCGAAGCCGATGGTGTTCAGCGGCATCTACCCGATCGACGGCAGCGACTACGCCGAACTGCGTGAGGCGCTGGACAAGCTCAAGCTCTCTGATGCGTCGCTGCAGTACGAGCCGGAGACCTCGGTCGCGCTCGGCTTCGGCTTCCGCTGCGGGTTCCTCGGCCTGTTGCACCTGGAGATCATCACCGAGCGGCTGTCCCGCGAGTTCGGGCTCGACCTCATCACGACCGCGCCGAGCGTGATCTACGAGGTCCTCACCAGCGACACGGGGGAGACGGTCACCGTCACCAACCCGAGCGAGTACCCGGACGGGCGGATCGGATCCGTCTCGGAGCCGATGGTCAAGGCCGCGATCCTGCTGCCGAAGGACTACGTCGGCACCGTCATGGAGCTGTGCCAGTCCCGCCGTGGATCCCTCCTGGGCATGGAGTACTTCTCCGAGGAGCGGGTGGAGCTGCGCTACAACATGCCGCTCGGTGAGATCGTGTTCGACTTCTTCGACCAGCTCAAGTCCAAGACCCAGGGCTACGCCTCGCTCGACTACGAGCCCAGCGGATCCCAGGAGGCGGACCTCGTCAAGGTGGACATCCTGCTGCAGGGCGAGAAGGTCGACGCGTTCAGCTCGATCGTGCACCGCGACAAGGCCTACGCCTACGGCACGATGATGGCCGAGCGGCTGCGCAAGCTCATCCCGCGCCAGCAGTTCGAGGTGCCGATCCAGGCCGCGATCGGGGCCCGCATCATCGCCCGCGAGACCATCCGCGCGATCCGCAAGGACGTGCTCGCCAAGTGCTACGGCGGTGACATCACCCGCAAGCGCAAGCTCCTCGAGAAGCAGAAGGAGGGCAAGAAGCGCATGAAGATGGTGGGTCGCGTCGAGGTCCCCCAGGAGGCGTTCATCGCCGCGCTGAGCGGGGACGTCGAGGGCAAGGACAAGAAGTAGCGGCTCAGGCTGCGGTCGGTGCCGGCACGACAGGCGCCGGTGTGAGCGCGTCCAGCCGGGACCTGCGGCGGAGGCTGAGCGCAGTCAGGATCCCGACGGCCAGCAGCAGGGCATCCGCCGTCAGTGACGAGAGGAAGCCCGGCAGCACCTGGTCGGCGACGATGCCTGCCACCACGAGTGCGATCACCCAGATCCTGAGCAGGCTGGCGCGCACCAGGCCGAGGAGCACGAGCAGGATGCCGGCCTCGCCGACGAACATCAGCACCGAGATCAGCGCTCCCGACACGGGATCCGCCGTCATCGTCATCGCGGCTTCGAACCCGGCGTTCCGATCCTTCATCCCGGACAGAGCCGCCAAGAAGAGTCCGCCAGCCGCGGACCACGCGAAGCCCAGCACTCCGAGCACGCACAGCACGGCACCCGTCGTGGCGAGCGCGCCGCCACGACGGGCCACGCTGCGAGAGACGGCCGCGAACGCCGCCAGGGTCAGCGCGAACCCGGCGGCCTCCAGCACCGACGGCACGAGCACAAGCCAGGGTTGAGTCGCGATGGCGTCGAACGACGCGCGCATGCCGCCCGAGCTCTCGGGCACGATGAACGCGTTCGACACGACGAGCAGCGCAGGCCCCAGAATCAAGCCGATCAGTGCGAGCCGCCATTGTGCGATCTGCGTGGATGTCTGTTCCATGATGTCCTCCTCGCGGCACCCGGTGCGCCGCACTCGTCACAGCGTCGCTCCGGGACGGCCGCGGCGCGTCTGCGCTGTGGTCACACCTGGTCGGTCCCACGACGGATGCCCGGTATGCCGAACGGCAGACGCGGTCAGGGCCCCCAGAGGTCTACGGTGGGGGCATGTGGGGCGCTCGTCGTAGTGCGCAGCCGCACATCGGCTGGCGCGATGCGGTGATCGACGTGGGCCCGCCGATCGGCCTGTGGGCGTCCGGGCTGCTGGATATGACCCTCGGCATCGGGAACTCGATCGGATCGGCGTCGCCGCTCACGTCGCTGGTGCCGATGACCATCGTGTGTCTGCTGCTCCTGCTGCGCCGTCGTCGGCCGCTGTCGGTGCTGTGCGGCATCGCCGTCGTGATCACCGTGCCCATCTGGTTCCTCCCGCTGGCACTCAGCTATTGGGGTCAGTTCATGCCCTGGCTGCTGGCGCTGTACTCGACCGCGCGGCACGGCGATCGGCCGCTGTGGAGAGCGCTGGGCATCGTGATCAGCGCCGCGATGCTCACCGTCATCGCGATCCGCTTCCCAGAGATCTCCGATCCGGGGGATCTGCTGTACAACGGCACGCTCATCGTCGGCGCCTGGCTGCTCGGCCTCTTCGCGCGGAGCTGGTCGCAGTACCGCGACGACGCCGTGCGCCAGGAAGCGGAGCGCGCGCGTGCCGAGGAGGCTGCGAAGCGGTCGGAACGCGCGCGGATCGCGCGGGAGCTGCACGATGTGATCTCGCACACCATCACTGTCGTGGTCATGCAGGCGGGGGGCGCTCGTCTCGCCGCCATCCGGGATCCTGAGGTGGCGGTGACGGCACTGGCGCGGATCGAGGCGCTGGGGCAGGAGTCACTCGCGGAGCTGCGAAGCCTGCTCAGGGTGCTTCGCGACGAGGATGACGCGCCGGGGGAGACCGGGCCGCAGCCCGGGCTGGCGGACATCCCTGAGCTCTGCGAGCGCATGCGGGCCCTGGGCCTTCCGGTGCGGCTGCGTCAGGAGCAGGTCGCCGGGGTGCCGGCCGGCGTGCAGCTGGCGGCCTACCGCATCGTGCAGGAGGGACTCACCAACGCGCTCAAGCATGCCGGGCCTGTGGATACGGAGGTGCGCATCGGGTCCGGAGCGGGTGGGGTGCTCGGAGTGGAGATCTCGAATGCGCCGCCCGTCCGCTCGCCCAGGCTGCTGGAGGGGGCGCAGCGGGGGCTGACCGGCATCCGCGAGCGGGTCACGGCCATCGGTGGCGCCGTCGATGCGGAGTCGCGCCCGGACGGCGGGTTCGCCATCCGGGCGGGGCTTCCGACCGGGGAGCACGGCCTGTGATCTCGATCGGCATCGTGGACGATCAGCCGCTCATCCGTGCGGGACTGAGGATGATCGTCGAGTCGCAGTCGGACCTCGTGTGGGTGGGCGAGGCGGGCGACGGCGAGACGGCGATCGCGTTGGCCGAGCAGCAGCATCCCGACATCATGCTCACCGACATCCGGATGCCCGGGCTCGACGGCATCGGTGCGATCGGCGGCGTCCGGCGCGCCAGCCCGTGGACGAGGATCGTCATGCTGACGACGTTCGACCTGGACCGGTACGTGTACGCGGCGCTACGGGCGGGGGCGAGCGCCTTCCTGCTGAAGGACGCCGGGCCTGAGCAGATCCTCACAGCGATCCGACAGGTCGCACAAGGCGATCTGCTCCTGGCGCCCGCGCTCACGCGCCGCCTGATCGAACAGTACGTGGCGAGGCCGCAGCCCGACGTGGGGACGCGCGATCCGCTCCGCTCGCTCACCGACCGTGAGAGGGATGTTCTCATCTGTCTGGCAGAAGGCCTCAGCAACGCGGAGATCGGCTCTCGACTGCACGTGTCCGAGGGGACCGCGAAGACGCACGTCAGCAGGATCCTGTACAAGCTCGGCCTGCGCGATCGCGTGCAGGCGGTCATCGCCGCCTACGAGGCGGGACTGGTCATCCCCGGTGGCCGCGGCGGCGCCGAGCCGCCTGCGTAGGTGCTTCCCCCAGGGACGTCGCATAGGGTGGATGACATGCGTCGCGGGACATTCCGAGAAGGAACGGTGGATTATGCCGCTGTGGGTGCGACCCATGCGCCCGACCTGATGCAGTATCCGCCGGAGCGCAGCATCCCCGCGGAGGAGTCCTGGCGGCTCGGCAGCGGCGAGGAGCGGTTCCGCACCGCCGGTGACGCGCTCCTCTCCTGGACCGCGCAACGGGCGGCCGGTTTGCAGCTCACCGACGTGCGCCCGGCCTCGAGCCCCGGATACGCGGGCGTCAGCTTCGATGCCGAGGGCGCCCCGATCGCGCCGAGCGCGACCGCGATCGAGCCGCGCTACGACGAGGACGGCACGCCGTGGGCGGGCCCGGGGATGACTCTGAAGCTGCACGGCAGGGTCGGCGGCATGCGCGCCGACGCCGAGCTGCGCGTGATCTCGGTGACCGAGCAGGCGCGCCGGATCGGATTCGTGCTCGGCACGGTCGACGGATCCGTGGTCAGCGGCGAGGAGTCCTTCGACATCGAGTGGAACGACGCCGACGAGGTGTGGTTCACGGTGCGCGCCTTCGACCGCCCGAACACCGTGCTGTACCGCGCCGTGCCGTATCTGGTGAAGCGCCGCCGCCGCGAGCTGTTCGCGCGCTACCTGCGTGCGATCTCGCCGCTGTACGCGACGCCGCTCTGATGGTGCGACCCTGATGGCCGGTCCGCTCCCGCTCGGGGATCCGGCACCGGCGGACGGGCGCCTGCCGCTCGACCTGTCGATCGACCCCGAGGCGGCGTTCTCCGCCTACCTGCACGTGCCGTTCTGCCGCGTGCGCTGCGGCTACTGCGACTTCAACACGTACACGGCGTCCGAGCTGCGCGGCGCGCGCCAGGACGCCTACGCGGACACCCTGATCCGGGAGATCGGCCTCGCGCGCGACGTGCTCGCCGAGCGCGGGCCGCTGCGCCCGATGAGCACCGTGTTCTTCGGCGGCGGCACGCCGACGCTGCTGCCGGCCGGCGATCTCGGTCGCATGCTCGGCGCCGCGATCGACGCGTTCGGCATCGCCGACGGCGCGGAGGTCACCGTCGAGGCCAACCCCGACACGGTCACGCCCGGGGTCGCGGAGGAGCTCGCGGCGGCGGGGGTCACCCGCATGTCGATCGGCATGCAGTCGGCGGTGCCGCGCGTGCTGGCCGCGCTGGACCGCACGCACCGGCCCGAGAACGTGCGCACCGCCGTCGATGCGGCCCGCGCCGCCGGACTCGCGGTCAGCGTCGATCTCATCTACGGCGCGCCGGGCGAGGTCCTGGACGACTGGCGCGCCTCGCTCACGACCGCGATCGACCTGGATCCCGACCATATCTCGGCGTATGCGCTGATCATCGAGGACGGCACCAAGCTCGCGCGGCAGATCCGACGCGGCGAGGTGCCGGCCCCCGATGACGACCTGCAGGCCGACATGTACGAGCTCGCAGACGGGGCGCTGCGGGATGCGGGCTTCGACTGGTACGAGGTGAGCAACTGGGCGCGGCGCCCGGACGGCACCGGAGCCCCCGTCGATCAGCGCTCCCGGCACAACATGGCGTACTGGCGTGGAACCGACTGGTGGGGGTTCGGCCCGGGCGCGCACAGCCACGTTGCGGGACTGCGCTGGTGGAACGTGAAGCACCCGGCCGCGTACGCGCAGCGGCTCGCCGCCGGGGAGTCGCCCGCGGCCGCCACCGAGCGTCCCGACGCCGAGGCCGCGCAGCTGGAGCGGATCCTGCTGCGCTCGCGGATGGCGGAGGGGCTGCCGCTCGACGACCTCGCCGGGGACGCACGCACGCGGGTCGCCGGCCTCATCGCCGACGGACTGGTCGACCCGGCCGCCGCGCTGCGCGGCACGCTCGTGCTGACCCTGCGCGGGCGTCTGCTCGCCGACGCCGTGGTGCGCGCGCTGACCGACTGATCCCTGCAGTCGGGGTGAGCCCTCGTGACGGCGGCGGGGGTCAGGACCTCATGATCGGCAGCAGGTCGAGCACGGCGGTGCGTCGTTGCGGTCCGACCAGGGGAGCATCCGACGCGCGTACTTCAGACCGAGGTTGCGCGGAGCGTCCGCGAGCACCGAGAAGCCCTCCGAGCCCAGCCGGTCGTTGATGCGGTCGATGCCGAGCCGGCGACGGCCGATGATCTCGCCGGAGGAGATCCTGGTGCGCACGGCCTCGTGATCCATGCGCACATCCCAGGGAGTGTCGCGCCTCGGCCGGTCCTCAGCCCGGCAGGATAGGATTGGCACTCAGGACGCATGAGTGCCAGCGGTGAGGAGGAGCGATGGTTTCAGAACGCGGTCTCCAGGTGCTCCGCGCGATCGTCGAGGACTACGTCGAGACGAACGAGCCCGTGGGCAGCAAGTCCATCGTGGAGCGGCACGCCTTCGGGGTGTCCGCCGCCACGATCCGCAACGACATGGCCCAGCTCGAGGACGAGGATCTCATCGCGGCGCCGCACACCTCGTCGGGGCGCGTGCCGACCGACAAGGGCTATCGCGTGTTTGTCGACCATCTCGCGCAGGTGCGGCCACTGTCGGCGGCCCAGCGCAGCGCGATCACCGCGTTCCTCGCGGACCCCGCCGACCTCGACGACCTCATGGTGCGCACCGTGCGGGTGCTCACCCGGCTCACCGGTCAGGTGGCGCTCGCCCAGTACCCGTCGTTCGCCCGTGCGCACGTGACGCATGTCGAGCTCGTCGCGCTGGCGCCGAACCGGCTGCTCATCGTGCTCGTCACCGACGCCGGCGGCGTCTCCCAGCGCATCGTGCCGCTGCCGGTCGAGCTGGACGAGTCCGAGCTGGGCGTGCTGCGCGCCGGGATCACCGATCTGCTCACCGGGCATTCCGTGCGCAGGGGCGCCGAGCGCGTCCAGGCGACCGGGGAGACCGCACTGGGCCCGCGCCTCGACTCCGCGCGGGCGGCGCTGCTGCGGGCCGTGGCCGAGGAGCTCGCGGAGTTCCGCCAGGAGCGGCTGATCATGGCGGGCGCGGCCACCCTCGCCCGTCGCGAGCACGACTTCCGCGGCAGCATCCACCCGATCCTCGAGGCGATCGAGGAGCAGGTGACCCTGCTGCGGCTGATGAGCGAGATGCGGGTCGATGAGCACGGTCTGGCCGCCAGCATCGGCACGGAGAACGCGGCCTTCGGCCTCGGGGAGGCGTCGATCGTGGCGAGCGACTACCTCACCCACGGCGGAACCGCGCGGGTCGGCGTGATGGGGCCGACCCGGATGGACTATCCGAGCAACCTCGCGGCGGCGCGGGCCGTGGCCCGCTACCTGTCGCGGCTGCTCGAAGAGGATGAGAGCGGCCGCTGAGCGGCCGCATGAACACACGCGCCGCCGCAGGCGGCCCGGAAAGGCGATGGTGACGGACCACTACGAGGTCCTCGGCGTCTCGCGCGACGCGAGCGAGGACGAGATCAAGAAGGCGTACCGACGGCTCGCGCGGCAGCTGCATCCCGATGTCAACCCGAGCGAGGACGCCGCGGAGCGGTTCAAGCTCGTGACGCACGCCTACGACGTGCTCAGCGACGCCGATTCCCGGCGCCGCTACGACATGGGCGGCGACCAGAACGGCAACGGCGGCTTCGGAGGTTTCGGCGGGTTCGGCGACATCTTCGAGACGTTCTTCGGCGGAGGAGGCGCGCGGTCCGCCCGCCCGCGCTCGCGCCGCGAACGCGGGCAGGATGCGCTCGTGCGGGTCACGCTCGACCTGGGCGACGTCGTGTTCGGCGTGCACCGCGACATCGAGGTGGACACCGCCGTGCTCTGCGAGACCTGCCACGGATCCTGCTGCGCGGAGGGGACCTCGCCGGTCACCTGCGACATCTGCGGCGGATCCGGCCACGTGCAGCAGCAGGTGCGGAGCCTGCTCGGCAACGTCATCACGACCGCTCCCTGCGGCTCCTGCGAGGGCTTCGGCACGACGATCCCGTTCCCGTGCCAGACCTGCAACGGCCAGGGCCGGGTGCGCTCGCGCCGCACGGTCGGACTGGACATCCCCGCCGGCGTCGAGACCGGGCTGCGCCTGCAGCTGCCGGGGTCCGGCGAGGTCGGCCGCGCGGGCGGCCCCAACGGCGACCTGTACGTCGAGGTCACGGTGACTCCGCACGCACGGTTCAGCCGCGAGGGCGACGACCTGCTGGCGACGCTCGAGGTCGCGATGAGCGACGCGATCCTCGGCACCACGACCACGATCGAGTCGCTGGACGGACCGGTGGATCTGGAGATCCGTCAGGGCCTGCAGTCGGGGGACGTGCTCACCATCAAGGGCCGCGGCATCACGCCGCTGCGCGGCACCCAGCGCGGCGACCTCCGGGTCGGCGTGCAGGTGCTCACACCCACCAAGCTCGACCACAAGCAGCGCCAGCTCATCGAGGACTTCGCCAAGCGCACCAAGGCCCCCGAGCCGAAGCTCGCGGAGTTCCACCAGGGGCTGTTCTCCAAGCTGCGCGACCGCTTCCGGGGCTGATCCGGCATGGCGCTGCACTTCGTGACGCCCGCGGCGACCTCGGCGACGTCCGGGGAGGTCGTCGCGCTCGTCGGGGCCGAGGCGAAGCACGCCGCCGTCGTGCGGCGGGTGCGCGTCGGCGAGCCGATCACACTCGGTGACGGCGCCGGCGTCTGGCTCGACGGCGAGGTGGTCTCGGCCGTACCGGCGCTGGTCGAGGTGCGCGTGCTGACCCGCCGGGAGGATCCGCGCCCCGATCCGCGCATCGTGCTGGTGCAGGCGCTCGCGAAGGGCGACCGGGACGAGCTCGCCGTGCAGGCGGCGTGCGAGCTCGGTGTCGACGAGATCGTGCCCTGGCAGGCCGCGCGCAGCGTGTCCCGCTGGGAGGGCGCGAAGGCGGCCAAGGGGCGCGAGCGCTGGGCCACGATCGTGCGCGAGGCCGCGAAACAGGCGCACCGGTCCTGGATCCCCGAGGTCGCCGCGGTGGAGGCCACCGCCGACCTGGTGCGCCGTGCCGCGACGCAGCGCGTGCTGATCCTGGACCCGACGGCCCCGGCACGGCTCTCCGCGCTCGTGCCCGACGCGCGGGACCTCGTGCTCGTCGTCGGGCCGGAGGGCGGCATCGCGCCCGAGGAGATCGCGCGCCTGGTCGCGGCCGGCGCCGAGCGCGTGCTGCTCGGGGACACGGTGCTGCGCACCTCCACGGCCGGGCCCGCGGCGATCGCCGTCCTGAACGTGGCCCGTGGGCGCTGGTAGGTCCGCCGCCCCGCGGCACGGCGCGGATAGACTGAGCGCATGAGCGAACCCTCGATCTTCACGCGCATCCTGAACGGGGAGATCCCCGGCGAGATCCTGCTCGAGACCGACGACGTGTTCGCGATCCGGGACATCAATCCGCAGGCGCCCCTGCATGTACTGGTGATCCCCAAGTCCGAGCAGTACCGCGACGTCACCGAGCTCGCGGCGGGGGATCCGGAGCTGATGGCGAAGATGGTCGCCGCGGCCAAGCGGATCGCCGACGACCAGGCCAACGGCGAGTACCGCCTCATCTTCAACAACGGCGCGAGCGTCGCGCAGTCCGTCTTCCACGTGCACGCCCATGTGCTCGGCAACCTCGAGGAGAACAAGCTCGTTGGCTTCTGACGAAACGACCGGATCCGCCACCACGGCCCGGATCGAGGTGGACGGCGTGGCGATGGTGCAGCTGCTCGGCCCGCAGGACCGGCTGCTGCGCATGCTCGAGAAGGAGCATCCCGGCGTCGACGTGCTGGTGCGGGGCAACGAGCTCACGCTGACGGGAGCGCCCGCGGCGGTGCAGGCGGCGCAGGAGCTCGTCGGCGAGCTCATCGAGCTGACCCGCAGTGGGCATGCCCTCGCACCCAGCGACGTCGCGCAGTCGGCGCGCATGCTGGAGCGGGAGGGCGTGCGCCCCAGCGAGGTGCTGGGCGAGGCGATCCTGTCGACGCGCGGCCGCGTGATCCGCCCCAAGACGCTCGGGCAGAAGGAGTACGTCGACGCGATCGACGAGAACACGATCGTCTTCGGCATCGGCCCCGCCGGCACCGGCAAGACCTACCTCGCGATGGCGAAGGCCGTGCAGGCGCTGCAGCGCAAGGAGGTCGAGCGGATCATCCTGACCCGTCCGGCGGTCGAGGCGGGGGAACGGCTCGGCTTCCTGCCGGGCACGCTGAACGACAAGATCGACCCGTATCTGCGCCCGCTCTACGATGCGCTGAACGAGATGATGGATCCGGAGATCGTGCCGCGTCTGATGGCGAGCGGGACGATCGAGGTGGCGCCCCTCGCGTACATGCGCGGCCGGACGCTGAACGACTCGTTCGTCGTGCTGGACGAGGCGCAGAACACCACACCCGAGCAGATGAAGATGTTCCTCACCCGGCTCGGCTTCGGCACGCGCATGGTCGTCACGGGCGACATCACCCAAATCGACCTGCCCACGGGGGCGTCCGGCCTGCGGGTGGTCACCCGCGTGCTCAAGGACATCGACGACATCCACTTCTCCCGGCTCACCAGCGACGACGTCGTGCGGCACTCGCTCGTGGGGCGGATCGTGGACGCCTACACCGAGTACGACGAGCAGCGCACGGCGGTGCGCGCGGAGCGCGAGCAGGCGGCGGAGTTCGCCAACCGCGCCGAGCGCCGAGCCGGACTGCAGCGCCCCGGTCCCCGCGACCGCATGCCGAAACGAGGCCTGAAATGATCGAGATCAACAACGAGTCGGCCATTGCGATCGACGAGACCGTGCTGCTGCGGCTCACCGAGCGCAACCTCGCGGAGCTGAACGTGAGCGCGGATGCGGATGTCGCCATCGTCCTCGTCGACGAAGGCGCCATGGAGGCCCTGCACGTGCAGTGGATGGACGAGCCCGGGCCCACCGACGTGCTGAGCTTCCCGATGGACGAGCTGCGCCCCGGCACCATCGACCGGCCGACGCCGCCGGGACTGCTCGGCGACATCGTGCTGTGCCCGCAGGTCGCGGAGACGCAGGCCGCGACGGCCAAGCACACCCTCATGGACGAGCTCGTCCTGCTCACCACGCACGGACTCCTGCACCTGCTCGGATTCGACCACGCGGAGCCAGCGGACGAGAAGGAGATGTTCGGTCTGCAGCGCGAGCTCATCGCCGGCTTCGCCGCCGACGAGCGCTCCCAGGGTCGATGACGCCATTCCTGCTGCTCGCCGGCGCGATCCTGCTCGTCGCCTTCGGCGGCCTGATGGCGGCGATCGACGCCGCGCTGGCGGTGACGTCGCGGGCCGATCTCGAGGAGATGGGGTCCGAGGGGCGCAACGCGCCCGCCCTCGCGCGGATCGCGGCGGATCCGGAGCCGCACGCGAACGCCGTCGCCTTCATGCGCGTGTTCGTCGAGACCGCCGCCGCCGTGCTCGTCACGGTCGCGCTCGTGCTGCTGTTCGGCGACCAGATCTGGTGGGCGATGCTCGCCGCGGCCGTCATCATGACGGGCATCACGTTCGTCCTGGTCGGGTCCAGCCCGCGCTCGTTCGGTCGGCAGCACGCCGACGCCATGCTGCGCGTGTGCGCGCCCGCGGTCCGTGCCGTCCGGGTGATCCTCGGCCCGATCGCTCAGGGCCTCGCCGTGTTCGGCAGCCGGGTCACCCCGGGCGCCGGACGCAGCACGTTCGCGACCGAGACCCAGCTGCTCAGCATGGTGGACGAGGCCGCCTCGCACGACCTCATCGAGGCGGACGACCGCGAGCTGATCCACTCGGTGTTCGACTTCACCGATCAGTTCGTGCGCGCCGTGATGGTGCCGCGCACCGACATGGTCACCGTGGACGCCGCCGCGACCACGTCCGAGGCCATGGAGCTGTTCCTCACCCGGGGGATCTCGCGCGTGCCGGTGGTGGATGACGAGGCCGACGACGTCGTGGGCGTGCTCTACCTGAAGGACCTCGTGCAGTTCGCGTACCGCGACGACCGCAGCTGGCGCGCGGCGTCGGTGCGCCAGATCGCCCGCCCCGCCGTCTTCGTCCCGGAGTCGATGCGCGCGGAGACCCTGCTGCAGCAGATGAAGCGCGACGCCGTGCACGTCTGCATCGTCATCGACGAGCACGGCGGCATCGCGGGTCTCGTGACCATGGAGGACCTCATCGAGGAGCTCGTCGGCGAGATCTCCGACGAGTACGACCGCCCGAGCGCGGAGGTCGTCGAGCTCGAGCCTGGACGCTATCGCGTGAGCGGTCGGCTGAGTCTCGAGGACGTCGGCGAGCTGTTCGGCGTCGAGCTCGAGGACGATGACGTCGATTCGATCGGCGGCCTGCTCGGCAAGGAGCTCAGCCGCATCCCCACGCCGGGCGCGACGGCCGTCGTGCGCGGACTCCTCCTCACCGGGGGCGCCTCGCGCGGCCGCGGGCGCGGCATCGAATACGTCTTCGTGGAGCGGGCCGAGGAGCCGCTCGCGGAGGATCAGAACGGATCCGACCGGTCCAGCAAGGAGAGCCACGATGAGCGATGAGCGCGAAGCGAAGGACGAGACGATGCACCGCAGCGGCTTCGTGACGTTCGTCGGCCGCCCGAACGTGGGCAAGTCGACGCTCACGAACGCCCTGGTGGGTGAGAAGATCGCGATCACAAGCGAGAAGCCGCAGACCACGCGGCGGGCGATCCGCGGCATCGTGAATCGGCCCGACGGGCAGCTCGTGATCGTGGACACTCCGGGGATCCACCGTCCGCGCACGCTCCTCGGCGAGCGTCTCAACGATCTCGTCGAGCAGGTGCTCGGCGACGTGGACGTGATCGGATTCTGCGTGCCGGCCACCGAGAAGGTGGGTCCCGGCGATCGTCGCATCGCGGCGTCGCTGGACGGCTATCCGCGGGCCAAGAAGGTCGCGATCGTGACCAAGGTCGACGTGGCGGACCGGGACCAGATCACCGAGCGCCTCATGGAGGTCGACGCGCTGCGCGAGGACTGGGCCGCGGTCATCCCGCTCTCCGCGCTCACGCGGGTGCAGCTGGATGTGCTCGCGGACGAGGTGCTCGCGCTCCTGCCGGAAGGACCGTCGCTCTATGGGGACGACGTCGTGACCGACGAGCCCACCGAGGACCGCATCGCGGAGATGATCCGCGAGGCGGCGCTGGAGGGCGTGCGCGATGAGCTGCCGCATTCGATCGCGGTCGTCGTCGACGACATCGCACCGCGCGAGGACTCCGATCTGACGGACGTGCACGCGTCGATCATCGTCGAGCGGGACAGCCAGAAGGCCATCATCATCGGGCGCAAGGGCGCCCGGCTGCGCGAGGTCGGCGCCACCGCTCGGGTCGGCATCGAGGAGCTCCTCGGCACCCGTGTGTTCCTGGGGTTGCATGTGAAGGTCGCGAAGGAATGGCAGCGCGACCCGAAGCAGCTGGGACGACTGGGCTTCTGACATGGGCCTCGCCGCGCGGCACTGGGTCGCCCTGGAGTGGGGTGGACCCCAGCGGTGGAGGCTCGTCGACACCACTGCGCCGGATCCGGGACCGGGCGAGGTCACGATCCGCGTCCGCGCGGCGGGCATGAACCCCGCCGACCGCAAGCACGTCGCCGCCCCGCGCCCCGGGGTCGCCCTGCCGGTGCCGATCGGCTACGAGGTCTCGGGCGAGCTCGTCGCCATCGGTCCGGACACGCGGATCGGATCCGGCGAGGCACGCCTCGGCGACGAGGTGATCGCCTTCCGTGTGCAGGGCGGCTATGCGACCGCGCTCACCGTGCCTGCGGAGAAGGCGTTCCGCAAGCCGGCGCCGCTGTCGCACGCCGAGGCTGCCAACCTCCTGCTCGCCGGCACCACGGCCGCCGAGATGCTCGAGCGCGTGCACGCCGACGCGGGGGAGACGGTCCTCCTGCACGGTGCATCCGGTGCGGTCGGCGTCATGGTGCTGCAGCTCGCGGCGCTGCGCGGCATCCGTGTGATCGGCACCGCGAGCAGCGCCGGAGCCGAGCGGGTGCGGCGCTTCGGCGGAATCCCGATGGTGTACGGCAGCGGACTGCAGGAGCGGGTGCAGGCGCTCGGTCTCCGCGTGGACGCGGCCCTCGATGCCGTCGGCACGGACGAGGCGGTCGCGGTGTCGCTCGCACTCGTCGACGACCGGGAGCGGATCGTCACGATCGCCGCTCCCCGGGCCGCGGCGGAGCATGGCTTCCGCAGCATCGCCGGATCTCAGCCGGACAGTGCGGCCTTCCGCGACGGGTTCCGCGGAGAGCTCGTGCGCCTCGCCGACGAGGGGCGTCTCACGGTCCCGCTCGCACGCACCTGGCCGCTCGGGGATGCGGTCGAGGCGACGCGCCTCCTCGCCGAGGAGCACCCGGGGGGCAAGCTCGCGCTGATCCCGTAGGACCGCGTCCGACGGTCACCAGCCGCCGGAGGATCCGCCTCCGCCGCCGCCTCCCGACGAGCCGCCGCCGAAGGATCCGCTCGACGACGACGAGGAGGAGCTGGGCGTGGAGGTGGCGCTGAGCGAGCTGTTCATGCCCGACAGCGAACTGCCGAAGCTCTCACCGGAGTAGCCGAGGTACCAGGCGGGCGCGACGTCGTCGTGCGCGTACTGCACCGAGAGCACCTGCCCCCACTCGCGCTCCAGACCGAACAGCATGGCATAGGGCAGCAGCCGCTCGTACAGCACGATCACATCGACGCTGCCGTCCGCGCGCCGCTCGGCGCCGCTGTAGGACTGCAGCATGCGGATCCGATCCGCCTCGGCCAGCCGGATGTACTCGCGCACCCCGAGCAGGTACTCGCGTGTCTCGGCCCCCTGCGGCGTGAGCACGTCGCGGCGGCGGAGCGCGGCGAGGAACGGGATGAGTGCGATCGCGGAGGCGATCACGGCGACGACGAACGCCGCGATGGCGGCGGGGCGCGCGACGAGGAGGCCGGGCAGGGCGAGGGCGGCCGCCATGAGGCCGGCGCCCAGACCGATGGCGCTCAGCACGATCGCGAGCGTCGGGCGACGGCGCTCGAGCAGGCCGCGGGCGATCGCGGCGTCATGCGCGGTTTTCGGCAGCGCGCGCAGGCGCCCAGCGAGCGCGTCGTTCGGCTCGTCGAGATGCAGGACGACCCCGGCCCGATCGCGGGCGAACAGTGCGCGCTGCGCGTCCGCGTCCAGCGGGTCCGGGGCGATCGCGGGGTCCAGGAGCTCGAGCGATGGTTTGCGCCCGCCCTCAACGATGCGGATGGTCTTGCGGACGGCGAGATGGACGATCTCCGCGGGCACCGCCACGCCGGCCCGCCCCTCGATCTGTGCGGCGAGCAGCGGTGGGAGCGCATCGGGGACGTCGTACTGGGCGACGACGATGCCGCGCCCGCGGCGGCGGCCCGCGCGGCGCAGCAGGGCGACTCCGACGATCGGCCCCACGATCGCCAGCAGTGCCCCGGCACCGGCGAGGGGGTACGGCACCGCGTCGGTGACGGGATCCGGCTGACGCGCCGGCGCCGGCGTGAACGTTCCGGCCTTCAGCGGGAAGGCCACGGTCACACCGGATGCCGCCGGGATGTCGTCCTTCGTCACCCGGAACGGGCCCCCGCTCCCGCCGTCGGACACCAGGGTGCAGGGCGTCGTGTCGCCGGCCGCGCCGGAGTAGCAGGACGGCGCGCCGATCATCGCGGCACCGAGTCCGGGACCGAACGAGAGCTCGGCGGAGAAGTGCGCGATCGGCTGCTGGGAGACGAGGGGCAGCAGATTCCAGTACCACTCGTCGATCGCACGGTCGGTGGGACTGTGCACGACGTCGCGCATCGTGTACTGGATCCGGTAGGTCGTGCGCCCGTGCACGTAGCGATCCGGATCGCCGATCTTCAGCTGTCGCACGCCGTCCACGGTCTCGCCGTCGTCGTAGCGCAGGTCGTGCCCGTCGCCGTCGGTGATCGAGACGACGTGCAGGCCGAGCGGCGACCCCTCATACCAGGTGGGCAGCCCGCGGATGATGCCATGGTTCTGGTCGTACTCGGGGAAATCCGCCACGAGCGTCTCCGTTACGGCGAGTGTCGCGCGACCGTCCGCGTCCCTGCTGAGCAGGTAGGTCGCGTCCCAGGACGCATAGGAGAAGTCGTCCGCATCGGCGTGAGCGGCGGGTGCGGCGAGCACCGGAGCGCCGAGGAGCGCGAGCGCGCCGAGCAGTGCGATCAGGCGCAGGCGCAGTCGAGCCGTCATGCGAGCCACACTATCCGTCGTGCGGGCGCCACCGTGCGCCCTATCCGGGACTCAGTGCAGCGCGCTGGTCTCGATGATGCGTCGCAGCGTCGCCTCGTCGTTCGCGATCTCCGTGACCCGCTGCGGCGCGGCGAGCAGCACCTGCAGCTCGTCCGAGAGGGGCAGGTCGATGCCGAGCGCCTCGGTGATCGTCTCGCCGAACTTCTCGGGCTTCGCGGTCTCCAGCACGAGCATGGGGACGCCCTCCTCGACGAACTCGCGGGCGACCTTCACGCCGTCCGCGGTGTGCGGGTCGATGATCGCCCCGCTCGACTCGTGCACGGAGCGGATCGTGGCGAGACGGTCGGCGTGCGTGCTCGTGCCGCTCACGATCCCGAACTCGTCGGCGAAGCGCGGGAGATCCGCGGTGAAGTCGAATGCGCCCGTGCGGGCCAGATCGTCCCAGGCAGCGGTGACGCGCCGGGGGTCGCGGCCGACGAGGTCGTAGATGAAGCGCTCCAGGTTCGACGCCTTCGAGATGTCCATCGAGGGGCTCGAGGTGGCCAGGGTCTGTGCGGCGCTGCGCGGGCGGTACACGCCCGTGCGGAAGAACTCGTCCAGCACGTTGTTCTCGTTCGCGGCGAGCACGAGCCGGCGGATCGGCACGCCCATGCCCCGCGCGAAGAAGCCGGAGAGGATGTTGCCGAAGTTGCCCGAGGGAACCGCGAACGAGACCTCGAAGCCGTCGCGCTCCGCCGCGTCGAGGGCGTCGGTCGCACGCAGCCACGCCCAGAAGTAGTACACGACCTGGGCGGTGATGCGGGCGAGGTTGATCGAGTTCACGGCGCCCAGGTGCTGGGAGCGCTTGAAGTCGAGGTCGCCTGCGAGGTCCTTGACCAGGTTCTGGCAGTCGTCGAAGACGCCCTCGACAGCGATGTTGTGCACGTTCTCGTCCTGCAGCGAGTACATCTGCGCGCGCTGGAAGGCGCTCATCCGGCCCTGCGGCGAGAGCATGAACACGCTGATCCGGTCCTTGCCGCGCAGGGCGTGCTCGGCGGCGGATCCTGTGTCGCCCGAGGTCGCACCGACGATGTTCAGCACGCCTCCGGTGCGCTCCAGCGCGTATTCGAGCGCCTGCCCGAGGAACTGCATCGCCATGTCCTTGAAGGCGAGGGTCGGCCCCTCGGACAGTCCGACGAGGGTGATCCCGTCGCCGATCGGCGTGAGCGGAACGGCCGTGGCGAACACCTCGGGGGCGTAGGCGGCGGCGCAGAGCGCGGAGAGGTCGTCGCGCGGGATGTCGGTCGCGAACAGCCCCAGCACCTCGGTCGCGAGATCCGCGTACCCGAGTCCGCGCCAGGATTCGAGGGTCGCACCGTCCACCCCGGGCAGGAGCTCTGGCACGAGCAGGCCGCCGTCGACGGCGAGCCCCTCCAGCAGTGCCTCGCTGTAGGTCTTCGGCTCCCCGCCGCCGCGGGTGGAGATGTACTGCACAGCTGCTCCTCGAAAGTCGGGCTTCTCGGATCCGTTCGCATCCGCGCGGTCCGCGTCCATCGATTCTCGCAGGTCCGTCACGGGACCGAGGTCCGCATGACGCCGTGCTAGCATGGCCGCATGCGCGCAGGCGGTCTGCTCCTTCTTAGCTGCCGCGACGAGTCCCGTATCTGAGGGCCCCACTCGTCGCGGTGTTCGTGTTGGCCCGCCCCCACACACTTTGAGCGACGAGAAGAGCACACCCTCATGAAGAACAGCCAGCGCCCCTCCGCGATGCCGATCCACAAGTATCGGCCGTACCACGAGCAGTTCCCGTTCGAGCTGCCCGACCGCACCTGGCCCTCCGCCCGCATCACCGAGGCGCCCCGATGGTGCGCCGTCGACCTGCGCGACGGCAACCAGGCCCTGATCGACCCGATGTCCCCCGAGCGCAAGCGCGTGATGTTCGAGCTGCTCGTCAGCATGGGCTACAAGGAGATCGAGGTCGGCTTCCCGTCCGCGAGCCAGACCGACTTCGACTTCGTGCGTCAGCTCATCGAAGAGGACCTGATCCCGGACGACGTCACGATCCAGGTCCTGACGCAGAGCCGGGAGCACCTGATCGAGCGCACCTACGAGTCGATCGCCGGGGCCAAGCAGGCCATCGTGCACTTCTACAACTCCACCAGCGTGCTGCAGCGCGAGGTGGTGTTCCGCTCCGACCGTGAGGGCGTCAAGAAGCTCGCCGTCGAGGGCGCGCGCCTGTGCCGCGAGTTCGAGAAGCGCATCCCCGACACCGAGGTCTACTACGAGTACTCGCCGGAGAGCTACACCGGCACGGAGCTGGAGTACGCCGTCGAGGTCTGCAACGAGGTGCTCGAGATCCTCGAGCCGACCCCGGGGCGCAAGGTCATCATCAACCTGCCCGCGACCGTCGAGATGGCTACGCCCAACGTGTACGCCGACTCGATCGAGTGGATGAGCCGGCACCTGGCGCACCGAGAGAACGTGATCCTGTCGCTGCACCCGCACAACGACCGGGGAACCGCGGTCGCCGCGGCCGAGCTCGGGTACATGGCGGGGGCGGATCGCATCGAGGGATGCCTGTTCGGCAACGGCGAGCGCACGGGCAACGTCGACCTGGTCACGCTGGGCGTCAACCTGTTCACGCAGGGCATCGACCCGCAGATCGACTTCAGCGACATCGACCAGGTCAAGCGCACCGTCGAGTACTGCAACGAGCTGCCGGTGCCCGAGCGCACCCCGTGGGGCGGCGACCTGGTGTTCACGGCCTTCAGCGGCTCGCACCAGGACGCGATCAAGAAGGGCTTCGAGGCGATGGCCGCGAAGGCCGAGGCGCAGGGCGTCACGGTCGATGAGATCGAGTGGGGCGTCCCGTACCTGCCCGTCGACCCGAAGGATCTGGGCCGCTCCTACGAGGCGGTCATCCGGGTCAACTCCCAGTCCGGCAAGGGCGGCGTCGCCTACCTGCTGAAGACGGACCACGCCCTGGATCTGCCGCGCAAGCTCCAGATCGAGTTCTCCGGGGTCGTGCAGGCGAAGACCGACGCCGAGGGCGGCGAGGTCACGAGCGAGCAGATCTGGGAGATCTTCACCGACGAGTACCTGCCGGCGTCCGCCGACGACGCCAAGTGGGGCCGGTTCGAGCTGCTCGGCACCCGCACGAACAGCGACATGTCGGGTGAGGTGGCGCTGGACGTGGTGCTGCGCGACGACGAGGAGCGCGTCGAGACGTCGGGCACCGGCAACGGCCCGGTCGCCGCGTTCCTCGCGGTGCTCCGCGCTCGGGGATTCGACATCTCGCTGTACGACTACGTCGAGCACACGCTGTCCACGGGCGGCGACGCCCAGGCGGCGGCGTATGTGGAGCTGCAGGTCGACGACCAGCGGCTGTGGGGCGTCGGCATCGACGGCGACATCTCGACCGCGTCGCTCAAGGCGATCGTCTCCTGCGTGAACCGTTCGATCCGTGCCCGCGCCGCCGCCGAGGCGGAGCTCGTCACGGCCTGAGCCGGCCATCCGAAGCTTCTCCGCACCGTCATCCCGTGTGCGGAGGACTCGTCCGCGGCGCAACCGCCCGCGTGACTGCGACTGCGCCCCGTGCCCGGCAGAACCTGCCGAGCACGGGGCGCAGACGTGCGTCAGGGGCGGATGATCGGGATCATCCCGGTCTCGGCGGCGACACGGCGGCGGTAGAGCGCCCGCTGCTCCGGCAGCGACAGGTCGAAGACCACGGCGAGTACGCGGATCACCGCCGTGAGGACGACGCCGATGACGGCCGCGGGCACGATCGCCATGCCCAGCCCGTGCGCGATGACGATGAAGGTGCAGCCCGCGCCGGCGGCGACCGCGTAGAGGGATCCGACGTGCATGATCGACACGGGCAGCCCCATGAGCATGTCGCGCAGCACGCCGCCGCCCACCGCCGCGCAGACCCCGATGAACACGGCGGGCACCTCGGGGAGTCCGAAGGCGATGGCCTTGCTGGTGCCGAACGCCCCGAACATGCCGATCACCACGGCGTCCAGGCCGACGACCACCGCGTTCAGACGCTGGAACAGCCCGGCGAGGAGCATGCCCACGAGCGCGGCGCCGCCTGCCGTGAGCAGGTACCAGTTGCTGTGCAGCGATGCCGGCGGCTGGCCCAGCAGGATGTCGCGGATGAGGCCGCCGCCCATGCCGATCATGATCCCGATGATCGCGACACCCAGCAGATCGAGGCGGCGCTGCCCTCGGAAGCCGGAGGCGAACATGGCGCCCTGCACGCCGCCCAGGCCCACGCCCAGCAGATCGGCCCACAGCGGGATGGTGAAGCTCGGTTCGGTCACCGCTCCATTGTCCCCGGGAGTGGGATGATCGAGTAATGCCCACCTACCGAGACGAAGCGGTGATCCTGCGCACCCACAAGCTCGGTGAGGCCGATCGGATCGTCACGATGCTCTCGCGCACGCACGGCAAGGTGCGGGCCGTCGCGAAGGGGGTGCGCCGGACGTCGTCGAAGTTCGGATCCCGCCTGGAGCCGTTCATGGTCGCCGACGTGCAGCTCTACCAGGGGCGCTCCCTCGACATCGTGCAGCAGGCGGAGTCGCTCGGGTCGTACGGTGCGGACATCGCGCTGCACTACGACCGGTACACCGCCGCGAACGCGATGGTCGAGACGGCCGACCGGCTCAACGACGCCGAAGCGACGCCGGAGCAGTACCTGCTGCTGGTGGGAGGCCTGCGGGCGCTGGCCCGCGGGGAGCATGCATCCCGCAGCATCCTCGACTCCTACCTGCTGCGCGTCATGGCGCTCTCCGGCTGGGCCCCGTCGTTCAGCGACTGCGCACGCTGCGCGAAGCCCGGATCGCACACCGTCTTCGTCGCGCAGATGGGCGGTGTCGTCTGCGACGACTGCGCACCCGTCGGCAGCCCGCGCCTTCCCGCCTCCGCCTTCGAGGTGCTCCGCGCCCTCATCGCGGGCGACTGGGGGCGTGTCGACTCGGCACCCGACCGGGACGCGGCCGCCGCTTCCGGCGTGATCGCCGCATACGCCCAGTGGCATCTCGAGCGCGGGATCCGCTCGCTCTCGCTCATGGAGGGAACCCGGTGACCCCGAAGCCGTACACGCACAAGGACGCGGTCCCGTACCGCCCGCTGGACTGGACCGGTGTGCAGCCGCCGTCGTTCCCCGCGGTGCCGAACCACGTCGCGATCGTCATGGACGGCAACGGGCGCTGGGCGAACCGCCGCGGGCTGAACCGCATCGAGGGGCACAAGGCGGGGGAGGAGGTGCTGCTCGACGTCGTCGCCGGCGCCATCCAGGCGGGTGTCAAGCACCTCAGCGTGTACGCGTTCTCGACCGAGAACTGGGCGCGCTCGCCCGAGGAGGTGCGCTTCCTCATGGGGTACAACCGCGACGTGCTGCACCGGCGCCGTGATCAGCTCAACGAGTGGGGCGTGCGGATCCGCTGGGCGGGTCGGAAGCCCCGGCTGTGGGGTTCCGTCATCAAGGAGTTGCAGTACGCGGAGCAGCTCACGCGCGACAACGACACCCTCACGCTCACGATGTGCATCAACTACGGCGGTCGGGTCGAGCTCGTCGACGCGATGCGCTCCATCGCCGAGGACGTCAAGGCGGGACGGCTGCGTCCCGGTGCTGTCACCGAGAAGGTGATCCGGCGGCACCTCTACATCCCCGACATGCCCGACGTCGATCTGTTCCTGCGCAGTTCGGGGGAGCAGCGCACCTCGAACTTCCTGCTCTGGCAGTCGGCATACGCCGAGATGGTGTTCCTGGACACGCTGTGGCCCGATTTCTCCCGTGAGGAGCTGTGGCGCGCGATCGGGATCTATCTCTCCCGCGACCGTCGGTTCGGCGGCGCCGTGGACACGCCCGACGAGCTCGACGAAGCCTGAGTCGGGCCGACCCCCGTCATGGGTGGCACGCCCCGGTCTGGCCCCACGCGCCGGCCGGGGTAGGCGTGACGTCCCTGCCTGACGTCAGCCTCCCCGCGGCGCGTCAGGCGGCGGGGCGGAATCGCTTCGGTGGCGGGTCGACGTCGCCCCATGCGCAGCGGAGGGGAAGCCGCGGGAGGAGCACGGTCTGCCCGCCGCCTCGATCGTGCAGCACGAACTCGTCGGTCCGGTGCCGGGTGATCCGCCACCCGCCGTGATGCAACTGCATGTGGTGGAACCCGCGCAGCAGGATTCCGCGATCGATATCGGTGCGCCCGCTGTCGCGGGCCCATTCATCGATGTGATGGGCTTCGCAATAGGACGCGGGTCGGTCGCAGCCTGTCCACCGGCACCCGCCGTCGCGGATCGCGAGACCGATCCGCTGTCTCGGGGTGAAGAGCCGGGACTCGCGCCCGACGTCGAGCGGATTCCCGCACGAGTCGACGGTCACGGGCACGGATCCGGCCTCGCAGATCCGCCGTTCGCCGACCGCCCCGGGCAGCGCGGACAGCCCGTCTTCCGTCATCGCAACCGGCGCGGGGACACCGTTTCCGTCGACTGTCCGCACCAGACGCACTCCGGCCTGCCGCGTGCCGAACACTGCTTCGGGGTCGGCGAGCGCGCCAGCGCGGAGCAGATCCAGCAGCAGGTCGTACGAGAGCTGGTCGTTCGTCCGGGAATCGGAGACCAAGTCGGTGGCCCGAGCGCTCTCGTCCGCGTCTACGAACCGCGGTCCGCCACGCCGCGGACGGAGCGCCGCGGCGAAGATCGAATCGACGAACGCGCCGCCCTCGTCATCGAACGCGATCGACGCCCGACGTGCGCCGTCGGAGTCGAACCAGGTACGAAAGGAGCGGCGCTCGTACCGTGCCGTGAAGCGATGCTCGGCGCCGTCGGGGTCGAGCAGATCGCGGATCGTCCGCGCCGACGCTGCCAGATCCTCCACCGTGCGCCGTGAGGCCTCCTCGACGAGTCGCGTGGCAGCGTGCGCCCATGCATCATCCGCGCCGTCGGGCGCGTCGCCGAGCCCGCGGCGGATCGCATCGAACTGTGCCGACGTGAGAGTCCCCGACCGCAATCCGTCCCGCAAGACGTGCCGCCAGTTCTGCACGGTGGGCTCTTCCGGCGTCGCGCCGTCGCGCGCCTCGGCATCGGCGTCGACGCCGGCACCGTCCCGTTCGTCGCCGAGCAGTGCTTCCCCGACCCGCACCTGCCTCGCCGCTTCGCCCTTGGTCATCCCGCCGAGCTCCTGCACCAGGGATGCCGCGGAACGGTGTCCGCGGGACTGCGCCAATCCGGAATGCCTCGCGTCCCGGGTGGAGGGCCGTGCGATGACTCCAGCGCAGAGCCCCTGCACCTGCTCGATGAGTCGAGCGACCTCGCCGGCCTCGCGGAGCACCGCCACCGCTCCGGCATCGCTCAGTCCCTCGATGGCCGCTTGCACGTCGGACGCGCCGCCTCCGATCCGCCCAGCCAGGGTCGGGATCAGTGCCGCGATCGCATCCAACGTCTTCATGCCCCCATTCTCCTGGCGACCACCGACATTCGAACCCCAGATCAGCCTGACTTTTCAAACGCCGCAAAACTCAATTCGACGCAGGTCTGTGGAGGACGATCCCCCGCATCATCCGGACCACGCAATCCGCGGGCACCCACGGATCCGGTAGACTGGCCCCCGCGAAGGGGAGTATTCCGACTTCACGCGATCGTCATCACGAAACCCGCCGGCGGGTTTCCGGGCGCGTGACCGCCGTACGCGGGGAAGAGACTTTCGGCCGTTGACCGACCCCCCTCGAAAGGCTTCCGTGGACGTTCCCGTCTGGTTCGAAATCGTCTCCCTCTCGGTGCTGCTGGTGATCCTGGCCGCCGACCTCCTCATCGTTCGCTGGCGTCCGCACATCCCCTCAACCAAGGAGTCGACCCTCTGGGTGGTCTTCTACGTGGCACTCGCCCTCGGCTTCGCCGGACTCCTGCTCGCGGTCGCCGGAGGGCAGCATGCGGGAGAGTTCCTCACCGGCTGGGCGCTGGAGTACAGCCTCTCGATCGACAACCTCTTCGTGTTCGTGCTGATCATGGCGCAGTTCGCTGTGCCGCGGAAGCTGCAGCAGGAGGTGCTGATGGTGGGCATCATCATCGCCCTGGTGCTGCGCGGCATCTTCATCCTGCTCGGCGTGACGATCATCGAGAACTTCGCGCCGGTGTTCTACCTGTTCGGCGCATTCCTGATCTGGACGGCGATCCGCCAGGCGATGCCGGAGAAGGAGCAGGAGGACGAGACCGCGGCGAAGGAGGGGTTCGCCGTGCGCCTGGTGCGCCGCATCGTGCCGGTCAGCGACGACTTCGACGGCCCGAAGCTGCGCACCGTGATCGACGGCAAGCGGGTGTGGACGCCCATGATCATCGTGTTCGTCACGATCGGCGTCACGGATCTGATGTTCGCGATCGACTCGATCCCGGCGATCTTCAGCATCACGCAGAACAGCTTCCTGGTGTTCACCGCGAACATCTTCGCGCTCATGGGGCTGCGACAGCTCTACTTCCTGCTCGGCGACCTGCTCGATCGCCTGCGCTACCTGCACTACGGCATCGCCGTGATCCTCGCCTTCATCGGCGTGAAGCTCGTGCTGCATGCGATGCACGAGAACACGGTGCCCTTCATCAACGGCGGAAAGCCCATCGAGTGGGCCCCGGATGTGCCGATCTGGCTGTCCCTCACGGTGATCGTCATCGCGATGCTCGGCGCGACCGGTGCGAGCCTCATCGCCTCGGGTCGGGAGAAGCGCCAGGAGCGTGCTCTGGCGGAGTGACCGTCGGAGAGCGCCGTGTCGGTCAGGGTGGGTGGGAAACACCCACCCTGACCGAGGGTAAACTCGGGGCCATGCAGGCGGTGCACCTTCTCCTTCGCAGCCGCGGCGAGACCTCGATCTAGGCCTCCCTCGCCGCGGAGTCTCACCCTGCGCTTCAGGGACATGGCCGCACCATCGACCCAGGAGAAGCAACGCATGAACGACGCATCCGCCCGGCCCCGGACGCTCGCCGAGAAGGTCTGGGACGACCATCTCGTCGTGAAGGGCGAGAACGGCGAGCCCGACCTCATCTACATCGATCTGCACCTCGTGCACGAGGTCACCAGCCCGCAGGCCTTCGACGGCCTGCGCGCCGAGGGGCGGCCGCTGCGTCGTCTCGATCTGACGATCGCGACCGAGGACCACAACACCCCGACGCTGGCGATCGACAAGCCCATCGCCGATCTGACCAGCCGCACGCAGATCGAGACACTGCGCCGCAACGCCGCCGAGTTCGGCGTGCGTCTGCACTCGCTGGGCGACGCCGAGCAGGGCATCGTGCACGTCGTGGGCCCGCAGCTGGGCCTGACGATGCCGGGTATCACCGTGGTCTGCGGCGACTCGCACACCTCCACGCACGGTGCATTCGGTGCGATGGCGTTCGGCATCGGCACGAGCGAGGTCGAGCACGTCATGGCCACGCAGACGCTGCCGCTGAAGCCCTTCAAGACCATGGCGATCACCGTCGACGGGACGCTCCGCCCCGGCGTGACAGCGAAGGACATCATCCTCGCCGTGATCGCCAAGATCGGCACCGGCGGGGGACAGGGGTACGTCCTCGAGTACCGCGGCAGCGCCATCCGGGCCCTCAGCATGGAGGGCCGCATGACGATCTGCAACATGTCGATCGAGGCTGGCGCCCGCGCGGGCATGGTCGCGCCCGACGAGACCACTTTCGCGTACGTGCAGGGCAAGCCGCATGCGCCGCAGGGGCAGGACTGGGACGACGCCGTCGCATACTGGCGGACGCTGCCCACCGACGAGGGCGCGACCTTCGACGCCGAGGTGTTCATCGACGCCGATGAGCTCGAGCCGTTCGTCACCTGGGGCACCAACCCCGGCCAGGGCAGCTCGCTGTCCTCGGTCGTGCCGGATCCGGCCGAGATCGCCGACCCGAACCAGCGCAGCGCCGCCGAGCGCGCGCTGGAGTACATGGACCTCACGCCGGGCACCCCGCTCAAGGACGTGAGGGTCGACGCGGTCTTCATGGGATCGTGCACGAACAGCCGGATCGAGGATCTGCGCGCGTTCGCCTCGGTCATCAAGGGCAAGACGAAGGCCGAGGGCGTGCGGGTCATGGTCGTCCCGGGCTCCGCGCGGGTGCGCCTGGAGGCCGAGGCGGAGGGCCTGGACAAGGTCTTCACCGACTTCGGCGCCGAGTGGCGCTTCGCGGGCTGCTCGATGTGCCTGGGCATGAACCCCGACCAGCTCGCGCCGGGGGAGCGCTGCGCCTCGACCTCCAACCGCAACTTCGAAGGACGCCAGGGCAAGGGCGGACGCACGCACCTGGTGTCCCCGCTCGTCGCGGCGGCGACGGCCGTGCGCGGAACCCTGTCCAGCCCCAGCGACCTCGTCGAGAACGGCCAGGAGGCCTGACCATGGAGAAGTTCACCACGCACACCGGCGTCGCAGCCCCCCTGAAGCGCTCCAACGTCGACACGGACCAGATCATCCCCGCCGTGTTCCTGAAGCGGGTCACCAAGACGGGCTTCGAGGACGCGCTCTTCCACGCCTGGCGCCAGGATCCCGAGTTCGTGCTCAACCAGGAGCCGTTCCAGCGGGCCTCCGTGCTCGTCGCGGGCCCCGACTTCGGCACCGGATCCAGCCGCGAGCACGCTGTCTGGGCGCTGCGCGACTACGGGTTCCGGGTCGTGCTGAGCCCCCGCTTCGCCGACATCTTCCGGGGGAACTCGGGCAAGCAGGGCCTGCTCGCCGCCACCGTCGACGAGGCCGACATCGAGCGGATCTGGGCGAAGATCGACGAGGGTCCCGGCCGCGAGATCACGGTCGACCTCGAGGCGCGCACCGCCACGATCGACGACTTCCAGACCTCCATCGGGATCGACGATTACACTAGATGGCGGCTCCTCGAAGGGCTCGATGACATCGGGCTCACGCTGCGCAACGAAGACAAGATCGCGCAGTTCGAGGCCCGCCGCGAGTCGTGGCGGCCACGTACGCTCCCTGTTCGCTGAACCGGAGCGGCCGTGAGCCTAGGGCATCCGCCCGGCGGCTCCGGCCGCGCCCGTTCCACAAGAAGAGGCCCTGAATGACGACACCGCTGCACGAGACCACGCTCGCTTCGAAGCCTTCGGGCGATGTCCTGGCAATCCGCGGCGGACGTCCATTGCACGGCCGAGTGGACGTGAAGGGCGCCAAGAACCTCGCGACCAAGGCGATGGTCGCCACCCTGCTCGGGGAGACGGCGAGCACCCTGCGCGACGTGCCCGACCTCAGCGACGTGGCCGTCGTCCGCTCGCTCCTCGAGGTGCACGGTGTGCGCGTCACCGACGGTGATGAGCCCGGCGCCCTCGTGTTCGACCCGAGCGACGTGGAATCGGCGCACTTCGAGGAGATCGACGCGCACGCCGGCGCCTCCCGGATCCCGATCCTGTTCTGCGGACCGCTGCTGCATCGCCTCGGCCAGGCCTTCATCCCCGATCTCGGCGGCTGCCGCATCGGTGACCGCCCCATCGACTTCCACCTCGACGCGCTGCGCAAGTTCGGCGCGGTCGTCGAGAAGCTGCCCAGCGGCATCCGCCTCTCCGCGCCGAACGGCCTGAAGGGCGCGAACATCCACCTGCCGTACCCGAGCGTGGGCGCGACCGAGCAGGTTTTGCTCACCGCAGTGCGCGCACAGGGCCAGACAGAGCTGCGCAATGCGGCCATCGAGCCCGAGATCATGGATCTCATCGCGGTGCTGCAGAAGATGGGCGCCATCATCTCCTACGAGCCGAACCGCGTCATCCTCATCGAGGGCGTGGACACGCTCCGCGGGTACGACCACCGCTCGATCTTCGACCGCAACGAGGCCGCGTCCTGGGCCTGCGCGGCCCTTGCGACCAACGGCGAGATCTTCGTCGGCGGAGCCCGACAGCAGGAGATGCTGACCTTCCTCAACGTGTTCCGCAAGGCCGGCGGCTGGTTCGACGTCCACGAGGACGGGATCCTGTTCCGCCGCGAGGGCGAGCTCAAGCCGGTGATCGTCGAGACCGACGTGCACCCCGGCTTCATGACCGACTGGCAGCAGCCCCTCGTGGTCGCGCTCACCCAGGCGCACGGTCGTTCGGTCGTGCACGAGACGGTGTACGAGAACCGGATGGGCTTCACCGCGGCCCTGGTGAAGATGGGCGCGGACATCGTCGTGCACCCGCACGGGCTGCAGGACGGCCCGCGCCGCGTCGCCCGTCGCGACCTGGAGCAGGCCGCCGTGATCACCGGGCCGACCCCGCTGCACGCCGCCGACATCGTCGTGCCGGATCTGCGCGGCGGGTACAGCCACGTCATCGCGGCGCTCACCGCGACCGGCGAGTCGAAGGTCTCCGGCATCGACATCCTCAGCCGCGGCTACGAGAAGTTCCTCGACAAGCTGACCGCTCTGGGCGCCGACTTCGACGTGATCGGCTGAGATGCGCGCGACCTCCGAGAAGACCCGTCCGAGCCTGTTCTGGTTCCTGGCGGTCTTCGTGGTCCCGTTCGTGTCGTTCCTGGCGAAGATCCGGTTCCGGGGTGCGGACAGGCTCCCGCGGTCCGGATCCTACGTGCTGGCGCCGAACCACTACTCGGAGTTCGATCCGCTGATCGTCGCGACCGCCGTGTGGCGGCTGGGACGCGCGCCCCGCTTCATGGCGAAGGAGAGCCTGTTCCGGGTCCCCGTGCTGGGCTGGGCGCTGCGCGGCACCGGCATGATCCCGGTCGCCCGCGCCACCTCGGTCGCCGCGGCGAAGCAGACCATCGCGCAGTCGAAGGACCTCGTCGAGCACGGGCGCGGCGTGATCGTCTACCCCGAGGGCACGCTCACCCGCGACCCCGACCTGTGGCCGATGCGCGGCAAGTCCGGCGCGGTGCGCCTCGCGCTGGCCGGTGAGATCCCGCTGATCCCGATGGCGCAGTGGGGCACGCAGAACATCATGGCCCGCTACCAGAAGGGGCTCAGCCTCTGGCCGCCGCGCAAGAGGGTGGAGGTCGCGATCGGGGATCCGGTCGACCTGTCCGACCTGTACGGGCGCGCGGGCGAGAACGCCGCCCTCGTGGAGGCCACCGACCGGCTCATGGCCGCGATCACCGCCCTGCTCGAGGAGCTGCGCGGAGAGAAGGCCCCGGCGCAGCGCTGGAACCCCGCGGAGCACGGCCAGAAGGAGACCGGGCGCCTTGACTCCTAGGAACGCACCGCGCACCTCCGCCATCCCGCTCGGCCCCCGAGTCACCGTGATCGGCTCGGGCAGCTGGGGGACCACCTTCGGCAAGATCCTCGCCGACGGCGGCGCCCAGGTGACCATGTGGGCCCGGCGGCAGGAGCTCGCCCACGAGATCGCCGAGGCGAAGCGCAACTCCCAGTACCTCTCCGGGATCAACCTGCCGCGGAACATGACCGCCACGCACCATCTGGCCGAGGCCGTGGCCGGCGCCGAGCAGGTGTACCTGTCGGTGCCCAGCCAGACCCTGCGCGAGAACCTCAAGGCGCTGCGCCCGCTGCTGCAGGATTCGGACATCCCCGTCGTCAGTCTCATGAAGGGCGTGGAGAAGCGCACCGGACTGCGGATGAGCCAGGTGATCGAGCAGGAGCTGCGCTGCGACCCCGCGCGGATCGCCGTCGCGAGCGGACCGAACCTGGCGCTCGAGATCGCGCGCGAGCAGCCCACGGCGGCGGTGATCGCCTCGACCAGCCAGGAGACTGCCGACATCGTCGCGCGCACCGCGCGCAACCGCTACTTCCGCAGCTTCGTGAACACCGACGTGATCGGCACGGAGTTCGGCGGTGTGCTGAAGAACCTCATCGCCGTCGCCATCGGCATCGTCGACGGCGTCGGCTACGGCGAGAACACCAAGGCGTCGATCATCACCCGCGGTCTGGTCGAGATGACCGACTTCGCGGTGGCGAACGGCGCGCAGCCGGGGACCCTGCAGGGTCTCGCCGGCCTCGGCGACCTGATCGCGACGTGCCAGTCGCCGCTCAGCCGCAACAACACGGCCGGGCGCCTGCTCGGCCAGGGATACAGCTTCCAGGACGTGGTCAAGCAGATGCAGCAGACGGCCGAGGGACTCGCGTCTGTCGCGCCGGTCCTGCAGCTCGCCCGCGCCGCCGGGGTGGAGATGCCGATCGTCGAGCAGGTGAAGATGGTGCTGGACGGCGCCATGGATCCGCGCGACATCGCTCCCCATCTGACCACCGACGACGACACCCCTCAGGGGGAAGGGACGGGCAATGGACAAGCAGACGGTGGTGGTGCTCTTCGGCGGGCGCTCCAGCGAGCATTCGATCAGCTCCGCCACGGCGGGCGGGGTGCTGCGCGCCCTTGACCGGGAGCGCTACGACGTCATCCCCGTCGGGATCACCCGCTCCGGCGCGTTCGTGCTCGAGGACGACGAGCCGGACAAGTTCCCGCTCGATGCCGCACATCTGCCCGAGGTGGCCGACAACGGCACCCGCATCCAGTGGCCGGAGCCCGGCGGTGTCCGCACGCTGCGCGTGACGCGCGCCGACGGCGCGGTCGAGGATCTGGGACCGATCGACGTGGTGCTGCCGCTGCTGCACGGCCCGCACGGCGAGGACGGCACCCTGCAGGGCTACTTCGACACCCTCGAGGTGCCGTACGCCGGCGGCGGAGTGCTCGACTCCGCGCTGTGCATGGACAAGCACTTCATGAAGGTCGCCCTGCAGGCGGCGGGGATCGCCGTGGCGCCGTGGATCACGGTGCGCGCGCGGGAGTGGGCGCAGGACCCGGCGGCCGTGCGCGCGGCGGCCGCGGGGCTCGGCCTTCCGCTGTTCGTGAAGCCGGCCCGTGCCGGATCCAGCGTCGGCGTCTCCAAGGTGACCGATGCGGCCGAGTTCGACGAGGCGATGCGGATCGCGCTGGCCGAGGACGACAAGGTGCTCGTGGAGACCGGCGTCGTCGGCCGGGAGATCGAGGTCGCCATCCTCGAGGGCGCCGAGGGCCCGCGGGCCTCGGTACCGGGGGAGATCGTGCTGACGTCCCGCGGCTTCTACGACTTCGAGGGCAAGTACCTCGGCGGCGACGGCGTGGACGTGGTCTGCCCTGCCGTCCTCGCGGATGCGGAGATCGGTGCGATCCAGGACGCCGGGATCCGCGCCTTCGAGGCCGTCGACGGTCGCGGGCTCGCACGTGTGGACATGTTCCTCACGGCGGAGGGCACGCTGGTGGTCAACGAGCTGAACACCATGCCCGGGTTCACGCCGATCTCGATGTTCCCCAAGTGCTGGATCGCGTCGGGGCTGACCTATCGCGACCTCATCACCGAGCTCATCGAGGCGGGCCTGCGCCGCTGACGCGGAGGTCTTGCGCGACCGTGCCCGAAGGGGCATCCTGGCGCTCTGCCGCACCCGCGCCGAGGAGGTCTCGATGGACATCGTCGAGCTGACCACCTTCCTCGCCGTCGTGCGGCACCGGCATTTCGGCCATGCGGCGGCCGAGCTCGGCGTGTCGATCTCGGCCGTCACCAAGCGGCTGCAGCGGCTCGAGGCCGAACTCGGGATCCCACTCATCGAACGGGACTCCGGCGGCGTCATCGGACTCACGGCGGCGGGGCGCCGGTTCCTCCAATTCGCGCCGCGGGTGCTGGAAGCGGCTCAGGCCGCGCAGCTCGCTGCCGGGGCGGAGCCCGCGCAGCGGCTGCGGGTGGCCTTCCCCGCGGGCGTGGATGCGGTGGCCCCGCTCATGCCGGCCGCACTCGCGACGCTCGAACTCGCGCTCTCGCATGCGCACCCGGGGGTCGGTGTGGTCCTGGTGCCGACCACGTTCGAGCGGCTGGATCACGACCTCACCGCCGGTGTCGTGGACGCCGTGCTCACGTTCGGCGTGTCGGACGCGGAGGGCGTGACCTCGACGAGGCTCGGTGAGCTGCGCCGGGTCGGTCTGGTTCCGACCGGGCATCCGTACACGCACCGGCGCAGCGTCCCGGTGGCGGAGTTCGCCCGCCAGCCGCTGCTGTACTCGCCGGAGCTCCCGCCGAGCTATATGGATCCCTTCGTGCTCGCCGATGTCCGACCGCTCGCCGAGGCCTCGCTCGTCCGCCTGCCGGCCTCGCGTACGTCGGATGTCGCCGGACAGCTGCTGACCGGGCCGGGAATCACCGTGGTCCCCGCGGCGCTGGTCGCGGCGCTGCCTCCCGCGCTGAAGCCGGTGCCGCTCGACGGCGTGCCCGTGTGCTGGTACCAGATGCACCACCGCGCGGACGACACCCGGGCCGAGCTGCTCGCGATGATCGCGCTGTTCGTGGACTTCACCGAGACGATCACGCGCGCCGCGCACGTGGCGCACCGCTGACGAACCCGCCTGTTTCCGCAGCGGAAACGATCCCGTGCGCGGATCCGTTCCCTGATAGAACGACAGCGTGTCGCAGGCCGCGGCAGCGAAGGGAGCGGGAGCCATGCCGAAGAGCGCACAGCGGGAGTTCCCGGCGGCGATCGTCGTCGGTGCCGTCGGCGGGCTGGCCTGGGCGGCCTCGATGCGCGGGATGATGGCGCAGCTCGCGGGATTCGAGTCGGACTTCCACTGGCTGGGCACCTTCGGCTTCATCCTCGTCCCGGGGACGATCATGGGCGCCCTGTTCGGGTGGGCGTTCGCGCGGAGGATCGCGGGTCGGCGGCGGGGAGCCGCCTGGCTCACCCTTGCGCCGCTCGCGATGGCGGCGGATCCGGCGACCCTTCCCCTGCTGGGCGCCTGGATCGGCGTGGGCTTCCTGTTCTCCGGTCGCGGCAGGCGCTGGGTCCGGCTGCTCACGGGGATCGCCTCGCTGGTGCTCCTGGGGGCCGTGCCGATCGCCGCGGCGGTCACCGTCGGCGTCAGCACGCCGTTCCACGCGTGGCTGACGATCCAGCTCGGCGCCCTCCTCTGGATCCCCGCGCTCGCGGAGCTCGCGCTGCAGCGCCCGTGGAGCGATGCGGATCAGGGGGCGATTCCGGAACAGGCCGCGGTGGGCCTGCGTCGCTGAGCGGATGCCGCCGGTCAGCCGACCGGGCTGGGGGTGGGCGTCGCGTCGGGGCCGGGGCGTTCCGTGCACTGGTGCGTGGCCGGGATCGTGGCGATCGCCGCAGCCAGGCTCTTGTTGCCGATCACGTCGTTGGCGCTCACACCCTTGTTCGGCTCGTCCGGCTTGCTGTTGATGAACAGCTGCACCGCCGGCTTACGGCCGTACGTGGTGAGCGTGAGGTACGGGCTCTTCGAGTCGTCCACGAGCCAGTCGATGCCCTGCAGCGAGATGCACTGCAGGGTGCTGGTCGGCTCCGCCTCGGGCAGGCCGCACGTGAGCAGCACCACGGACGGGTCACCCCAGGCGGCTGTCGCCTGGGCGTCCGTCCACCGGCGGTCGTGCCCGTCGATCGACGGCACGTTCGCCAGCCGCACGGTCACGTCGGCGCAGCGCGGGTCGTTGGCATCGTCCGCCGGGTCGAGGTGCACAGTCGAGCTGCAGCCGGCCAGCGCGGCCGCCGCGAGCACGAGGACGGTGGCGACGGAGAGACGACGGAGCATCCCTCCAGGCTACCGTTGACAGCATGGTGGACCTCTCAGCTCCCGGACCCGATGCGGCCGCACAGACGCCCGGATCCGACGATCCGATGATCGGCGAGGTCAGCGAGGGCCACGTGCTGCGGACGATCCTGGCGCGGACGCCGCCGGCACGAGACACGCTGCTCGGCCCGGGCGACGACGCCGCGGTCATCGCCTCCCCCTCCGGCTCCGTCGTCGCGACCACCGACACGCTGGTCGAGGGGCCGGACTTCCGCGCGGCGTGGTCGACCGGCTACGACCTCGGCTGGAAGTCGGCCGCGGTCAACCTCGCCGACATCGCGGCCATGGGGGCCCGCCCGACCGCGCTGCTCGTCGCCCTCGCTGTGCCCAAGGAGCGTCGTGTCTCGTTCGTGGCGGCCCTCGCCGACGGCTTCCGCGACGCGTGCGCGGCGCTCGCCCCGGGATGCGCGGTCGTGGGCGGCGATCTCACCGTGTCCGCGACGCTCATGATCGCGGTCACCGCGCTCGGGGATCTGGAGGGGCGCGCCGCGGTCACTCGGGCCGGCGCCCGGGTCGGCGACGATGTCGCGATCGCCGGGGAGATGGGGCACGCCGCGCACGGCCTCGCGGTGCTGTTCGGGCGCTTCCATCCCGACGGCTCGGCGGCACCCGTGGACCCCGCCGTGCTCGCCGATGGCGAGGCGGAGGCGATCGCGGCTCAGCTGCGTCCGGTGCCTCCGATCGGGCTCGGGCCCGTGGCCGCGATCGCCGGCGCGACGGCGATGATGGACGTCTCCGACGGGCTCGCGCTGGATGCCGGACGGATGGCAGAGGCCTCCCGGGTCACCATCGCGTTCGAGTCGAGCGCCCTCGGTGCGCACCCGCGGCGGGCGCTGGCCGGCGGCGAGGACCACGCGCTGCTGGCGACGTTCCCGGCGGGCGCACTGCCGCCGGGATTCCGCCGGATCGGGTCGGTGGTCGCGGCCGTGGACGGCGCACCGGTGCTGTACGACGGGGAGCCGGTCGGGCCGCTCGGCTGGGATCCCTACCGCGACGCGGGGGAGGACGCCGCGGGCTCCGCCCACCACAGCGCGGTATCGCCGTAGGAGCGCTCGCGGATCAGCGCGAGCCCCGCGGCGTCGAGGTCCGGGGCCGTCGCCCGCCGCGCCCGTTCGATGACGACGACGGCGTCCGCGGAGAGCAGCGGCGTCAGCGCGGCCAGGTCGGCGGTCATGTCCGCGTCGGACTGGTCGTAGGGGGGATCGGTGAACACCAGGTCGAAGGGTCCCGCCGTCCGCCCCAGATAAGCGTGCACCGTGCTCTCGACGACGGCGGCCTCCACCGCGCTTTCGCCGCCCGACGACGCGACGAGAGCCTTGTGCACCGCGGCCGCGTTGCGGCGGATCACGGTCGCGGCGGCGCGCGCTCGCTCGACGAGCACGGCGCTGCGCGCGCCCCGGCTGAGGGCCTCCAGCCCGAGCGCTCCGGATCCCGCATACAGGTCGAGCACGCGCGCGCCGTCGATCGCATCCATCGACTCGAGCGCTCCGAACAGCGACTCGCGCACCCGGTCGCTCGTCGGGCGGGTGCCCTGTCCCGGGACGTCCAGGCGGGTGCCGCCGGCGGAGCCCGCGATGATTCTCGTCACCCGTTCACCCTATGCGCCGCGAGGGGTGCTGCGGATCTGCCGCCGGCGTCGCGGGAGGGGCAGGATGGGGGTGTGGCCGAACCTCTCGCAGAACTGACCAGCATGCCCCACCCTCAGATCATCGAAGTGGGCGACGGGGTGGCCCTCGCGACGTATTCCTGGGGCGACCCGGACGCGCCCGTCGTCGTGCTCGTGCACGGCTTCGCCTCCAGCACGCAGGACAACTGGGTGCTCACCGGGTGGGCGCGGATGCTCGAGCACGCCGGCTACCGGGTGCTCGGCATCGACCAGCGCGGCCACGGCGCCAGTGAGAAACCGCATCAGCCCGAGGACTACCGGATGCGGATCCTGGCCGCCGACATCGAGCAGGTGCTCGACACCTACCTCGTCGACGAGGCGCTCTACGTCGGCTACTCGCTGGGCGGCCGCGTCGGCTGGGAGGTGCTGCGGGATCTCGGGGACCGCATCCCGCGCGCGGTGCTCGGCGGAATCCCGGACGGCAGACCGCTGGAGCGGCTCGACGTCGAAGAGGCGCGCCGCTACATCGCGGACCGCACGCCGGTCTCCGACGCCTCCACACGCGACTACATCGCACTCACCGAGCGCGTGCCCGGCAACGATCTCGAGGTGATGCTCGCCCTCGCCCTCGGCATGCGCGGGGAGGCCCGCACGATCGACCCGGACCCGGCGACCGCCCCGGGCCAGCCGATCCTGTTCGCCACCGGATCCGACGACGCGATCATCGAGGGGTCGCGCCGTCTGGCCGAGGCTTCGCCGCAGGGCACATTCGTCGAGATCCCCGGACGTCACCACTTCAACGCTCCCGGATCCCGGGTGTTCCGCGAGGCGGCGCTCGCCTTCCTCGCGGGCTGACCTGTCCGCGCCCCGTCCTAGACTTCTGAGCATGCCGCTCCGCCTCGATTCGCCGCTCGCCGTGGCGGTGGGCGACGGCAATGCGAAGACCCTGCAGAAGGCCTTCGGGATGTCGACGGTCGTGGATCTGCTCACGCACTACCCGCGCCGCTACGCCAACCGCGGCGAGCTCACCCCGATCCTCGATCTGCCGAAGGGCGAGACCGTGACGATCGTCGCCGAGGTGATGTCGGTGAGCGTGCGCGACATGAAGAACCGTCGCGGCGCGATGATGACCGTCGACATCGGAGACGGCGTCGGGCGGATGGTGCTGACCTTCTTCGCGAAGTACCGGGGTCAACTGGAGTGGCGCGAGAAGGAGCTGCGCGTCGGCCGCCGCGGCGTCTTCACCGGCAAGGTGGGCGACTACCGCGGGGTGACGCAGTTCGCGCACCCGCAGTACGAGATGTTCGACGACGAGCTGCGCGCACGCACCCAGGCCGATGTCATGGTCGCCACTCCGCTGCCGATCTACCCCGCCACGGCGAGCCTCACCACCTGGCAGATCGAGAAGATGATCGGCACGGTGCTGGACGATCTCGGTCCGGTGGCGGAGCCCCTGCCCGACGCCGTGCGTCGCGAGGAGGGTCTGCTCGACGCCCGCACCGCGCTCGAACGGGTGCACCGCCCCGCCGGCAAGGAGGAGATCGCGCCCGCCATCCGCACCCTGCGCATGCAGGAGGCGCTCACGCTGCAGACCGCCCTCATGCAGCAGCGCCACCTGGTGCGCATGCTGGACGCCACGGCCCGTCCCGCGAAGGCGGGCGGCCTGCTCGAGCGCTTCGACGCCGCGCTGCCGTTCGCTTTGACGCCCGATCAGCAGGCGGTGGGGGCGACGATCGCGGCGGACCTCATCGGCGGCGCGCCGATGAACCGGCTGGTGCAGGGCGAGGTCGGATCCGGCAAGACGCTTGTGGCGCTGCGCGCGATGCTGCAGGTCGCGGAATCCGGGGGACAGGCGGCACTCATCGCCCCCACCGAGGTGCTCGCGGCGCAGCACCTCCGCTCGATCACGAAGATGCTGGGGCCCCAGCTCGCCCCGCTCGTGATGCCGACCCTGCTCACCGGCCAGATGTCGGCCCCGGAACGGCGCAAGGCCGCGCTCCGCGTGGCGGCGGGGCAGGCGCTCATCGTCGTCGGCACGCACGCGCTGCTGGGGGAGAAGACCACCTTCGCGGACCTCGGCCTCGTGGTCGTCGATGAGCAGCACCGGTTCGGCGTGGAGCAGCGCGAGGCCCTGCGTGCGAAGGGGACGAGCCCGCACGCCCTCGTGCTCACAGCGACGCCGATCCCGCGCACGGTCGCGATGACGGTGTTCGGCGACCTCGACACCTCGGTGATCCGTACGATGCCCAGCGGCCGGGCCGGGATCCAGACCTTCGTCGCCCCGCTCGCCGATCATCCGGGCTGGTTCGCGCGCGTGTTCGCGCGCGCCGCGGAGGAGATCGCGCAGGGGCGGCAGGTGTTCGCGGTGTGTGCGGCGATCGACACCGACGACGGCGCCGCGGAGGCGGATCAGGAGACGTTCGCCGACGAGGAGGAGAGTCGCGGGCCGAAGTGGGGCGTCGTCCAGCTGATGGCCGCGCTCACCACGCACCCCACGCTGGGCTCGGTGCGCATCGCCGGCCTGCACGGCCGGATGCCCGCGGAGGAGAAGGACGCGATCATGCAGTCGTTCGCGCGGGGCGACATCGACCTGCTCGTGGCGACCACGGTGATCGAGGTCGGGGTCGACGTGCCGAACGCCTCGACCATGATCGTGCTCGAGGCCGACCGGTTCGGGGTCTCGCAGCTGCACCA
>JAFDWP010000088.1 GCA_018268435.1 Actinomycetota bacterium
CACCAGCCCTGCAGGTACCACTGCCCGTTCGTGATGAGCACCGTGACGGGATCCACGGTGCGCGTGGTCGGCGCCGCATCCGGTGCGCGGTAGGTGAACGCCACCGCGACGCGCTTCTTGAGCGCCGTGGCGACGACGGTGCGCACCTCGTCGACCGGCCCCGGCGCCACGATGACGTCGGCCGGAATCCCGGCGGCGCCCCGCGACAGCTTCGCGATCAGCCCCTGCACGACGGCCGACGACGCCACGCCCGGCACCGCCGAGGCGAGCTGCAGCCCCGCCACGAGCGCCGCGGCCTCGCGCGCCGTGAACTTGGGCACCCGGCGCAGCCCCACGTCGTTGGTGATCTCGATGATCCCCTGCTCGTCGAGCAGATCCCAGTTGATGTCGAACAGCTCCTGCGGCGCCTGCCAATAGCCTTCGTCACCGGGCAGGCCGATCACGGTCAGCTTCTCCACCATCGCCCGCATCTGCGGCTCCGACATGTCGAACTCGGCCGCGGCCTCGGCCAGCGACACCTCGCCGCGCTCGAGCAGGTACGGCACGAGAGTGAGGTAGGCGCGCACCCGATCGGAGCTGAGCAGGGGTCGGCGCGGGGGCATCAGGCACCCGCCTTCACGTCGGAGTGCGCGGCTGCCGCCGCCCGCAGGCGCGCGACCACAGCATCGCGGAGCACGGCGGGTTCGACGACGCGGACCTCGGGGCCGTACGAGGCGAGCTCGTCGGCGAGGATGTGCAGATCCACGTAGGGCACCCGGATCCCCTGCGGCGCCGATTCCGCACGGCGCCCCAGCCGCAGCGCGGCCTCGGTCCCCGGCGTCACCTCGAGCAGCGCGGAGTGCGCTGCGGCCACCGCGTCCAGGCTCGCCAGCGCACGCTCGCCGGCGCCCTCGCGCAGCTCGGCGGGGAACGCGTCCGAGGTCACCGTCACGTCCCCCACGATGCGGGCGAGCAGGAACATCCGGTCGCCGTCGGCGTCGACGTCGCGTCCGAACACGTGCCAGCGCGCCTCGTACTCGACCAGCGCCAGGGGCTGCACCCGCCGTCTCCGAGGCGACTCCTCCCCCGGCTTCAGGTAGTCGAAGGAGACGGCGACACTGCGCTCGATCGCACCCTGCAGCGGGGCGAAGGCCGCATCGCGCGCCGTGATGCGCGGGGCGAAGCCGATGATCGGCTCGTCCACGTCGATGCCGAGGGCGCGGATCTTGCGGACGCCCGCCTGAGCGTCCGCGGAGAGCGACTCCTCGCTCCACACGCTGCCGGCGAGGCGCAGCACTGCCAGCTCGGCGGGGGTGAACTCGATGTCGACGGGCAGGTCGTATTCCGCTTTGGGAATGCGATAGCGCGCCTCCCGGAGATCATTCGGGTCGGCGTGGTCACCGAGAGTCTCGATCGGGATGCCGAGAGAGCGGAGCTCGTCCTTGTCGCGCTCGAACATCTTGTCCAGCGCATCGGCCTTGCCCTCGGCGCGCTGGCGGTACCCCGAGACCGAGGCGAGGATCTGCTGCTTCGTCAGACCGATCTCCGTGGCCATGAGCGCCACGACGAGATTCGTCAGGCGCTCCTCCGCGGGGATCCGTTCCGCCATCTACTGCCCCGAGGTCGCGGCCGCGGAGGTGTCGATGCCGAGGATGTCGACGACGATCGCCTGGGTGCCGCTGCCGTCCGAGCCCGTGCTCTGCGTCGCGTCCGCGGGCGGGACCACCAGGAGCACCTGGGACCCGACGGTCTGGCCCTCGAGGCCCGCGGCGGAGATCGCGACCGACTCCGAATCCCAGGTGGTCCTCAGCACCTTGCGGGTGTCCCAGTCCACGCTGGTGAGCTGCACGCGCACGACGTCGGCCGTGGTCAGCTTCGGGCCGGTGCCGCGGATGAGGGTCTGCGTGATCTGCTTGGCCGGCTTCGCGGCGTCCGGGATGATGATGCCGGGACGCCCGTCGGGGGCGCGCACCACGGTCGGCAGACCGAGCGCGTCGTTGTACTCCAGCGAGCCCTCCGCGTGCGGGAGGAAGACCTTCCGCACGTCGACGACGGCGACGGCGCCGCCCTCGGAGACCGTGCCCGCGGGGAAGCCGACGAGCAGCCGGGAGCCCGCCGTCGCACAGCCCAGCGCGTCGCCGAGGGTCTTCAGCTGCGAGTCCCACGTGTTGATGTCGGCGACCTGGGTCGAGTCATCGAAGCCGGTGCTGCCGAGCGACTGGCCCGTGTTGCTGTCGTACAGCGCGACATCGATGAGGATCGGCTGGTTCTTCGCCGTGATCGCGGTACCGGTTCCCGTGATCAGGTCGTCGACGCTCGCCCTCTGCACCTTGGTCGGGGTGGCGAACGTCACCTTCGGGGCGGAGCCGAAGTCGCCCTTCACCGTCACGGAGTTCGTGAGGACGGACGAGGTCGTCTTCGCCGAGCAGGCCTGACCCGCGAACGAGGGTCCGGCGGAGCAGCCGGCCAGGGCGAGGGCGGCGAGGCCGAGGGTGATCAGAGCAGCGGCAGTCTTACGCACGCGCTCCAGTCTAAGCGGACGGATGCTCCTGCTCCGTCCCTTCCTCGCCCGCGTCGTGGGATGCGGCGAGCCGTGCCCCGCCGGCAGCGCGCTGCGCCTCGCGCACCCGCTTGCGCAGGTTCTTGTCGGTGATCTCGCGGTCGCCCACGGCGCCGGGGGTCCACGCCTCCACATCCACGTCGCCGTAGCTGGGCTTCTTCGCGGCGCGGCGCTTCACGTCGGGCGGGATCGCACCGGGCGCGAGCCGGCGTGCGGTGATCAGGAACCCGGTGTGGGCGACCATGCGGTGATCCGGACGCACGGCGAGACCCTCGACGTGCCAGCCGCGCACCATGGTCTCGGACGCCTCGGGCTCGGTGAACAGGCCCGTCCCGCGCACGTACTCGGCAACGCGGGAGAGCTGCGTCGCGGTGGCGACGTAGCAGAGCACCACGCCGCCCGGGGCGAGCGCCTCGGCGACCGCGTCGATGCACTCCCAGGGTGCGAGCATGTCGAGCACCACGCGGTCCACGGTCCCGGAGTCGAACTGTGTGGGAAGCTCCTCCTGGAGGTCACCCACGACGATGCGCCACGAGTCGGGGAACTCGCCGAGGAACGTCTCGACGTTGGCCCCCGCGACCTCGGCGAAGTCCTCTCTGCGCTCGAACGACACCAGTCGTCCGCTCGGTCCGATCGCGCGCAGCAGGGAGAGCGAGAGGGCGCCGGATCCGACACCCGCCTCGACCACGGTCGCGCCGGGGAAGATGTCCGCCTGCGTGACGATCTGCGCCGCATCCTTCGGGTAGACGATGGCCGCGCCGCGCGGCATGGACATCACGAAGTCGCGCAGCAGCGGCCGCAGCGCGAGGTACTCGTTGCCTGAGCTGTTGGCGACGACGGATCCGTCCGGCAGCCCGATGAGATCCCGGTGGCGCAGCACGCCGTGGTGCGTGTGCAGCTCGCCGTCCGCCCGGAGCGTGATGGTGTGCATCCGGCCCTTGGGCCCGGTCAGCTGCACGCGGTCCCCTTCGCGGAACGGCCCGCTGGGGCGCTGGACGGTCACAGCGCGGCCTCCGTCCGGGGCGAGCGCGCGCGGGCGAACTCGGCGGCGAGGTCGGCCACGCCGCGGCCGGAGAGGGTGTCCCAGATCGCGTCGGCACCGAGTCCGTCGAGCTGCACCATGTGCGGCACGCCGATCGCGACCGCGCGCGAGGACACCGCCGCCTGCAGCCCGGTGCGAGAGTCCTCCAGCACCACCGCGTCGGCGATGTCGACGCCGAGGGCGTCCGCGGCCTGCAGATACGGATCTGGGAAGGGCTTCGGGCGCTCCACGTCGTCACCCCCGACGACGACGTCGAAGGCGTCGAAGCCGATCAGCGACACGATGTCCTCCGCCATGCGCCGCAGCGACATGGTCACGAGGGCCGTGCGCACGCCGTCGGCGCGCAGCTCGCGAAGCAGCTCCCTGGCGCCGGGGCGGAACGGCACGCCGTCCTGCTGAAGACGCACCCGGACGCGCTCGGTCAGCTCGTCGACGATCTCCTGGGCGCCCATCTGCACGCCCGCGCCCTGCAGGATGATCGCGCTGTCGATCAGGCCGTTGCCGACCAGCTGCAGCGCCTGCTCGTGGGTCCAGGTGCCGCCGAACGACTCGATGAGCTCGGTTTCGGCGTCCATCCAATACGGCTCGGTGTCGACAAGGGTTCCGTCCATGTCCCAGAGGACCGCGCGGGGATGCTGATTCACGCCTCCATCGTACCGACGCACCGCCTCCCGCCCTGTGGCGGGACTAGCCTGGACGGAACGCGCGGCACCGCCCGCCGCAGGAAGGAGCACCGTGCAGGTTCTCGGATCCCGGATCCTCGTCGCCGCCTTCGACGGCTGGAACGACGCGGGTGAGGCCGCGTCGGCCGCCGCCGAGCAGATCGACGACGGCGGATACGAGCTCGTGCACGCCGTGGATCCCGAGCTCTACTTCGACTATCAGTGGGCCCGTCCGACGCTGGAGCGCGATGCGGACGGCAGCCGCACCCTGCGCTGGCCCTCGGCGCGGATGCAGCGCCCGACCGGCACGGCGAACGACGCCGAGCCGCGCCTGTGGCTGCTGACCGGAACCGAGCCCGCCCGTGCCTGGCAGGCCTTCAGCGCGGAGTTCATCGACTCCGCGCTGAGCGAGGACATCACCGGCTTCGTCACGCTCGGCGCGATGCTGTCCGACGTGCCGCACACCCGTCCCATCTCGATCTTCGCCTCGAGCGAGAGCGCCGAGGTGCGCGAGGCCCTCGGCATCGATCGCTCCTCCTACGAGGGGCCGATCGGCATCCTCTCCGCCCTCGACGACGCCGCCGAGCGGGCCGGCATCCCGGCGCTTTCGCTGTGGGCCAACGTCCCGCACTACGTGCAGACCGGCGGCACGTCGCCCAAGGCCACGCTCGCCCTGCTGGACCGCCTGCACGAGGTCACCGGCGTCGACGTCCCCCGGGGCACGCTCGCCACCGAGGCCGCGATGTGGGAGGCCACGATCGACGCGGCCGCCGCGGAAGACGAGGAGATGGCCGCGTACATCGCGCAGCTGGAGAGCAAGCGCGACACTTGGGAGTCCCCCGACGCCTCCGGCGAGGCCATCGCGCAGGCGTTCGAGCGCTTCTTCCGCCACAACGGCGAGGGCCCCGGAGAGCCGCACAAGCGCTGAGCCGCCCGTCGACGCGCCGGCCCCGGTCAGGGAGCGATCACGCCCATCGCGAGCAGCACGATCAGGACGATGCCGAGCGCGATCCGGTAGATCACGAACGGCAGGAAGCTGCGCTGCGAGATCCAGCGCATGAAGAACGCGATCACGCCCAGACCCACCACGAAGGCGATGCCCGTGGCCGCGAGGGTCTCCCCGGCGGAGAACACGCTCGGCTCGCCGATGCTCTTCACCGCCTGGTAGACGCCGGATCCGAACACGGCCGGGATCGCGAGCAGGAACGCGTAGCGTGCGGCGGCCTCGCGCGAGTATCCCAGCAGGAGGCCCGCGGTGATGGTGCCGCCGGAGCGGGACACGCCGGGGATCAGCGCCAGCGACTGTGCGAGCCCGTACACGACGCCGTGCCCCAGCGTCAGGTCCTTGAGCGAGCGTTGGCGGGTGCCGATCGCGTCCGCGACGCCGAGCAGCACGCCGAACACGATGAGCATGATCGCGACCAGCCACAGCGAACGGAACACCGTCTCGATCTGGTCCTTGAACACCAGGCCCAGCACGACGATCGGGATGCTGCCGATGATGATCAGCCACCCCATCCGCGCATCCGGGTCGTTCCGCGGGATGCGTCCGAGCAGGGCGGACCACCAGCGGCCGACGATGCGGACGATGTCGCGCCAGAAGAACACGACGACGGCCGCCTCCGTACCGATCTGCGTGATCGCGGTGAAGGCGGCACCCGGATCCTGGGCGCTCGGGAGGAACGCGCCCACGATGCGCAGGTGCGCGCTGGAGGAGATCGGCAGGAACTCGGTGAGTCCCTGCACGATCCCGAGGAAGATGGCTTCGAGAAGGTGCATGGATCGCTTTCGCGTCGTGCGCTGGCGCGCGCGGGTCGGTCAGTACGTGCGCAGGAGGTCGGTCAGCACGCGCTGGCCGAACACCAGCGACTCGACCGGCACACGCTCGTCGACGCCGTGGAACATTCCGGTGAAGTCGAGGTCGGCGGGCAGCTGGAGCGGGGCGAAGCCGTAGCCGGTGATGCCCAGGAACGCGAGCGCCTTGTTGTCGGTGCCGGCGCCGAGCAGGTAGGGGATCACCGGAACGCCGGGGTCGTGCCGGCCGAGGGCGGCGACCATCGCATCGACGAGCGGACCGGCGAACGGCGTCTCCATGCCGATGTCCTGCACCACCATCTCGAGCTCGATGTCGTCGCCGACGAGGTCGCGGAGCTGCGCGAGGACCTCCTCCTCCATGCCCGGGATCACGCGCACGTCGATGAGCGCTTCGGCGCGCTCCGGGATGACGTTGTGCTTGTAGCCCGCCTGCAGCACGGTCGGGTTCGTGGTGGTGCGCAGCGTGGAGCGCAGGAACGCCTCGGCAGGACCCGCGGCCGCCGCAATCGCATCGGGGTCGTCGACGGGGAGCCCGGTGAGCGCGCTCATCCGGTCCAGGAAGTCGCGGGTCGTGTCGGTGAGCTGGATCGGCCAGGGCGTGCGCCCGACCGCCGCAACCGCCTCCGCCAGCTTCGTGACGGCGTTGTCCGGGTGGAAGCGGCTGCCGTGCCCGGCGCGCCCCGTCGCGATCAGGCGGAGCCAGAGCAGGGCCTTCTCCCCCACCTGCAGCAGGTACGCGCGCCGGTCGCCGACGGGGATCGAGTACCCGCCGACCTCGCTGATCGCCTCGGTGGCGCCGGCGAACCACTCCGGACGGTTCTGCACGACGAGCGCGGAGCCCTCGACGCCGCCGTTCTCCTCATCGGCGAAGAACACCAGGATGAGGTCGCGCTCCGGCTGCTCCCCGGCGCGGAGGATCTCCGCGACCGAGGTGAGGATCATGGCGTCCATGTTCTTCATGTCCACGGCGCCACGGCCCCACAGCATGCCGTCCTGCACGATCCCGGCGAAGGGATCCACGCTCCAGTCGCCCGCCATGGCCGGCACGACGTCGAGGTGGCCGTGCACGACGAGCGCGGGCTTGCCCCTGTCCCGTCCGGGCACCCGTGCCATGACGTTGGTCCGGCGCGGGATCGGCTCGTAGTACTCGGGCTGCAGACCGAGGGACTCCAGGTACGCGCCCACGTACTCGGCCGCCTCCCGTTCGCCCTTCGCGTCGCCGCCGCCGAAATTGGACGTGTCGAAGCGGATGAGATCGGCGGCGATCCGCGCGACCTCGGGAAGTTCGGCATCCGACTGGGGCATGCGTCCAGGCTATCGAACCCGCACGACGCGCCCGACGTGCGCCGTGGTTCGAGGGCGCACGCGTTACGTGATAGTCTCATTCCTCGGTTGGGAACAGCCGAAAAACACCAGCGCGGGTGGCGGAATAGGTAGACGCGCTAGCTTGAGGTGCTAGTGCCCGCATAGGGCGTGGGGGTTCAAGTCCCCCCTCGCGCACGGTAGGTCGAAGGCCCCGGATCACACAGGATCCGGGGCCTTCGTCGTCGGCGCCTCAGGCGCTACGCGTGCGCAGCGTCAGCGAGACGACGCAGCGGTGCGGCGTCACGAACGGCTCCACGCGCTTGAGCGCGAGCGGGCCGTCGACCTGGGCGAGCACATCGCCGACGAGGCGCGCATGCACGGCGCACACGAGTCCGGCGTCGCCGTCGATCAGGTCGTGGAACCGGCAGGGCGCGAGGTCGATGCTCAGCCCCGGCGCGTCCACGACGGGCTCCAGACCGCTGTCGTCGAGGTGCTGCCAGAGCACGTCCAGCTGCGCCTGAGCCGGTTCATCCGCCACCTCCGCGGCCCCGCTGGTCATCCGGCGCAACACCGCGCCCTGTCGCTGCGCGGCCTCCACACGGGCACGGGCCGCGTCGGTGCTGGTCGCCGCGCCGACCGCGCGGTAGCCGACCGGCGGACGCCCCCGCGTTCCCGTCCGGATCCGCTCGCCGCTGATCAGTCCCTCGTCCTCCAGCACGCGGAGGTGATCACGCGTCGTGTTCAGGGGGATCCCGCACTCCTCCGCGAGCTCGTCGGCACGGATTCCGGGCCGGCGCTGGATCGCGCGCATCAGGCGCAGCCGATTCGGCTGGCTCAGGCCGCGGAAGTCACCGACACGACGGGGCATGCCACGAGCCTATGCCGGTCCGCGCGGCCGTGCCGGCATTTCTCCGGTGAAAAACCCTGCGGGCGCGGCCGAAGCCTTCAAGACTCGAAGGACACACCACTCCAACAAGGAAGGTTCGTCATGCAGCTCTCGCCCGCATCCCGGGAGATCGTCTCCGCCACCGCAGGGGTGGTCGCCGCACACGCCGAGGAGATCACGCGCGTCTTCTATCCGTCGATGTTCGCCGCGCATCCGGAGCTGCTGCGGGTGTTCAACCGCGCCAACCAGGCCATCGGCGAGCAGCCGAAGGCGCTCGCCGCCTCGGTGGTGGCGTTCGCGGTGCAGCTGATCGACCCGGATGCGCCCGACTTCACCCCCGTCCTGAACCGCATCGCGCACAAGCACGTGTCGCTCGGGATCAAGCCGAGCGAGTACACGATCGTCGGCACGCACCTCCTGGACGCGGTCGGCACCGTCCTCGGCGACGCGGTGACCGCGGAGGTCCGCGCCGCCTGGGACGAGGTGTACTGGCTGTTCGCCACCGCGCTGATCGCGGAGGAGGCGCGCCTGTACGCCCTCGGGGGCACGGATCCCGAGCAGCCGTGGCGGCGCTATCGGGTCGTCGAGCGCGTCGAGGAGTCGGAGAGCATCTTCTCGCTCGTGCTCGCCCCCGTCGAGGGGACCACGCCCGCGCACCGCACCGGACAGTACGTCGCGATCGCGGTGGATCTGCCCGACGGCTCCCGCCAGCCGCGCCAATACACGATCTCCTCCGGTCCGCGCGGGGACGCGCTGCGCGTGACCGTCAAGCGCGTGCACGGCATCGCAGGGGCTCCCGACGGCCAGGTCTCCACCTGGCTGCACGAGCACGCGATGCCCGGCACGATCCTGGAGCTGTCCCAGCCCTCGGGCGACGTCGTGCTGGACGACGCCGAGACTCCCCTGGTACTGGTGTCCGCCGGCATCGGCATCACCCCGGTCGCCGCGATCCTCGAGGATCTGTCCCGCCGCCAGCCGGAGCGCACCGTCCGTCTGTTCCACGCCGACCGCGCGCACGACACGCACGCCCTGTACTCATCCCTGCGCCGCCAGGTGCTCGCGATGAGTGACGCGCGGGCGCAGAACTGGTACGAGCTGGAGGCCGAGCAGGCCCCCACGCTGCACCCCGCGCTGCCCGGGTTCATGGACCTCAGCGAGGTCGACCTGCCCAGCGGCGCCACCGTGTTCATGTGCGGACCGCTGCCGTTCATGCAGGCGGCCCGTCACACGCTGATCGCGCGCGGCGTGCCCGCCGAGCGGATCAACTACGAGGTGTTCGGGCCCGACCTCTGGGCCCAGCAGCCGGTCGACGCCTGAGGCGCCGCGTCGGCGTGGTCTGAGACGGGACGATCAGGCCACGCCGACGCCGAACAGCAGCCCGAGCCCGTACGTGACGGCGGCCGCGCCGAAGCCGATGGCGAGCTGGCGCAGCCCTCGCCGCAGCGGCGATCCGCCGGAGAGCACCCCGACCATCGCGCCGGTGCCCAGCAGCGCGATGCCGACGAGGGCGAGGGCGAGGAGCACGGCCGGAGTGCCCTGCATGCCGAAGATCCACGGGAGCACCGGCACGATCGCCCCCGAGGCGAACATCAGGAAGCTCGAGACCGCAGCCGGCCAGGCGTCGCCGATGATCTCGTGTGCGTCGCCCGCATCGACCGGCACCCGCAGGGGGCCGGTCGCGCGCTGGGCCAGACCGGCCTTGGCGGCGCTCACCACTCGGCGGGCGCGCTCGAGCGACTCCTCGACGTCCATGCCGCGGGCGCGGTAGACCAGCGCGAGCTCGTTCTCATCCAGGTCCAGGTCGCCCGCGGTGGCCGCACCGTGCCCGTTCTCCTCCGTCGCCTCCAGCAGTTCGCGCTGGGAACGGACGGACACGAACTCGCCCGCCCCCATCGAGAGCGCGCCGGCGAGCAGCCCGGCGAAACCGCTGAACAGCACGAGGCCGCTGCTCGCTCCGGTCGCGCCGATGCCGAGCACGAGGGCGAGGTTGCTCACGAGGCCGTCGTTCGCCCCGAACACGGCCGCACGGAACGACCCGGACAGCTGCCGGCGTCCGCGCGCGGCCAGACCGCGCACGACCTCGAAGTGGACCTTCTCGTCGGCGCGCATGGCGGGGGTCGCATAGGCCTCCGCGTCGTACGGGGACCGCGCCTCGGCGCTCTGCGCGAGCGCGAGCACGAAGATGGATCCGAAACGTCCCGCCATCCAGCCCAGGATCCGCGTCCGCGTCCCGGGGCGGGGCAGCCGTGCCGGCTCACCGCCGAGCAGCGCCAGCCAGTGCGCCTCATGCCGACCCTCCGCCGCGGCGAGCTCGAGCAGGATCTCGCGCTCCTCGCCGTCCTTGCGCAGGGCGAGCTGCTGGTAGACATGCGCCTCCGCTCGCTCGTCGACGAGGTACTGCGCCCAGCGGCGGCGATCGGCCGCGGTCGGCTGGGCGGGAGCGGAAGCGGGGGCGTTCATCGGATCCTCACGGGTCGGGGCAACCGCTCCACGCTATCGATCGGTCGGGACGAACGCGCTCTCGGGTCGGGTATTGACAGCATTTCGGGGATCCGAACAGCGCCCCTCCGGGCGCGTCGAGAGGGCGCGCCCGGGTCGGCTGCCCGGGCAGGTCCCGGTCAGGAGCGCACGCGGCGCCGGAGCAGATCGATCCGCGACTGCAACTGGGTGACCGTCGCCTGCGCGACGGCGGGACCTCCGCAGAGCCGCCGCAGCTCGGCGTGAACGGCGCCGTGCGGCTGTCCGGTCTGCCTGGCGTAGAGGCCCACCAGGCTGTTCAGGAGCTGGCGCTGCTCCCGCAGCGTGCGGTGCAGGGGCTCGGGAAGGGTCGTGGTCGCGGCCGGCGTCCGCGCCTCGCGCGCCTCGCGGAGTCGCGACTGCCGGGACTGGCGCTGCATGAGCAGCTCGTGCACGTGCTCCGGCTCGAGCAGCCCAGGAAGGCCGATGAACTCCTCCTCCTCGGGCGTTCCGGGCTCGGCGAGCTGGCCGAACTCCTTGCCGTCGAAGACGACCCGATCGAAGTGGGCGAGGGAGGAGATCGCCTGATAGCTGAACTCCTGGGTGAGGGCATCGGAGGCGTCCTCCTCGCGGTTCGCGCTCTCCAGCAGCGAGTCGTCGAGCCCGTCCTCGTCCTTCGACCGGCGATCGAGGGCGTGGTCGCGCTGCTTCTCCAGCTCGTTCGCGAGCTTCATCAGCACCGGCACGTTCGGCAGGAAGACGCTCGCGGCCTCGCCGCGACGGCGCGCCCGCACGAAGCGGCCGATCGCCTGCGCGAAGAACAGCGGCGTGGACGACGACGTGGCGTACACACCCACGGCGAGCCGGGGCACGTCCACGCCCTCCGAGACCATGCGCACCGCCACCATCCAGCGGTCGTTCGACGCGCTGAACTTCTCGATGCGCTCCGAGGCGGTCGCGTCGTCGGACAGCACGACCGTGGGACGCTCGCCGGTCAGCGCGTGCAGGATCTTCGCGTAGGCGCGGGCGACGGTCTGGTCGGTCGCGAGCACGAGCCCGCCCGCATCCGGCACGTGATGGCGGATCTCGGTGAGCCGACGGTCCGCGGCCGACAGCACGGCCGGCATCCACTCCCCCTCCGGATCCAGCGCGGTGCGCCACGCCTGCGAGGTGACGTCCTTCGTGTTGTCCTGGCCGAGGTGCGCCTCGAGCTCGTCCCCGGCGCTCGTGCGCCAGCGCATCTTGCCCGCGTACATGTGGAACAGCACGGGTCGCACGACGCCGTCCTGCAGGGCACGCCCGTAGCCGTATGCGTAGTCCGTGCTCGAGACCCGCGCACCCGACTCGTCCGGGAGGTAGTCCACGAACGGGATCGGAGCGGTGTCGCTGCGGAACGGCGTGCCGCTCAGCAGCAGCCGCCGCCGCGCCGGACCGTAGGCGTCGCGGATCGCGTCGCCCCAGCTCAGGGCGTCCCCGCCGTGGTGCACCTCGTCGAGGATGACGAGGGTGCGCGCGTCCTCCGTGAGGTGCTTGTGCACCGACGACTTCGCGGCCACCTGCGCATAGGTCACGACGACGCCGTGGTACTGCCGGGACGGGGCCCAGTGGCTGTTGCGGAACCGAGGATCCAGCCGGATGTGCACGCGCGCCGCCGCATCCGCCCACTGCGTCTTGAGGTGCTCGGTCGGGGCCACGACGATCACGCGGTCGATTTCGTTCGTGCGCAGCAGTTCGACCGCCAGCGTGAGGGCGAAGGTCGTCTTGCCGGCGCCCGGCGTGGCGGCGACCAGGAAGTCGCGGCGATCCGGGATCCGGAAGTACTCCTCGAGCGCTTCACGCTGCCAGGCCCTCAGCCGGTCGGCGGTTCCCCAGGGTGCGCGCTGAGGGAAGGACGGGGAGAGCATCGGATTCCACGATAGACGAGGCCGCCGACGTTCCCGGGCGCGTCGGGCCCCCTCCGGTCTCCGCAGCCGGTCTCAGCCTCCGCACCGGAGGGGCACAGCCGATCCAGGGCGCGGCGTCGTAGGTTCCGTTGCGGCTCCGGTTCGGAGCGCCCGCGTTCGAAGGACTCCGGATGACACGACGCACGGCGGCGCACACGCTCGCGCAGCACAGCAGCGCGCGGGGACCCCGCGCGTGGGCGCGGATCCTGCGCGCCCTGGGCGTCGGCGTCGCCGTCCTGGCCGTCAGCGTCGCCGGGGTCACGGGCTACGTCCTCTCCGACCTCACCGCCGCCGTCGCGCACAACAGCGTCCGGCTCGAGGGCACGCCGGTCACCGCCCCCGACATCGGGGCCTACACGAGCGGCTTCAACCTGCTCATGGTGGGCATCGACGCCTGCGAGGCGAAGTACGCCGACCTGTTCCCCGGGCGCTGCGACGGCCCCGACGCGTCGAGCGTGAACAACGACGTCACGGTGCTGGTGCACGTGTCCAACACGCCGCGGCGCATCACCGTCATCAGCTTCCCGCGCGACCTGGTGATGCCGATCCCGTCCTGCACGGCGCAGGACGGCAGCACCGTCGACGCGCAGAGCGCCGCGCAGATCAACACCACCTACGACGAGGGCGGGCTGGCCTGCGTCGCGAAAACGGTGACGCAGCTCTCGGGGCTCAACGTCGACTTCGCCGCCGCGGTGAACTTCGGCACGGTCATCGACATCACCAACGCCATCGGCGGGGTGCCGGTGTGCCTGGCGACCCCGATGAACGACCCCTACACGGGCCTGAACCTCAGCGCCGGAGAGCACACCATCCAGGGGCTGCAGGCGCTGCAGTTCCTGCGCACCCGGCACGGACTGGTCTCGGGCAGCGACCTGGCCCGCATCGGCAACCAGCAGCAGTACCTCGCGAGCCTCGCGCGGCAGCTGACCAGCGGCAAGGTGCTCTCGAACGTTCCCGAGGTGCTCCGGATCGCGAACATCGCCCTGACCAACCTCGAAGCCAGCACGACGCTCGCGAACCCGCTGACCATCGTGCAGCTCGCGCTCGCCGTGAAGGACGTCCAGCCCTCCGACATCACGTTCATCCAGTACCCGACGCTCACGGACCCGGACAACCCGAACCGCGTGATCGAGGACGATGCGTCGGCGCAGACGCTGTGGGC
>JAFDWP010000089.1 GCA_018268435.1 Actinomycetota bacterium
CGACCCTCCGCGACACCCGCGGCAAGGAGATCGACGGCGCCTGCGGTCAGCTCGTCGCGACGACCGAGGACGAGGCCGCCGCCGCAGCGCTGGCCTGACCCCGGCGCCTCGCTGGCCCGACCCCGCCGCCCACCCCCCACTTCGAGTCGTCCCCCTGAGCGCGGTCTATGGGTCGCGCTCAGGGGGACGACCCGGATAGGGGGACGTCAGTGGCCGGGGGTGCGCAGCTTGAGCAGACGCCCGGATCCCTCGATCAGCTCGCTCCAGGACCCGACGTCGACCCGGCACTCGGCCACGGCGCAGGTCGGGAACTCCACGTCCGAGCCGGTGAGCTCGGCCACCGCGTCCGCCATCCCGGGGTTGTGGCCGACGAGCATCGCGACGTCGACGTCGTCCGGCAGCGTCGCGGCGACCCGAAGGATCGTGCGCGCGGATGCCGCATAGAGCTGGGGATCCTCCGCCACCGCGACCTCGAACGCCGCTGCGTACGCCGCGGCCGTACTGCGCGCTCGCACCGCGGTGCTGGAGACGATCCGCCGCAGGCGGACGCCGTCGTCGACGAGGCGCCGTGCCATCGCCGGCGCGTCGCGGAGGCCCCGGTCGTTCAGCGGCCGATCGTGGTCGCGCAGTCCCGCGACATCCCAGTCCGACTTCGCGTGGCGCGCCAGCAGCAGGGTCTTCATGGTCACCAGCGTGTCACCGCGACAGCGTCGGCGCACCCTCCATCCTCGGGTCGTCCCCCTCAGCGCGAGCCAGAGACCGCGCTCAGGGGGACGACCCGAGAGTAGGAGGGCTGTCCGCGTCGCACGCGCGGGAAGGGGCGCGGGGTCACCGGTCGCCGAGAAGGTGCGGGCGCACGTCGCCGAGAAGGTGCGGGCGCACCTCCGCGAGCCGCGCCTGCAGCGCCTCGAGGAACGCCGCGACCGCCGGCTGGTTCAGCGCCTCCGGGCGGGCGATGAGCCAGTACGGGAGGCGCTCGTCGATCTCGTCCGGGAGCACGCGCACCAGGTCGTCGTGCTGATCGGCGAGGAACGCGGGGAGCAGCCCGTACCCGGCGCCGCCGCGGGTGGCGTCGACGTGCACGTAGACGTTCGTGCTCGCGACTGCGTCGACCATGTGCGGCACCGCACGCCGTGCGTCGTCGAGGGAGTCGACGTGCAGCATCGACTCGATGAAGTACACCAGCGGCTCCCCGGCGAGGTCGGCGGGATCCCGGGGCGGCGTCCGCGTGCCCAGCCACTCGCGGCTCGCGTAGAGCCCCAGCGCGTAGTCGGCGAGGTGGATCGCACGGGCGCGACGCACCTGCGGCCGCCCCACGACGACCTCGAGGTCCGCTCCCGTGCGCTGATGCGAGGCCTGCCGGGTGCCGGTGATGACCTCGAGGCGCACGTCGGGGTGCCGGCGGCGCAGGGCGGCCATCGCGGGCGCCGCGACGAACCCGCTGAACCCGTCGGTCGCCGACAGCCGGATCAGGCCCGCGATGCGCCCGTCGTCGCGGGAGTCGAGGTGCCCCAGGGCCCGCTCCACCCCTTCCGCGGCCGCGAGGGCGCGCGACCCGAGCGGAGTGAGCTCCCACCCGGCGCCCTCGCGGGACAGCACCCGCCCGCCGAGCTGAGTCTCGAGCGCGGCGATGCGCCGTGCCACGGTGGTGTGGTTCAGGCCGAGCTGCTGGCCGGCGCTCGTGAACCGGCCGCTGCGGGCCACGGCGAGCAGCACCAGCAGGTCGTCGGCGCTGAGCGGCGGTGCAGGGGAGCGCGTATCCATATGTGCAGTTTTGCATAGCTGGATCCTCTTCTGCTGTGCACTCCCGTGAAGTACGGTGCTGGTATGGCGGAACAGCGCACCCTCGCGGACGGCCCGGATCTGGCCGGGCGCACGGCCCTGGTCACCGGCGGAGCGAGCGGGATCGGCGCCGCCTGCGCCAGGGCCCTCGCCGGCAGCGGCGCGCGCGTCGTGGTGATCGACCGCGATGCCGATCCGGCCGCCGCACTCGCCGCGGAGATCGGCGGGGAGAGCCTGGCGCTCGACCTCGGCGATCTCGACGCGCTCGCCGGGCGTGCCTTCGACGCCGACATCCTCGTGAACAACGCGGGGATCCAGACGGTCGCTCCGATCGTCGACTTCGACCCGGGGACGTTCCGGCGCATGCTCGACATCATGGTGACGGCTCCGTTCCTGCTGACCCGGGCGGTGCTGCCCGGCATGTACGCGCGCGGCTGGGGCCGCATCGTCAACATCAGCTCCGTGCACGGGCTGCGGGCGAGTGAGTTCAAATCGGCGTACGTCACGGCGAAGCACGCGCTGGAGGGCCTGTCCAAGGTCACCGCGCTCGAGGGCGGGCCGCACGGCGTCACGAGCAACTGCCTCAACCCCGGCTATGTGAACACGCCCCTGGTGCAGAAGCAGATCGCGGATCAGGCGCGCGCGCACGGGATCCCGGAGTCCGAGGTGATCGAGAAGGTCATGCTCGTGGAGTCGGCGATCAAGCGCCTGCTCGAACCGGACGAGGTGGCCGACCTCGCGCTCTGGCTGTGCGGGCCCACGGCCGGCTCGGTCACCGGTGCGTCGTACACGATGGACGGCGGATGGAGCGCGCGATGACGCCACGGGAGCGCCCGACGAGTCCGGGGGCCCACGGGTGCTGCGGGGACTCGGTCGCCGCGGCGCGCCCCGAGGCCTCCTCGCCGCGGATCCGCTCTACCCGACGGGTGCGCTCGACGCGTTCCGCGCCCTCGCGCCGCCGCTGCGGATCGTCGAGGTCGACGACGTGAGCCACTGCACGATCCTGTCCGCCGACCGCGGCGCCGCCCGGATGGCGGACGTCGTGGACTCCTCATCCACCGCCCTCCCGAAGGAGCAGTCATGACCGACACCCTGTTCGACGGCATCATCGCCCACCGCGTCGAGACCTCGCGCTACACCGCGAACGTGCTCGAGCGTCCCGCGGCGGATCCGGCCATGCCGACCGCGACCGTCGTGCTCGTGCACGGCAACGTGTCGTCGTCGCTGTTCTACCAGCCCACCATGTGCGCGCTGCCTGCCGGCGCGCGTGCGCTCGCGATCGACCTGCGCGGCTTCGGCGACAGCGAGACAAAGCCCGTCGACGCGACCCGGGGGCTGCGCGACTTCGCCGACGACGTGCGCGCGGTGCTCGACGCGCTCGAGCTCGACACGGTGCACCTCGTCGGCTGGAGCATGGGCGGCGGCGTCGTGATGCAGGTCGCGCTGGATGCCCCGGAGCGGATCCTGTCGCTCACGCTCGAATCGCCGGTCTCGCCCTACGGCTTCGGCGGCACGCACGGCGCCGACGGCATGCGCAACGACGCGGACGGCGCCGGCACCGGCGGCGGAGGGGCGAACCCCGACTTCGTCGCGCGGCTGCAGGCCGGCGACACCACCGACGAGGCGCAGACGTCGCCGCGCACGGTCTACCGCACGTCGTACGTCGCGCGGCCCGAGCTCCAGAGCGCGCAGGAGGACCTCTGGGTCGCATCGATGCTGACCACGAAGGTGGGGCCGGACAACTACCCGGGTGACGGGGTCGCCTCGGAGAACTGGCCCGGCTTCGCCGCCGGCACGCATGGCGTGCTGAACACGATGGCTCCGCAGCACCTCGACCTCTCCGGGATCGTCGACCTCGCCGTGAAGCCGCCGATCCTGTGGATCCACGGGGACAAGGACGTCATCGTGTCGGACACCTCGTTCTTCGACCTGAACCACCTCGGCGCGCTCGGCGTCATCCCCGGTTGGCCGGGCGACGGCGTCGCGCCTGCCCAGCCGATGGTGACGCAGACCCGTGCGGTGCTCGAGCACTACGCCGCGAACGGCGGGGCGTACCGCGAGGTCATGCTGCCCGAGGCGGGGCATTCCCCGCATCTCGACGAGGCCGAGGTCTTCGACCGCGAGCTCGCCGCGCACATCGGGGCGTGACCTGGTTCGGGGTGACCTGGTTCGCGGTGACGTGGTTCGGGGTGACCTGGGGCTTCCGGTGGTCCGCGTTCCGCGATCCCTCCTGGCGCCGAGACCCCCGCGTGGCGACGAGACCCCCTCGTGGCGACGCTTTCTGGAGGGGGTTTGGGCGGTGCGAGGGGGTGGGGGCGCGTCGAGGGCTGGGGCACGCCGGGCGGGCGCCGGCGGCACGCGACGGGCGTGGATCCTGCGGAGTCGCGCATAGGCCGCGCACCGGATCCGTTGGGGCGGCGTCCAGGGTTCGCCCACCGGCCTTCCAGGCGGGTTTTCGTAGATTAGGGGGATGTCCTATTCCGCTCATCGCCCCGGCCGCATGGATTCCCAGGGCCGGATCGCCTTCGACGTCGACGGACAGACCGACCCCGCGAACCCCGCCGACCCGACGGCGGAGGATCCGTTCATCTTCGTCCGCGACTACACGCCGGCCGGATCCGAGTCGGTCACGGAGGACGTGACAGCCCCCGCCGAACCCGTGGCCCCGCCGCGCCAGCCGGTGCCCGAGGTGGTCGCCGCGCCCGCACCCGTCGCCGTGCCCGAGGCGGTCACCGCGCCCGCGCCCGTCGCCGTGCCCGAGGCGGTCACCGCGCCCGTCGTCGAGAGCGCACCCGCGGTCGAGCCGGCACCGACGGACGCGGAGTCGTTCTTCGCCGCCGCCGCGGATGCCGCCGCCGCGCCGCAGAGGCCCGTGCGTGCGCCGAAGCCGCCGAAGACCCCGCGTGAGCCGCGCCCGCAGGGTTGGTTCCTGCGCCGTCTCGCGGTCCTCGGCGGAGCCGACGGCGCGATCCTGGACCGCGTGCCCAGCGAACAGCCCCGCTTCGTGCAGATGTTCTTCGTGCTGGCCGGCACCGCGCTCGTGTCGGCGCTGTCGATGCTCTTCGCGCTCACCACCGGCGTACAGGTGCTGGTGTGGGTGGCCGTGCCGCTCGCGATCGTGTGGGCGCTGCTGATCTTCAACCTCGACCGCTTCCTCACCTCGACGATGCGCTCGACCCGCAACATCTGGCGACTGCTCGGACTCGCCCTTCCGCGTGTGCTGATGGCCGCGATCATCGGATTCGTGGTCGCCGAGCCGATCGTGCTGCAGGCGTTCCACAACGACATCGCGCGTGAGGTCACCGCGACCAACCTCGTGCAGGCGCAGTCCGATCAGAAGGCCGTCACGAGCGGTCCGGAGAAGAAGGCGCTGGACGCCGCGTCCGCGCGCCTCGCCGACCTGCAGAACCAGGCCTCGACCGGCATCGTGAAGGGCACGTCGAGTGACTCCGCCTCGCAGAAGGCCGCGCAGGACACCGTCACCAAGATCTCCGCGCAGATGGCCGACCAGCAGAAGGTCATCGACTCGGCCCGCGCCCTCTACCAGTGCGAGCTCACGGGCCAGGGCGCCGGCACGGTGCCCGGGTGCACCGGAGTGCAGGGCGACGGTGCCAGCTCCGACGCGGCGAAGTCGCAGCTCGACCAGGCCCAGCAGACCTATGACGCGCTCGCCGCGCAGCTGCGCCAGGCGAACACCGACCTGGAGTCGGCCGACTCGTCGTCGAAGACGGCCACCTCTGCGACCGAGGCGCAGAACCGTCAGCAGGCGAAGGACCAGATCCCGACGGCCGAGCAGGCGTACAAGACCGCGCTGGACGCGTACAACGCCCGGGCGGCCGATGTCGCGGGGACGAACGCCGGAGCGGTCGGGCTGCTCAGCCAGATCTCCGCACTCGACCGACTCTCCGCCAAGGAGCCGGTGCTGGGCTTCGCGCACTGGCTGATCGCGGCGCTGTTCTTCATGATCGAGCTGCTGCCCGTGATCGTGAAGGTGCTGACCAGCTGGGGCGACCCGTCACTGTACGAGAAGGCCGACGCCATCGCGAAGCAGGTCGAGCTCGACCGGGTCACCTCGCGGGGCTACCGCGACCGCGCCGAGATCATCGCCGAGGACGCGAAGCACCGCGCCTTCGCCGATGCGCACGAGGCCGAACTCGCCGATGCCCGTCGCGCCGCGGAACAGGCCGCTCCGGCCGCCGCTCCGGCCGTCCCGGCCTCGGCGCCGGCGCCCGTCAACGGACCGACCGGAGCGCATGTCCCGACCGGGGCTCGCGCCTGGCCCGTCCCCGCCCACTCTGGCGTCGGCGCCGCGCACCCGGACACGGCCCGCGTCTGATCCCGGACGGAGCCGGATCCACGCCGAATCCGACTCCGGATGCGGCTTCCGTGGGCGTTTCCCGCGCCTACGCTGGAGCCATGGTCAACTACCGATACCTGGGCAACAGCGGTCTGAAGGTCTCCGAGATCACCTATGGGAACTGGGTGACGCACGCCTCGCAGGTCGCGGACGATGCGGCCGTCAAGACGGTGCACGCCGCGCTCGACGCGGGCATCACCACGTTCGACACCGCGGACACGTACGCGAACACCGCGGCGGAGGTCGTGCTCGGCAAGGCACTCGCCGGGCAGCGCCGCGAGAGCCTGGAGATCTTCACGAAGGTCTACTTCCCGACCGGCCCGAAGGGTCCGAACGACACCGGCCTCAGCCGCAAGCACATCCTGGAGTCGATCGACGGATCCCTGAAGCGCCTCGGCACCGACCACGTCGACCTGTACCAGGCGCACCGCTTCGACTACGAGACGCCGCTCGAGGAGACGTTCCAGGCGTTCGCCGACGTCGTGCGGCAGGGCAAGGCGCTCTACATCGGCGTCTCCGAATGGACCGCCGAGCAGCTGCTCGAGGGGCACGCGCTGGCGAAGAAGCTCGGCGTGCAGCTGATCTCGAACCAGCCGCAGTACTCGATGCTGCACCGCGTGATCGAGGGCAAGGTCGTTCCTGCGTCGGAGGAGCTGGGGATCTCGCAGATCGTGTGGTCGCCGATGGCGCAGGGCGTGCTGAGCGGCAAGTACCTGCCGGGACGGCCGGTGCCGGAGGGGTCGCGCGCGACGGATCCGCACTCCGGTGCGCACTTCATCCAGGGCTTCCTGAAGGACGACATCCTCACCGCCGTGCAGCGGCTGAAGCCGATCGCCGCCGACGCCGGACTCACGATGCCGCAGCTCGCGATCGCGTGGGTGCTGCAGAACCCGAACGTGGCCGCGGCGCTCGTCGGGGCCTCCCGACCGGAGCAGCTCGCCGACACGGTGAAGGCCTCGGGCGTCGTGCTCGACGCCGACACCCTCACCGCGATCGACGCGGCGCTCGCGGGCGTCGTGAACGACGACCCCGCCGACACGTACGAGCTGTCGCCGAAGACGCGGCTGGTCTGAGCGCCCCCGGACGCCGAGGGCGGAAGCACTGTCTCAGGATGAATTCGTGCTCCGCCCTCATGTGCACGTCAACACGGGGGCCGCGCCGCAATCCATCCTGAGAAACGGCGCCCCGGTCGCTGAGCGAGCGCAGCGAGACGAAGGGCCGATCCGCGACGCCGGGCTCAGCCGACGGCGGGCTCAGCCGACGGTGATGTCCACCTGGAGGTCGTGCGCGATCCGCTCGAGGGCGCCGCGCAGGGCCTCCGGGTCGGCGTCCGCGGGTACGCGCGCCAGGATCGACGCCTCGAACAGCCGCCCGCCGGCCATCGCCGCGTCCCGTGTCTCGGTGGTCATGCTCTCGATGCTGAGCGCGCTCGCGTTGAGCACCGCCGAGATCTCGCGCACGATGCCCGGCTGATCGTTTCCGAGCACCTGGATCGACAGCTCCTGCGGGGGCTCGACCACGTCGGGACCGGATCCGGGATGCACGGCGATCGTCAGCAGCCCCTCGAGTCCGCTCAGCGAAGCGCGCAGCTCCTCGACCCGTTCGATCGGCACCGACACCTGGATCACCCCGGCGAAGGTGCCCGCGAGCTCCGCCAGCCGGCTGTTCTCCCAGTTGCCGCCGTGCTCGTCGACGATGTGCGCGACGGTCGCGACGAGGCCGGGACGATCGGATCCGACGACGGTGAGGATGAGCGTGGTCATGTCGCCAGCGTAGGCGAGCCGTCCCCCCGCGGCCAGAGCGGGGCTCAGCCCTCTGCCCACTCGCCGGTGCCGAGGAAGTGCTCCATCCGCGCCTGATGCGGGGCCAGGTCCCAGCCCTGCGCGGCGACCCACTCGTCCGAGTAGTACGTGTCGAGGTAGCGCGCGCCGCCGTCGCAGATCAGGGTGACCACGCTGCCGCGCTCGCCCTCCCGGAGCATCCGGGCGATGAGCTGGAACGCGCCCACGAGGTTCGTGCCGGTGGATCCGCCGGCCCAGTGCAGGGTGCGCTTCTTGAGCAGCCGGATCGCGGCGATCGACGCCGAGTCCGGCACCGGGATCATCTCGTCGATCACGCCGGGCACGAACGACGGCTCGACGCGCGGTCGTCCGATCCCCTCGATGCGGCTGGGGGTACCGGTCGTGAACGACGGATCCCCCGACCGCCAGCCGCCGTAGAAGGCCGAGCCCTCCGGATCCACGACGGCGATGCGGGTGTCGTGCCGGCGGTAGCGCACGTAGCGGCCGAACGTGGCGCTCGTGCCTCCGGTGCCCGCGCCCACCACGATCCAGGTCGGGATCGGGTGCCGCTCACGGCTGAGCTGGCTGAACACGCTCTCGGCGATGTTGTTGTTGCCGCGCCAGTCGGTGGCACGCTCGGCGTAGGTGAACTGGTCGAGGTAGTGCCCGCCGCACTCCGCGGCCAGCCGCTCGGCCTCGGTGTACATCGCGGCCCCGGAGTCCACGTAGTGGCAGCGCCCGCCGTAGAACTCGATGAGGTCGATCTTCTCCTGGCTGGTCGAGCGCGGGACGACCGTCACGAACGGCAGGCCCAGCATCCGGGCGAAGTACGCCTCGGACACCGCGGTGGATCCGCTCGAGGCCTCGACGAGCGTCGTTCCCTCGTGGATCCGCCCGTTCACCAGCCCGTACAGAATCAGCGAGCGGGCCAGCCGGTGCTTCAGGGATCCGGTCGGATGCACCGACTCGTCCTTGAGGTACAGGTCGATGCCCCACTCCGCCGGCAGCGGGAACACATGCAGGTGCGTGTCGGCGCTGCGGTTGCCGTCCGCCTCGAGCAGGGCGATCGCGGATCCGGTCCAGTCGGAGGTCATGTGAACGAGGGTAGCCGGGAGCCCCGCGGCCCGCCTCAGCCCTCGGCGCGGCGGGCGCGGTACGCGGCGACGGCGTTGCGGTTGGCGCAGACCGTGGAGCAGTAGCGCTTGGAGCGGTTGCGGGAGAGGTCGAGCGCGATCGCCTCGCAGGAGTCGTCGGCGCACACCGTGATGCGCGACCCCTCCTCGGCGCGGATCACGTCGATGAGCGCCATCGCGGTCTCGACGAGGATGCGCTCCGGCAGCGGATGGTCGTCGGCGACCGCGTGCAGGTGCCAGTCCACCGTGCCGTGCCGCGCGAGACGGGGGGCGAGCGTGACGCCGGCGAGGGCGTCGTTGACGGCGGCGGCCATGGCGTCCCGCGGCGCCAGCAGCATCGTGCGCAGCTGCGGACGGATCCGGCGCAGTCCGGCGAGCTCGGCCACGTCGCGATCGATCCGCCCGGTGTAGTCGAACGCGCGCAGGAAGGCGGCCTCGTCGCTCGGCGAGGTCAGGGTGTCCGGGTCCTCCGCCGAGTTGACGAGCCAGACGGCCGCGCGCAGGGCCTCCTCGGTGTCATCGGTGAAGATCATGTTGACATCTTACATCCTCGGCGAGTAGCGTCACATGTCATGAGCGCAGTGGTGAATGACGCGCGGTCGACCGGGATGCGCTCCGGGATCGTCTTCGCCCTCGGCGCCGCCTTCTCGTTCGGGATGAGCGGCGCGTGGGCGCGGGGGCTCATGGATGCGGGCTGGAGCCCCGGTGCCGCCGTGACCGCCCGCATGTGGGTGGCCGCGCTCGTGCTGCTCGTGCCGACCCTGCTCGCACTGCGCGGACGCTGGGGCGCGGTGCGCAGGAACGCCGGGATGATCGTCGTGTACGGTCTGCTCGCGGTGACCGCGGCGCAGCTGTGCTTCTTCCAGGCGGTGGCCGTGATGGACGTCGGCATCGCCCTGCTCATCGAGTACACGGCGCCGATCGCAGTCGTGCTCTGGCTGTGGCTGCGGCGCGGGGAGCGCCCCGGCGCACGGGGCCTGGCCGGGGCCGGCATCGCCTTCGTCGGACTCGTGCTCATGCTGCAGATCTTCACGGGATCCCGCATCGACCCGGTCGGGATCCTCTGGGCGCTGGGCGCGATGGTGGGCGCCGCGACCTACTTCCTGCTCTCGGGCAAGGGCGACACGGGCCTGCCCCCGATCGCGCTCGCCGGGCTCGGGCTGCTCATCGGCGCACTCGGCCTGACGTTCGCCGGGGCGATCGGGATGCTGCCGATGACGTGGACCACCGCCGACGTCGGCTACCGCTTCGGGACGCTGCCGTGGTTCGTGCCCGTGCTCGCGGTGGGTGTGCTGGCGACGGCGCTCGCCTACGTGCTCGGCATCGTCTCGACGCGCAGGCTCGGCTCGCGGTTCGCATCGTTCGTCGCGCTCTCCGAGGTGATCGCCGCGCTGCTGTTCGGCTGGCTGTTCCTCGGTCAGCTGCCCGATCTGCTGCAGGCGCTCGGGGGCGCGCTCGTGCTCGCGGGCGTCGTGCTGGTCAAGCTCGGCGAGCCCCGCGTGGACGAGGTGGATCCGGAGGCCGTCCCGGAGCCAGCGGAATCGCTGCGCTGAGCGGTCAATGTATACGAACAAACAGAGTTTTGCGCATCCGTAGCCACCTTGAGGATTTTGTGTATACACTGACGGCATGACCATCGTCGGTGAGGGGATGCGCGCGGGGGAGTTCGCCTATCGCGCGCTGCTCGAGGAGATCCAGTCCGGATCCCTCGCCGCCGGCGCCGTGCTCGCCGAGGTCGAGCAGGCCGAGCGGCTCGGAGTGAGCCGCACCCCGCTGCGCGAGGCGCTGCGCAGGCTCGCCGCCGACGGGCTCGTCGAGCAGCTCTCGCCGCGGATCACCGTGGTCACCGCCATCGACGCCGACGACATCCGCGACCTGTTCGCACTGCGCCGCGCCCTCGAGGAGACCGCGGCCCGCACCGCCGCCTCCGCCGTGGACCGCGCAGAGTTCGCCGAGCTCGCGCTGCGCTTCGCGGAGGCGGACGGCGCCCTGGGCGACGAGAAGGGACGCGCGCGGTACTACGCGCTGATCGCCCGCTTCGACGAGGCGCTCGACGCCGCCGTCGGCAACGACTACCTCACCGCGGCGCTGCGCACGGTGCGCACCCACCTCGTGCGCGTGCGGCGGATGGCACGGGACAATCCCGGCCGTCTCGCGGCGAGCGCGGGCGAGCACCGCCTGATCGCCGAGGCCATCGGCTCCGGCGACGGCGACCTCGCCGCGCACGCCACGCACGTCCACCTGCACAACGCGCTCGCGAGCATCCTGGACTCGCTCGGCGCGGAAGACCACCGCGTCCCGCCCGATGCCGGCTCCGCCGGCGCCCGCTCAACGACCCCGGCCGAAAGGAAGCCCCGCGCATGACCGTCAACCACCACCTCCGTGTGCACCGCAGCGACGAGCAGCTCCCGCGCGAGGGACAACTCGCCTGGCGCATCGCCGAGATCGCCGCCGATGAGGTCGAGGTCGATGCCGACGTCGTCGACATGATCATCAACCGTGTCATCGACAACGCGTCGGTCGCGGCGGCGTCGCTCACCCGCGCCCCCGTCAGTGCCGCCCGCCAGCAGGCGCTCGACCACCCGATCTCCGTGAACGGATCCGGATCCACCGTGTTCGGCTGCGCCCTCGAGCGCCGCACCAGCCCGGAGTGGGCCGCGTGGGCGAACGGTGTGGCGGTGCGCGAGCTCGACTACCACGACACCTTCCTGGCGGCGGAGTACTCGCACCCCGGCGACAACATCCCGCCGATCCTCGCGGTCGCACAGCACGTCGGCGCGGACGGGCGGGCGCTGGTGCGCGGCATCGCGACCGGGTACGAGATCCAGGTCGACCTGGTGAAGGCGATCAGCCTGCACGCGCACAAGATCGACCACGTCGCGCACCTCGGCCCCTCGGCCGCGGCCGGCATCGGCACCGTGCTCGGCCTCGACGTCGAGACGATCTATCAGGCGGTGGGCCAGGCGCTGCACACCACCACCGCCACCCGGCAGAGCCGCAAGGGCGAGATCTCCACATGGAAGGCGCACGCCCCCGCGTTCGCCGGGAAGATGGCCGTCGAGGCCGTCGACCGGGCGATGCGCGGCGAGACGTCGCCGAGCCCCATCTACGAGGGCGAGGACGGCGTGATCGCCTGGATGCTGGACGGTCCCGACGCCTCCTACGAGGTGCCGCTGCCCGTCGCCGGCGAGGCCAAGCGCGCGATCCTCGACACCTACACGAAGGAGCACTCGGCCGAGTACCAGGCGCAGGCCTGGATCGACCTCGCCCGCAAGCTGCACAACGAGCACCCCGAGCTCGCGGATCCGGCGAACGTGGAGTCGATCGTGATCCACACCAGCCACCACACGCACTACGTGATCGGCTCCGGCGCGAACGACCCGCAGAAGTACGACCCGCAGGCGTCCCGCGAGACGCTGGATCACTCGATCCCGTACATCTTCGCGGTGGCCTTGCAGGACGGCACCTGGCACCACGTGGACTCGTACGCCCCCGAGCGCGCGCAGCGCGAGGACACGGTCGCGCTGTGGCACAAGATCACGACCCTCGAGGACCCGGAGTGGACCCGCCGGTACCACTCGAACGACATCAGCGAGAAGGCGTTCGGCGGACGCGTCGAGATCCGCCTGGCGAACGGCGAGACCCTCACCGACGAGATCGCCGTGGCCGATGCGCACCCGCTGGGGGCGCGGCCGTTCGCGCGAGCCGACTACATCCGCAAGTTCCGGATCCTCGCGGAGCCGGTGCTCGAGGAGGCCGAGATCGAGCGCTTCCTGGAGCTCGTGCAGCGTCTGCCCGAGCTCACGGCCGAGGAGGTGGCGCAGCTGTCGATCGTCGCCGCTCCCGGCGTGCTCGCGGCGGCCCCCGCGCCGAAGGGGCTGTTCTGATGCTGTACTCCACGACGCCGGCCGCCGAGAAGCGGCGCATCCTGCGCGAGCGGCTCGCGGCGGGGGAGCTGCTGCGCTTCCCCGGCGCGTTCAACCCGCTGAGCGCCCGGCTCATCGAGCGCAAGGGCTTCGACGGCGTCTACATCTCCGGCGCCGTGCTCGCAGCCGATCTGGGTCTGCCCGACATCGGCCTCACCACGCTCACCGAGGTGGCGGGGCGCGGGCAGCAGATCGCCCGGATGACGGAGCTGCCGGCGATCATCGACGCCGACACCGGCTTCGGCGAGCCGATGAACGTCGCCCGCACGATCCAGACCCTGGAGGATGCGGGCCTGGCCGGCACGCACATCGAGGACCAGATCAACCCGAAGCGCTGCGGGCACCTGGACGGCAAGGCCGTGGTGGACGAGTCCACCGCGACCAAGCGGATCCGCGCCGCCGTCGACGCGCGCCGGGATCCG
>JAFDWP010000008.1 GCA_018268435.1 Actinomycetota bacterium
CTGGCCCTCCACTCCCCGCCGCGGTACTCTTTCGTATTGTAAAAATCGAGTTTCACGGAATGGAATGCAATGAACGCTCCGCTGCCCACTCCCGGCCCGCGCGAGATCGCGCCGGAGCTGGCGCGATCGTGGCTCCTCGTCGCCGCGACCAAGCCGGAGACGTTCGACGATGCGGCCCGCTCGCACGCCGACGCGATCGTGCTCGACGTGGAGGACGCGGTCGACGCGAGCCATAAGGACTCCGCCCGTGACGACGTCCTGCGTTGGCTGCACGGCTCCGCCGCGGACGGCCGGCCGAACCGCGCCTGGGTGCGCATCAACGACGCGACCAGCGAGCACTGGTCGCCGGATCTGGACGGACTGCGCGACGCGCCGGGTCTGCAGGGCGTGATGCTCGCCAAGACCGAGTTCGGCGGACAGGTCATGGACACGTTCAACCGCCTGGGCGCCCGCGTCCCCGTCGTCGCACTCGTGGAGTCGGCGGTCGGCATCGAGAACGCCACGGAGATCGCCCGGGCGAAGGGCGTGTTCCGGCTCGCCTTCGGCAGCGGCGACTTCCGCCGTGACACGGGCATGTCGGCCGACCGCGAGGCCATGGCGTACCCGCGGGCGCGCCTGGTGATCTCCAGCCGCGCGGGCGGCCTGCCCGGACCGATCGACGGCCCGACGGTCGGATCCAGCCATCCGATCCTGCGCGAGCAGTCGGCCATCACCGTCTCGATGGGCATGACCGGCAAGCTCTGCCTCTCTGCCGATCAGACCCCCGTCGTGAATGAGGTCATCAGCCCCACCCGCACCGACGTCGAGTGGGCGTACGAGTTCCTCGAGGACTTCGACGCGCGCGGTCGCATCGTGCGCGACGGCAGCGACCTGCCGCGCCTGGGCCGTGCCCGCAAGATCATGCAGCTCGCCGAGGCCTTCGGCGTGCTGCCCATCGCCCACTGATCCGGGCGCAGGAACCGGATCCGCTCACCCCATCCGAAACGGAGACATCATGACCGCTCACCTCGCCCCCGGGCAGACCGCGCCCGCCTTCGCCCTCGACGACGCCGACGGCGCCCGCGTCTCGCTCGCGGATTACCGCGGCCGCAACGTCGTCGTGTACTTCTACCCGAAGGCCGCGACCCCCGGCTGCACCACTGAGGCGTGCGACTTCCGCGACAGCCTGTCCTCGCTCGACGCCGCCGGCTACTCCGTGATCGGCATCTCGCCGGACGAGGTCGCCGACATCCGCGCGTTCTCCGATGCCGAGGGGCTGACCTTCCCGCTGCTCGCCGACACCGACGCCGCCGTGGCGCGGGCCTGGGGCGTCTGGGGCGAGAAGACCGTGGGCGACCGCACGTTCGACGGCGTCATCCGCTCCACGTTCGTGCTGGACGGCGACGGCGTCGTGCAGCGCGCCGAGTACGGCGTCGACGCCTCGGGCCACGTGGCCCGCCTCCGCGCCGACCTCGGCGTCTGACCCCCTCCCACTTCCGAGTCGTCCCCCTCAGCGCGGCCTATAGCTCGCGCTGAGGGGGACGACTTGTATGTGGGGTTGACAAGGGGGGATCCGGTGCGCACAATAGTTACACATGTTGAAATAACAGTTCCGGACTGCGGAAACTATCGCTTCGATAGGATCGGATCCTCTGGGAGGATCCGCCGCACGCACCACACGCCGGATGCCAACATGGCTTGAGGATCGAAGATGTTGCTCGAGGAGTTCAACACCACCGGCCGCGCCGACGCCCTGGCCGTCGTGAAGCCCGCCCTGGACATCGCCCGGTGGATCGATGCGATCGTCGACGCCCGCCCGTACGCCACGGTCGACGCGCTCTCCGCCGCCGCGCTCTCCGCCGCCGCACCGCTCACCGAGGCCGAGCTGGACGGAGCCCTCGCGCACCACCCCCGCATCGGCGCCGCCGTCGACGGCACCAGCGCCGAGGCCGCGCACTCGCGCCGCGAGCAGCCCGCCGTCGACGACGTCACGGCAGCCGCGCTGGCCGAGGGCAACCGCGCCTACGAGGAGCGCTTCGACCGCGTCTTCCTCGTGCGCGCCGCCGGCCGCAGCGCCGAGCAGATCCTGACCCTGCTGCGCGAGCGGCTCGGCAACACCGACGAGCAGGAGCTCGCCGTCGTCGACCAGCAGCTGCGCGAGATCGCGGCTCTCCGCCTCGCGGCGGCCATCGAGACCGAAGGAGCGAACGCATGAGCGTCTCCCACGTGACCACCCACATCCTGGACACATCGATCGGGCGCCCGGCGCCCGGCGTCGCCGTCGTACTCGAGGCCCGAGTCGGCGACGGATGGGTCGGGATCGGTACGGGCCTCACCGATGCTGACGGGCGGGTGAAAGAGCTGGGTCCGGAGCGACTGGAGAGCGGGGCATACCGCCTCCGGTTCGACACCGCGGCCTACTTCGCCGGCATCGAGACGGACACCTTCTTCCCGGAGGTGGTGCTGACCTTCCTGGTCGACGCCGAGCAGGCGCACTATCACGTGCCGCTGCTGCTCAGTCCGTTCGCCTATTCCACCTACCGAGGAAGCTAAGAGGAATCCCGAAATGACGAACATCATCCTGGGCAAGAACCAGTACGGCAAGGCCGAGAACCGCGTCGTGCGCATCACCCGCGACACCGACCGCCACGAGATCGAGGACCTGAACGTCACCTCGCAGCTGCGCGGCGACTTCGCCGCGGTGCACTTCGAGGGCGACAACGGCCACTGCGTGCCGACCGACACGCAGAAGAACACCGTCTTCGCGTTCGCCAAGGACGGCATCGGCAGCCCCGAGGAGTACCTGCTGCGCCTCGGCCGCCACTTCACCGGCGAGTTCGACTGGGTGACCGGCGGCCGCTGGGCCGCGGAGCAGTACACCTGGGCGCGGATCCAGGGCGACGCCGGCGAGCACGACCACGCCTTCGTCCGGGCCGGCACCGAGACCCGCACGGCGGTCGTGCAGATCGACGGCGACGACACCACGATCATCGCGGGCCTGCAGGACCTCACCGTCCTCAAGTCCACCGCGAGCGGCTTCGTCGGCTACCCGAAGGACAAGTACACGACCCTTCCCGAGACCGAGGACCGGATCCTCGCGACCTCGGTGACGGCGAAGTGGCGCTACAACCGCAACGACCTCGACTTCAACGAGGTCTTCGCGGACGTCCGCCGCCTGCTCCTGGCCGGCTTCTCGCGCAACTACTCCTACGCGCTGCAGCACACGCTGAAGGAGATGGCCGAGGCCGTGCTCGAGGCGCACCCCGAGATCGACGAGATCCGCTTCTCCACCCCGAACAAGCACCACTTCGTCGTGGACCTGTCGCCGTTCGGCCTGGAGAACCCGAACGAGGTGTTCTACGCCGCCGACCGCCCCTACGGCCTCATCGAGGCGGCGTTCCTGCGCGACGGCGCCGACACCGACCACTGGTCCTGGGACGGCATCGCCGGCTTCTGCTGAGCGCGCCACGCGATGAGGGGGCGGATCGGCCTGTGCGGATCCGCCTCCTCGCCCCTCGCCTCAGCCGCGTCCGCCGAACGGCATCCCGCTCGCGGTGATCGTCAGGGCGCCGATGTTCGCCTCGGCGGGCAGGTCGGCCATGAGCAGCACCGTGCGGGCCGCGGCCTCGACGTCGAACGTCGGCTCGACTCGGCGGGATCCGTCGGCCTGCAGCGCTCCGGATCCCACCCCGAGCTCGTCCATGATCTCGGTGCGGGTGTTGCCGATGTCGATCTGGCCGCAGGAGATCCCGTACGGGCGGCCGTCCAGGTCGATCGAGCGGGTCAGCCCGGTGAGCGCGTGCTTGCTCACCGCGTAGGCGACGGACAGGGGCCGCGGAGACTGCGCGGAGATGGATCCGTTGTTGATGATGCGGCCGCCCTGCGGCGTCTGCGCGCGCATCGCACGCATCGCCGCCCTGGCGCAGAGCAGGGCGCCCGTGACGTTCACCGCAAGCGTCCGCTCCCAGTCGGCCAGGGCGATGTCGGCGGCGGAGGCGGCGGGGCCGAACGCGCCGGCGTTGTTGAACAGCACGTCCACACGGCCCCACTCCTGCACGACACGGTCGAACAGGACGTCCACCTCGGCCTCGACGGTGACATCGGCGGGGACCACCAGGGCGTTCGGGTGCCCGGCCGCCGTCTCGGTCAGGGCGGACTCGCGCCGACCGACGAGGGCCACACGGTAGCCGGCGTCGAGCAGGGCGCGGGTCACCGCCCGTCCGATCCCCGAGCCGGCTCCCGTCACCACGGCGATGCGTGCGTCCATCGTCATTTCCTCCACTCCGCTGCCGCACCGGCAGCCCTCCGACGGGTAACAGCCTCCTACTTCTAACAGAAAGGCCCGAGCATGAACGACCCGTTCCTGAGCGAGCGCAGCGAGACGAAGGATGCCCCGGGAACCGGGATCCTCGATCACGACCCCGAAGAGACCGCCGAATGGCTCGAGTCGCTGGATGCGCTCGTGGCCCAGCGCGGCGCCGAGCGCGGAGCGCACATCGTGCGGTCGCTGGCCGCCCGCGCCGGCTGCACCCCGGAGCCCACGGCCACGACGGACTACGTCAACACGATCCCGGTCGCCGATGAGCCGGCCTACCCGGGCGACGAGGAGCTGGAGCGCCGCTACCGCGCCTGGATGCGCTGGAACGCCGCGATCCTCGTGCATCGCGCGCAGCGCCCCGGCATCGGCGTCGGCGGCCACATCTCCACCTACGCGGGCGCCGCGACGCTGTACGAGGTCGGGTTCAACCACTTCTTCCGAGGCAAGGACCACCCGGGCGGCGGCGACCAGATCTTCTTCCAGGGTCATGCCTCGCCGGGCATGTACGCCCGCGCGTTCCTGGAGGGGCGCCTGGGCGAGCAGGATCTCGACGGGTTCCGCCAGGAGAAGTCCCGCGCGGGGCACGCGCTGAGCTCCTACCCGCACCCGCGGCTGATGCCGGAGTTCTGGGAGTTCCCGACCGTGTCCATGGGCATCGGCCCGATGAACGCGATCTACCAGGCGCAGTCGAACCGCTACTTGCAGGGCCGCGGGCTCAAGGACACCGCCGACCAGCACGTGTGGGCGTTCCTCGGCGACGGCGAGATGGACGAGCCGGAGAGCCGGGGCCTCCTGCAGCTCGCGGCCAACGACGGCCTCGACAACCTCACGTTCGTCGTGAACTGCAACCTGCAGCGACTCGATGGTCCGGTGCGCGGCAACGGCAAGATCATTCAGGAGCTCGAAGGCTTCTTCCGCGGCGCCGGCTGGAACGTCATCAAGGTCGTCTGGGGTCGGGAGTGGGACGACCTGCTCGCCCGGGACGACTCGGGCGCGCTGCTCGACATCATGAACACCACCCGCGACGGCGACTACCAGACGTACAAGGCCGAGTCCGGCGGGTTCATCCGGGAGCACTTTTTCGGCCGGGATCCGCGCGCGCGGGCGCTCGTGGACGACCTCACCGATGACCAGATCTGGGCGCTCAAGCGCGGCGGCCACGACTACCACAAGGTGTTCGCGGCCTATCAGCGCTCGCTCGAGCACAACGGCCGCCCGACCGTGATCCTGGTCAAGACGGTCAAGGGCTACGGCCTCGGACCCCGCTTCGAGGCGCGCAACGCGACGCACCAGATGAAGAAGCTCACGCTGCAGGACCTCAAGGACTTCCGCGACCACCTGCGCGTGCCGATCAGCGACGCGCAGCTCGAGGCCGACCCCTACCAGCCGCCGTACTACCACCCGGGCGTCGACGCCCCCGAGATCCGGTACATGCAGGAGCGCCGCCGGGCCCTCGGCGGCTACCTCCCCGAGCGCCGTCCGCACGCCTCCGGCGAGATCGCCCTGCCCGACCCGAAGGCGTACGAGGTGGCGGCCCGCGGATCCGGCAAACAGCAGGCGGCCACCACGATGGCGTTCGTGCGCGTGCTGAAGGACCTCATGCGCGACCCGGAGTTCGGCAAGCGGATCGTCCCGATCATCCCCGACGAGGCGCGCACGTTCGGCATGGACGCGTTCTTCCCGACCGCGAAGATCTACAACCCGAACGGCCAGAACTACCTCGCCGTCGACCGCGACATCGTGCTCTCGTACAAGGAGTCCACGGCCGGCCAGATCCTGCATGTCGGGATCAACGAGGCGGGATCCGTCGCCGCCTTCACCGCGGCCGGCACGTCCTACGCGACGCACGGCGTGCCGCTCGTCCCGGTGTACGTGTTCTACTCGATGTTCGGCTTCCAGCGCACCGCGGACTCGCTGTGGGCGGCCGCCGATCAGATGGCGCGCGGCTTCCTGATCTCGGCGACCGCGGGCCGCACCACGCTGACCGGCGAGGGGCTGCAGCACGCCGACGGGCACTCGCCGTTGCTCGCAGCGACGAATGCGGCGGTGGTCACCTACGACCCGGCGTTCGGATACGAGATCGGTCACATCGTGCGCGCCGGCATCGAGCGGATGTACGGCGCGGACTCGACCGACCGCAACCACATCTACAACCTCATGGTCTACAACGAGCCGATCGTGC
>JAFDWP010000090.1 GCA_018268435.1 Actinomycetota bacterium
CCGCTCCGCCGCCTGCGCGGCGCTCAGCCCGGCCGCGTCGGATCCGAGATCCGCCAGCACCCGGGCCGCGTCCTCCGCCGCGCACCGGCGCACCGCGCTCAGCGGATCCGCGACCGCACCGCGGGGCGCGATCGCGCCCGGCGTCACCGCGTCCGTCGCCGCGTCCGTCGTCGCGTCGGGGGTCCGCTCAGCGGGCACGACTCCAGCTCCACCGGGCCACCTCGGGGATGTCCTCGCCATGCGCGCGGGTGTACGCGCGGGCACGCATCCTGGCGTCCTGCAGCTCCTGCCGCAGCCCGGCGCACCGCTGCGCGAGGCCGGGCACGCGATCGATCGCGTCGATCGCGAGCTGGTACCGGTCGAGGTCGTTGAGCATGACCATGTCGAACGGCGTCGTGGTCGTGCCGTTCTCCTTGTAGCCGCGCACGTGCAGGTTGTCGTGGCCGTGCCGGCGGTAGGCGAGTCGATGGATGAGCCAGGGGTAGCCGTGGTACGCGAAGATCACCGGCCGATCGACCGTGAAGATCGCGTCGTACTCGCGGTCGGGGAGCCCGTGCGGATGCTCGCTCTCCGACTGCAGCCGCATGAGGTCCACGACGTTGACCACGCGCACGCGCAGCTCCGGGAGGGCCTCGCGCAGGATCTGGGCCGCCGCGAGCACCTCCAGGGTGGGGATGTCGCCGGCCGCGGCGAGCACGACGTCCGGATCCTCCCCGGTCACCTCGGTGCCGGCCCACTCCAGGATCCCGAGCCCGCGCGTGCAGTGCTGCACGGCCTCGTCCATGGTGAGCCAGTTCTCGGCCGGCTGCTTCCCGGCGACGACGACGTTCACGTAGTCCGTCGAGCGCAGGCAGTGGTCGTAGGTGGACAGCAGCGTGTTGGCGTCGAACGGGAGGTAGACGCGCACGACCTCGGCGCTCTTGTTCACCACGTGGTCGATGAATCCCGGATCCTGGTGGCTGAAGCCGTTGTGGTCCTGCCGCCAGACGTGGCTGGTGAGCAGGTAGTTCAGGCTCGAGATCGGGCGCCGCCACGGGATCTCCCGGGTGACCTTGAGCCACTTCGCATGCTGGTTGAACATCGAGTCGACGATGTGGATGAACGCCTCGTAGCAGGTGAACAGGCCGTGCCGCCCGGTCAGCAGATACCCCTCCAGCCACCCCTGGCACTGGTGCTCGCTGAGCATCTCCATGACGCGACCGACGCGGGCCAGGTGGTCGTCGGTGGGCAGGACCTGCGCGACCCACTGCTTCTGGGTCGCCTCGTAGACCGCGGGGGCGAGCCGATTGGAGGCGGTCTCGTCGGGTCCGAAGATCCGGAACGTCGACGGGTTGCGCCGGATCACCTCCGCCAGCCACGTGCCGAGCACCCGGGTCGCCTCGGCCGTGGTGGCGCCGGGCTGCGGCACGTCCACGGCGAAGTCGCGGAAGTCCGGCAGCGACAGCGGCGTGCGCAGCAGCCCGCCGTTCGCGACCGGGTTGGCGCTCATCCGGTGCTCCCCCTCCGGGGCGAGCCGGCCGATGAGCGGCACCGGCGCGCCATCGGCGTCGAAGAGCTCGTCCGGCCGGTAGCGGCGCATCCAGTCCTCCAGGATGCGGAGGTGCTCCGGGGTGTCCCTGGCGCTCGCGAGCGGCACCTGGTGTGCGCGGTACGTGCCCTCCACGAGCACGCCGTCGACCTCGTGCGGACCGGTCCAGCCCTTCGGCGTGCGCAGGATGATCATCGGCCACTCCGGCGTCGCCGTGACCGGGTCGTCCGAGTGGTACCGGCCCGCCCGCGCGTCGGCGCGGATCCGCGCGATGTCGTCGAACACCTCCTCCAGCAGCGCCGCGAACCGGCGGTGCACGCTGATCGGATCCTCGTCGTCGAACCCGCCCGTGAACACGTACGGCGCGTAGCCGTAGCCGCGGAACAGCTCGACGAGGCGCCGCTCCGGGATGCGCGCGAGCACCGTGGGGTTGGCGATCTTGTAGCCGTTCAGGTGCAGGATCGGCAGCACCGTGCCGTCCTGCACGGGATCCAGGAACTTGTTCGAGTGCCAGCCGGTCGCGGCGGGGCCGGTCTCGGCCTCGCCGTCGCCGACCACGCAGGTCACCACGAGGTCGGGGTTGTCGAACGCGGCGCCGAACGCGTGGCTGAGCGAGTACCCGAGCTCGCCGCCCTCGTGGATCGAGCCGGGGGTCTCCGGCGCGACGTGGCTGGGGATCCCGCCGGGGAAGGAGAACTGCCGGAACAGCCGTCGCACGCCGTCCTCGTCGCGCGCGATGTCCGGGTACACCTCGGAGTAGGTGCCGTCCAGGTATGCGTTCGCGACCATGCCCGGGCCGCCGTGGCCGGGACCCGTGATGAAGATCGAGCTCAGCGTGCGATCCCGGATGACCCGGTTCAGGTGCGCGTACAGGAAGTTCAGCCCGGGCGTGGTGCCCCAGTGGCCGAGCAGACGGCGCTTGACGTCGTCCGTCTCGAGGGGCCGGCGCAGCAGCGGATCATCGAGCAGGTAGATCTGCCCGACGCTCAGGTAGTTCGCCGCGCGCCACCACGCGTCGATGCTGTGGAGATCGGCGTCCGTGGCGGTCCCGCCCGGGGCGGGCGTCGTCGTGTGGGTCTCACTCATGCTCACAGCGTGGTCCTCGCGTCCTGATCGAGACGGGTCCCAGGTCCCACTCCGGGATCCGGCGGCAGGAAGGCGGCATCGGGGGTCAGCGGACCGCGCAGGGCGCGCAGCGCGTACAGGATGGTGGCGAGGTCCACGAGCTCCTGGACCAGCGCGCCGACGACGGCCGGGATCACGCCGGTCATCGCGATGATCATGAGCGCGACGCTCAGCCCGATCCCGATCCAGATCGCGGTCAGTGCGACCCGGACCGTGTGCCGGCCGATCTCGATCGCGTGCACGACCCTGGTCAGCGAGTCGACCAGGATCACCGCGTCGGCGGCCTCGCCCGCCGCCGTCGCCCCCTTGGCGCCCATGGCGATCCCGACGTCGGAGGCGGCGAGCACGGGGGCGTCGTTCACCCCGTCGCCGACCATCACGAGCGGGCGCGGGTGCAGATCGCGGGCCAGGCGCACCTTGTCGTCCGGCAGCAGCTCGGCGCGCACGTCGCCGATCCCGACCGCCTCCGCGATCGAGGAGGCCGTGGCGTGCGCGTCGCCGGTCAGCATGACCACCTGGTCGACCCCGTGCCCGGTCAGCCAGGACACGACCCCGCGCGACTCCGCGCGCGGCGCGTCGGCGAGCACCAGGGCCCCGGCGTGGCGGCCGTCGATCGCGACGTAGGCCGCGGCCTCGCCCGCCGCGAGCCCGGTGCGCGAGAACTCCGGCACGAGCGAGGCGATGTACGCGGGCTTGCCGACGACCACCGTCCGCCCGCCGATGCGCGCGGAGACGCCGTTCGTGGCGACCTCGCTGGCGTCCTCGGCCGTCAGCAGCGGGAGGCCCCGCTCGCGCGCCGCCGCGCGGATCCCGTCGGCGAGGGCGTGCGAGGAGTACTGCTCCGCGGATGCGGCCAGGCCGAGCAGCTCCTCGGCGGTGAAGCCGTGCGCGGGACGCACATCGACGAGGGCGGGGCGGCCGCGGGTGAGCGTGCCGGTCTTGTCGAACGCGGCGGAGCGCACCCGGGACAGCGTCTCCACGACCGCGCCGCCCTTGAGCACGATCCCGGCCTTCGCCGAGCGGGACAGCCCGCCGAGGAACGCGACGGGGGCGGCGATCAGCAGCGGGCACGGCGTCGCGAGCACCAGCACCTCGGCGAACCGCACGGCCTCGCCGGAGAGCGCCCAGGCGGCGCCGGCGAGCAGCAGCGACACGATCGTGAACGGGATCGCGAAGCGGTCGGCCAGCCGCACCACGGGCGCCCGCGACTCCTGGGCCTGGCGGACCAGCATCAGGATCTGCTGGTACTGGCTGTCGGCGCTGCGACGCACCGCCCGCGCGCGCACGATGTGGCTGCCGTTGACCGCGCCGGACAGCACGGTCTCGCCGGCACGGCGCGTCACCGGCAGGCTCTCGCCGGTGAGGGACGACTCGTCGAAGGACGCCTCCTCCGTGAGCATCTCGCAGTCGACCGGCACGATCTCGGAGGGGCGGATGAGCAGGAGATCCCCCACGGCGACCTCGTCGACGGGGACGTCGCGGACCGTCTCGGCCTCCCCGTCGCCGTCGACCGTCACCCGGTGCGCGCTCTGCGGCGAGCGCTCCAGCAGCGCGGTGAGCTCCCGCTTGGCGCGACCGGCGGCGAAGTCCTCCAGAGCCTCTCCCCCGGACAGCATCAGCACGATGATCAGGGCGGCGATGTACTCGCCGACGGCGAGGGTGGCCGCCATCGCCACGATCGCGAGGACGTCGAGCCCGAACCGGCCGTGCAGCATCTCGCGGATCATCTGCACCAGGGTCCAGATGATGAAGGCGCCGACCAGGATCGTCGCGATCCAGCGCGCCACCACGTCGTGTCCGCTCGCCGCGAGCACGAGGACGACGACGAGGGTCAGGAGCGCAAGGGGGATCACCGGGTGTCGCCGCATCGCCGTCAGCACTGCCATGTCCTCGATCGCTCCCTCTCCGGCGGCGCGCCGGTCACCCTGCACCCCCAGCCTTCCGTGCGCCCGCTGCGCGTGCAAGTGACTTTCGTCCTGCCTGCGGCGGCGGACCGGGGAGAGGGTGAGCGCATGACCACCTCTGCTCCCGCCCCGATCCTCGTCGGCGTCGACGGCTCCGACTCCTCCCTCGACGCGCTCCGGTATGCGGCGAAGCTCTCGGCCGCCCTGGACCTCCCCCTCCGCGCGGTCACGACCTGGGACTACCCCGCTCTCGTCGACCTCTACACGAGCGTGGGCTGGACGCCGGACAAGGATGCGGCCGTCCTCCTGGACGCCGCCCTCCTGGACGTGTTCGCCGGGGATCCGCCGGCGAACCTGACGGCGGCGGTCGTGGCCGGTCCCGCACCCCACATCCTCATCGAGGAGAGCAGGAACGCCGAGATGCTCGTGCTCGGCAGCCGGGGCCGCGGCGGCTTCGCAGGCCTCCTGCTCGGATCCGTGAGCGCGACCTGCGCGACGCACGCGCACTGCCCCGTCCTCGTCGTGCGGGACCAGATGCACGACGCGCCGGAGAAGCACGGGGACTGAGCGCCCCGGCGTCAGCCCGGCTAGGCGTCGCGGCGCCGGCCCCGCTCGATCTCGAACACCGCCGCCTGCGTGCGGTGGTCGAGGCCGAGCTTGCTGAGCAGTCCCGAGACGTAGTTCTTCACGGTCTTCTCCGCCAGCCCCAGCCGCTCGCCGATCTGCCGGTTGGTGAGGCCGTCGGCGATGAGCGCGAGGATCTGCCGTTCACGCAGCGCCAGGGATCCGAACCGCGGATCCTCTCCCGGCGCATCGCGCATCCGCTGCATCGCGTTGCGCTCCGCGCTCGGGTGCAGCAGCCGACGGCCCGCCGCGACGCCGCGGATGGCCTCGACCAGCTCCGCGGCCCGCACGCTCTTCAGCAGGTAGCCGGCGGCGCCCGCCACCACGGCCGCGAACATCGCGTCGTCGTCGTCGTAGGCGGTCAGGATGAGGCACTGCACGTGCGGGAGGTCCTGCCGGATCTGCCGGCACAGGTCGATGCCGTTCCCGTCGGGGAGCCGCACGTCGAGCACCGCGACGTCGGGCTGCGTGGCCGCGATCCGCGGCAGGGCGTCGCGGACCGTGGCGGCCTCGCCGGCCACCGTGAGATCGGGCTGCGCCTCGATCACGCCCGCGATCCCCTGCCGCACGATCTCGTGGTCGTCGACGAGGAACACACTGCTCATCCGGCTCCCTCCCGCTGTGCTCATCATGCCGCAGCCCTGCACGCCGCTCACGGGCCGAAGGTCCCGTGCGGCCCCTAGACTCCTCGGTATCAGCGGCAGGACGGTGTCAAGGGCAGGACGCGATGGAACACGAACCCCTCACGTTTCCCGATGTGCCGCGCCTCGAGCTCGAGAAGACCATCGCGGATCTGATGGCGCGCGCCCAGCAGGTGCTCACCGCCCAGGGCCGGCTGCGCAGCCTGCTCGGCGCCACCCGCGCGGTGAACGAGGATCTGGATCTCGACGCGGTGCTGCGCCGCATCGTCCGCGCCGCGATCGAGCTCGTCGGCGCCCACTACGGCGCCCTCGGCGTGATCGACGAGGACGGGCTGCTCGAACGCTTCATCCACGAGGGCATCCCCGCCGAGGTGGTGCAGGCGATCGGCGCTCCGCCGGAGGGGCACGGCCTGCTGGGAGCGGTGATCGAGCTGGGCGAGAGCATCCGGATCCCGCGGATCGCGGACGATCCGCGCTCGGTCGGCTTCCCCGAGCACCATCCGCCCATGGACGCGTTCCTGGGGGTTCCGATCCGCATCCGCGGCCGGACCTTCGGGAACCTGTACCTGACGGATCCGGAGAAGGACCTCTTCACCGACGAGGACCAGGAGCTCATCGAGGCCCTGGCCTCCACGGCCGGGGTGGCGATCGA
>JAFDWP010000091.1 GCA_018268435.1 Actinomycetota bacterium
AACGCGCTCAACGGGGTCACGGTGGCGCCGGAGCACGTCTTCCTCGCCCGCGGCCTGCGCACGGCTTCGGACAGTGCCAGGACGCAGGCCGAGGAGGGCATCGACGAGATGACGTGGGTGCCGTTCGCCGAGGCGCTGGCGATGATCGCCGACGGCCGCATCACCGACGGCGAGAGCGTCGCCGCGCTCGCCTACGCCGGCATCCGCCTCGGCCGCTTCGCCTGAGGTTCCACGGGGACGTGGCGCCCTCGGTCGCCGGCGCCGGGACCTACATGCGGCCGCGACGGGCGATCCGCGTGGACACCGAGCGCGGGACCAGCCGCGAGCCGGCGATCATGGCCTTGTATCGCAGCGACGGGATGACCACGCCGCGGCCCCGGGCGGCGGCGTGCAGGGCGACCCGCACCACGTACGGCGCGTCCAGCCACATGAACCGCGGCACACCCTCCTGCCCCGCGGCGAGGCCCATCCGGGAGTGGAAGGTGGTGTGCACGAAGCCGGGGCACACCGCCGTGACGGTGACGCCGTCGGACGCGTACTCGTCGTTCGCCCAGCGGCTGAACCCGATCAGCCACGACTTGCAGGCCGAGTACGTCGACCGCGAGATGAAGCCGGCGGTGGATGCGACGTTGATGATCCGGCCTCCGCGGCCGCGCATCACGCCCAGCGCCGCGTGCATGAGCCGCATCGGCGCCTCGACGAGCAGCCGCAGGTGGCGCACCTCGTCGGCGATGTCGTTGTCGGCGAAGCGCAGCGGCAGCCCGAATCCGGCGTTGTTCACGAGCATGTCGAGGGGACGACCGGGATCCGCGATCCGCTGCACGACGTGCCCGACGCCCTCCTCGGTCGCGAGGTCGGCGACGAGCACCTCGACCACGACCCCGTGCTGCGCGCGGAGCTCCGCGGCGAGCGCCTCCAGCGCCTCTTCGGACCGCGCGACGAGCACCAGATCCGCGCCGCGGCCCGCGAGCTGACGGGCGAACTCGGCGCCGAGCCCGGCGCTGGCGCCGGTGACGAGGGCGGTGGGCATGCGGATCCTCCTGTCGGGTCGAGCGGTGCGGTCAGCGCCGATAGCCGAGGAAGCGGTAGCGGATCCCGGTCCTGCTGGTCTCCCACTCCCCCTCGGACAGGAGACGGAAGCCGTCGCGGGAGGGCGCGAACGCGTCGCCGCGGACGTCGAGGTCGAGCTCGGTCACCTCGAGCCGGTCGGCATCGCCGATCACGGTGCGGAAGACCTCCCCGCCCCCGATCACCCACGCGTCGTCGAGCCCGTCGATCGCCTCCGCCACGGATCCTGCCGTGCGCACCCCGTCGGCGGACCAGTCCGTCTGCCGGGTGATGACGATGTTCTCCCGTCCGGGCAGCGGACGGAAGCGCTCGGGCAGCGACTCCCAGGTGCGGCGTCCCATCACGACGGGTGCGCCCAGGGTCACCGCCTTGAAGTGCGCGAGGTCCTCCGGCACGTGCCAGGGCATCGCCCCGCCGGCGCCGATCACGCCGCCGTGCGCCTCCGCCCAGATGAGCCCGATGCGCGTGCCGTCGATCACACCGCCACCGCGGCCCGGATCGCGGGGTGGTGCTGGTAGTCCTCGACCGCGAAGTCCTCGTACGCGTAGTCGAAGATCGTGTCCGGGGTCCGGGTGATCCGCAGCGTCGGGTAGGGGTACGGATCCCGGGTGAGCTGCTCGCGCACCTGCTCGAGGTGGTTGTCGTAGATGTGGCAGTCACCGCCGGTCCACACGAAGTCGCCCGGCTCGAGGCCGGTCTGCTGCGCCACCATCAGGGTGAGCAGCGCGTACGACGCGATGTTGAACGGCACCCCCAGGAACAGGTCGGCGCTGCGCTGGTAGAGCTGGCAGGACAGCCGGCCGTCGGCCACGTAGAACTGGAACAGCGCGTGGCAGGGCGCCAGCGCCATGTCGGGGATGTCCGCCGGGTTCCATGCGGACACGATGATGCGGCGCGAATCCGGCGAATTGCGGATCTGGTCGATCACCTGCTGCAGCTGGTCGATGTGGCCGCCGTCGGGCGTCGGCCAGGAGCGCCACTGCACACCGTAGACCGGCCCCAGGTCGCCGTCGGCATCCGCCCACTCGTCCCAGATGGTGACGCCGTGCTCCTGCAGCCAGCGCACGTTGGAGTCGCCGCGCAGGAACCAGAGCAGCTCGTAGGCGATCGACTTGAAGTGCACGCGCTTGGTCGTGATGAGCGGGAATCCCTGCGACAGGTCGAAGCGGATCTGACGCCCGAAGACGCTCGTCGTGCCGGTGCCGGTGCGGTCGTCCTTGTGCGTGCCCGTGGCCAGCACGTCGCGGAGCAGGTCTTCGTACGGCGTGGGGATCGCGGCGGTCATGGCTTTCAGCGTACCGGCGCCGGTCGGCGCGCGGGTGGTGCGACAGGCGCCGGGACCAGCCCGCACACCGCACGATGACTTGAATCGTCATATCCGCCCGCCCCAGGGACCCCTCGACGTAGCCTCGGACCATGTCCCTGCCGATCGCCCTCGTCGTGGCTGCCGCACTGCTCGCCGCGACGGTGCTCGTCGGGGTCCTGCTGCGCCGGCGGGACGGCCGCGCGGTGCCGGTGCACGGCGACCATCAGGTGGATCCGGCCGACCTCCTGCGGCCCCTCGGCGCGCACGCGACGCTCGTGCAGTTCAGCACCGAGTTCTGCGCGCGCTGCCCGCAGGTGCGTCGCATGCTCGGCGGCATCGCCGCGGAGCACCCTGGCGTCGCGCACGCCGAGGTCGATCTCACCGCGCGGGCCGACCTCGCCGCACGCTACAAGGTGCTGTCCACCCCGACGGTGCTCGTCGTCGATCCGGACGGCCGCATCCGCTCCCGCTTCACCGGCGTGCCCGCCCGCGCCGATCTGCTGACGGCGCTCGACGCCGCGCGTCCCCTGGAGGCCCGTTCATGACCGCTCCCGCCGGCATCGACCCCCGCGGCCCGCGTTTCGCCGCGTGGATCACGTCCGTCCTGCTCCTGGTGGCGACGGTGCTGGGTCTCGCCCGGATCCCGCTGCCCGCGTTCCTGCTCACCCTCGTGATCGCCCTCCTCTTCGTGTGGGGCGTGCTGTCGCCGCGCACGCAGCCGTGGAGCGTGCTGTTCCGCACCCTGGTGCGTCCGCGACTGTCGGCCCCGAGCGAGCTCGAGGATCCGCGTCCGCCGCGCTTCGCCCAGGGCGTCGGGCTGTTCGTGGTGACGATCGGGCTGCTGCTGCACCTGATCGGAGTGCCGTGGGCGCTGCCGATCGCGACCGCGATGGCGTTCGTCGCGGCCTTCCTGAACGCCGCGTTCGGGCTGTGCCTGGGCTGCCAGCTGTACCTGCTGCTGCAGCGCGCCGGCGTCCTCGGCCGCACTCCACGACTTCCCTGAAAGCAGGGGCGCCGCGGCGACCCGCTCGATAGGCTGGCCTCTCATCCACTGATCGGAGGATCCCATGTCCGTCACCAGCGAAGCCGCAGCCACGTGGACCGGAAGTCTCATCGAGGGTGAGGGCTCGGTCTCGTTCTCCTCCTCGCACCTGGGCACGTTCCCGCTGAACTGGAAGGCGCGTTCGGAGGGATCCGAGACGACCACCACGCCCGAGGAGCTCATCGCCGCCGCGCACTCCTCCTGCTTCAGCATGGCGCTCTCGCACGCGCTGGCCGGCAACGGCACCCCCGCCGAGCGCGTGAACACCACCGCATCCGTGACGTTCAAGCCCGGCGTCGGCATCACCGGCAGCCACCTCAACGTGAACGCCTCCGTGCCCGGCCTCGACGCGGAGACGTTCCAGCGCCTCGCGCAGGAGGCCAAGACCGGGTGCCCCGTGTCGGCGGCGCTCTCCGGCATCGAGATCACGCTCGAGGCCACCCTGGCCTGAGTCCCGCAGTCTTCGAAGGGCCGTGTCTCCCCCGGAGATGCGGCCCTTCGGCGTCCGCGGGGCCGACCCCCGCGTGGACGGGCGCTACTTGGCCAGGCGGATCGCGGCGCGGATCGCGGCGCGTGCGTCCTTACGATGCCCGGCCGCGTCCTGCACGACGCCGAGGCGGTACTGTGCGCGCCAGTCGGCCGGCTCCGCGGCGGCCGCGGAACCGTACTCCGTGATCAGGCGATCGGCGTCCTCGGGGAGCAGGCGACCGTTCGGGCGCATGTCCTCCGGCGCCTCCGGCATGCCGCCCTCGGCGTCGAGCTCACGGCCGAGGCGGTCGGCGGCAATCCCGAACTGCAGCTCCCGCACGAGCGCCCACGCGCCGATCAGCGGCATCACGAGCAGCGCGACGCCCATCGTGATCCCCAGCGCCTGACCCGAGCCGAGCAGCACCACGGCACGCCAGCCGACCAGCGCGATGTACAGCACGAGGAGCACGGCCATGACGGCGACGCCGATGCGGGATCCCATCCCTCCATCCTAGGTCGGCGGCCATCGCCGGCGGCTGCAGACTATGCGCGCGGCCGGATCCCCAGGTCGATGACGTTCTCCAGGCCCACGACCACACCGCGGAGGTCGCGCGCATAGGGCAGCGCGAGGCGGATGCCCGGGGCGTAGGCGGCCGCAGGCTGCACGGTGTCGTGCACGATCGTCAGCGACTCGCCCGCACCGGAGAGGATGACCTCCTGCTTCGCGATCACGCCGGGCCGGCGCAGCGAGTGCACGGGGACGCCGGCGACCTGCTGCCCGCGGGCGCGCTGGTCGACGTGCGGCGCGTCCACGGGGCCCTGCTCGGCGCGGGCCGCGGCGACGAGTTCGGCCGTGCGCACGGCGGTGCCGCTGGGCGAGTCGATCTTCGTGTGCTGGTGCGCTTCGATGATCTCGACGGATCCGAAGAACGGGGCAGCCAGGGCGGCGAGGGCGGTGCCCAGCACGGATCCCAGGGAGAAGTTCGGCACGAACAGGGCACCCGTCTCCGCCGCCTCGATGGCGGGGCGGACCTGCGCGATCCGGTCGGCGGACCATCCGGACGTGGCGACCAGGAGGTTGATGCCCCGGTCGGTCGCTGCGCGCACGATCTCGACGCTGGAGGCAGGCGTGGTCGCGTCGACCACGAGGTCCGCGCCGTCGAGCTCGTCCAGGGTGCTGTTCGACCCCAGCACCGATGCGACCTCGAATCCGGGAAGCGCCGTGATCACGTCGCCGATGATGGTCCCGAGCTTGCCGGAGGCGCCCACCAGGGCCACACGCGTCGTCATGTGCACAGTCTATTCAGGGCGGCCGATGCCGCCCCGCCGCGCAGCCGTCGCCGGCCGGGGTGTGCAGTGCCGCACGGGGCGTGCGGTCGATTAGCGTCGGAGCATGCCCACGTTCCGCATCGCGTCCCCCGAGGACGTCGACGCCCATGCCGTGCTCGTCGACTACTTCACGCTGCGTGCGGCGGAGTTCCCCGGCGGGTCGTACACCCCCGCGTATCCGACGGCGACGGCGTTCCTGCCTCCGGACGGCGTCTTCCTCCTTCTCGAGGACGAGGGCGCGATCTTCGGCTGCGGCGGGTTCCGGCGCATCGCGTCGGCGGACGAGGCCGACGTGTTCGAGGTGAAGCACGTCTTCCTGCGCCCGGAGACCCGCGGACGAGGCTGGGGTCGGCTGCTGCTGGACGAGCTGGAGCGCCGCGCCCGCGACGTCGGCGCCCGCGCTCTCGTGCTCGATACGCACCACACCCTCGAGGCGGCGGGCCACCTGTATCGCCGCAGCGGCTTCGCCGAGATCCCCCGCTACAACGACAACCCCAACGCGACCCGGTGGTACCGCAAGGATCTGGAGACGCCCGCATGAGGCTGTGGTCCGTGCATCCCCGCCACTACGACCGGCAGGCGCTGACCGCGTGCTGGCGCGAGGGACTGCTCGCCCAGGCCGTCATCGCGGATCCGACGCGGCGCGGCTATGCGCATCATCCGCAGCTGCAGCGCTTCCGCGCGACCCGCGATCCGGTCGCCGCGATCGGGGACTACCTGTCCGCCGTGGTCGACGAGGCGGACGCGCGCGGGTACCGGTTCGCCAGGGAGAAGATCCTCCGGACCGGTCCCGTGGAACGGATCCCCCTCCCCCGCGGCCAGCTCGAGTACGAGTGGGGGCATCTGCTCCGCAAGCTGGAGGTGCGCACACCGGCCCTGTGGGAGCGGTGGCACGCCGTGCCGCTGCCGGACCCGCACCCGCTGTTCACGGTCGTGGACGGTCCGATCGCGGACTGGGAGCGGGTCCGCTGAGCCCGGGCCGCCCCCAGGCCCTCCTCGCACCGTCACGATCAGCACACGATGCGACGATCAGCACACGGATCCGACGATCTCGTGTGCTGATCGTCACAGGGTGTGCAGATCGTCACGCCAAGCGCCGCGCGACAAACGCGGTCCGTCGACGAAGGGTGGCTCAGGCCGGGAGCGGATCCGGCAGACCCGTGCGCAACTCGACCGGCAGGTGGCTGAGGTCGTTGTGCGCGAGCAGGCTCCACGGGCGGCCCTGCTTCTGCGAGATCACGGTGAGGCCGCAGTTCGCCTGGTTGAGGGTCATCCAGCGCCACTCCGGCGACTCCAGCACCTCGCGCACGAACCAGCTGATGACGAAATTGTGCGTGATGAGCACCTCGTGCACATCCCCGGGCTTGCGCACCAGGAACTCGTTGACCGCGTCGGCCATCTGCGCCCGGCCCGCCTCGATCTCCGCATCCGTGACGGATCCGAAGAACGGCTCGAACGCGGCGGGGGTGTCCTCCGTCATGCCCGTGGGGATGCAGTCGAACAGCAGCGCGGAGGGCTCCGCCTCGACCGAGGGGATGCGCTCCGAGATCGCCCGCGCGGTCTCGGCGGCGCGCAGCAGCGGCGAGTGCCAGATCGCGTCCAGCGGAAGGCCGGAGAGCCGGTCGGCGATGAGCTCCGCCTGGCGCCGCCCCCGTGGTGAGAGTGGTCCATCGGCGAGCCCGTGCTCGGCGTCCTGATGTTCACCGTGCCGGACCAGATAGATGTAATGCGTCACGACCGCTCGCCTCGTCCTCAATGCTCTGGCTCTCGCTCCAGCCTATGCCACGCCGACGACGGTGCCCCGTCCGCATCGTGGCATGGCGGAACACCCGGGTCGCCGGGCGCCTCATACGGGCCCGTGGTCAGCTCGCCGCACGGGTGAGCTCGGCCAGCTGGGCGCGGCCCAGCGCCACGCCCGCGCCCTGCATGAGCTCATCGACCTGGTCCGTCGCGAACGCGTTCACGATCGGCGCGGCGATGGTGCGCTGCGCGAGCAGCCATCCGATCGCCACGGCCGCCACCGGCACCTGCAGTTCCTCGGCGATGAGGTCGAGCGCCCTCAGCACCTTGATCCCGCGGCGGTTGATGTTGCTCCGCAGCTGCATACCGCGCACCCCCTGCAGCGCCTGCTTCGTGCGGTGCCTGCCGGAGAGGAAGCCGTGCTCGAGGGCGTGGGACGGCGTGACCGCCAGATCCTGCGCGGCCGCGACCAGGCGAAGATCGCCCTCGAACTCCGAGCGGCGCAGGAGGTTGTACGGCTCGTCGAGCACCGCGATGCGCGGGTACCCGGCCGAGGCCAGGATGCGGGCCTCGACGAGGCGCTCCGCGGAGAAGCCGAAGGCGCCCAGCGCCCGCACCTTGCCGGTCTCGACGAGCCACTCCGCCGTGGCGAGCGTGTCTTCGAGGGCGCTGCCGTCGTCGACCGTGCCGTCGAGGTACAGCACGTCGATGCACTCGACACCGAGGCGGTTCAGCGACGCCTCGGCCGCGCGCACGAGGTTGACCGAGCCGATGCCCGGGTTGTCGGGGTGCCCGCCGACGCGCACGTTCAGGACGATATCGTCGCGGTAGCCGCGGGTGGCGAGCCAGCGTCCGATGATGTGCTCGCTGCGCCCCGCGGCGAAGCTGTCGGCGGTGTGCACGGCATTGCCGCCGAACTCGGCGTAGCGGTCGAGGATCCGCAGCGCCGTGTCGGCTCCGGTGTTCCAGCCGAACTCCGCGCCGCCGAGGATCAGCGGGAAGGTGCGGATCCCGGTCTCCCCGATCGGCACGCGCAGGCAGGTGCCGATGCCGGGCCCGATGACCGGGATCGGCGCGGACGGATGCGGCGGGACCAGGGCCGGTGCGGTCGTGACGGCGGCTGCGGCACCACCGGCCGCGGATCCGGTTCCGACGCTGAAGAGACGCATGCGATCACCCCCGTGCCTGCTGCGTTGTGTTCTGAGGCGCACCCCCCGGTGCGCTTCCTTCGAGGGTAAGCGAGGCCTCGGACGGTTCCGTCCATTGAGACGACCAGGAGGCGAACAATGGATAACGGTTCGATCACGGACGAAGAAAAAGGCCCGTCATGTCCCCCTTTCGGTGGACACAACGGGCCTTTTCTGCGGCAGATCAGGCCTCAGCGGTCTCCGCGGCCGACGCGGCGGCCTCGGCCGGGGCCTCGTCGATGACGGGCTCGAGCGAGAGCTTGCCACGGTCGTCGATCTTCGTGATCTTCACGAGGATCTTCTGGCCGACGGAGAGGACGTCATCGACGTTCTCGACGCGCTTGCCACCGGCGAGCTTGCGCACCTCGGTGACGTGCAGCAGCCCGTCCTTGCCCGGGAGCAGGGAGACGAACGCGCCGAAGGTCGCGATCTTGACGACGGTTCCGAGGAACTGCTCGCCGACCTCGGGGTTGGTCGGGTTGGCGATCGCGTTCACCTGGGCGCGGGCGGCCTCGGCCGAGGGCCCGTCGGTCGCACCGATGTAGACCGTGCCGTCCTCCTCGATGGAGATCTGCGCACCGGTCTCGTCCTGGATCGCGTTGATCGTCTTGCCCTTCGGGCCGATCAGCTCGCCGATCTTGTCGACCGGGATCTGCACGCTGATCACGCGCGGCGCGGTCGGCGCCATCTCGTCGGGAGCGTCGATCGCGGCGTTCAGCACGTTCAGGATCGTCAGACGGGCGTCCTTCGCCTGGGTGAGCGCGCCGGCGAGCACCTCGGAGGGGATGCCGTCGAGCTTCGTGTCCAGCTGGATCGCGGTGACGAACTCGCTCGTGCCGGCGACCTTGAAGTCCATGTCGCCCAGCGCGTCCTCGGCACCCAGGATGTCGGTGAGCGCCGCGTAGCGGGTCTCACCGTCGACCTGGTCGGACACGAGGCCCATCGCGATGCCGGCGACGGGCGCGCGCAGCGGCACACCCGCGTTCAGCAGCGACAGGGTCGATGCGCAGACGGAGCCCATCGAGGTGGAGCCGTTGGAGCTCAGCGCCTCGGAGACCTGACGGATCGCGTAGGGGAACTCCTCGCGCGACGGCAGCACCGGCACGAGGGCGCGCTCGGCCAGGAAGCCGTGCCCGATCTCGCGGCGCTTCGGGGAGCCCACGCGGCCGGTCTCACCGGTCGAGTAGGGCGGGAAGTTGTAGTGGTGCATGTAGCGCTTGCTCGTCGTGGGCGACAGCGAGTCGATCTGCTGCTCCATCTTGAGCATGTTCAGCGTGGTGACACCCAGGATCTGGGTCTCGCCGCGCTGGAAGATCGCGGAACCGTGCACGCGCGGGATGACCTGCACCTCGGCGTCCAGCGGACGGATGTCCGCGAGGCCGCGACCGTCGATGCGGACGCCCTCAGTGAGGATCCGGCCGCGCACGATCTTCTTCGTGACCGACTTGTAGGCGGCCGAGAACTCGCTGAGCGCGACCTCGGGCTGCTCGCCCGCCGCGACAGCGGCGACGAGCTCGGCCTTGACGCGGTCCTTGATGGCGTCGTCGGCGTTCTGGCGCTCCTGCTTGTCGGCGATCTGATAGACGTCGACGAGCTCGGCGAAGGCGCGGGACGACACGAAATCGAACGTGCCCTCGGTGTACGGCGGGAAGACCGGGTAGACGCCCGGCTCCTTCGACGCCGACGCCGCGAGCTGGGCCTGCGCCTCGACGAGCTGCTTCAGGAACGGCTTGGCGGCCTCCAGGCCCTGCGCGACGATGTCCTCGCTGGGCTTGGTCGCGCCGGCCTTGATCAGGTTCCAGCTGCCCTCGGTCGCCTCCGCCTCGACCATCATGATCGCGACGTCGGTGCTGCCGTCGCCCTTGGTGACGACACGGCCGGCGACGACGAGGTCGAAGACGGCCTCGGCGACCTGCGCGGCGTTCGGGAACGCGACCCACTGGTCGGCGTGCTCGCCGTGGCCGGGGATGAACGCGAGGCGCACACCGGCGACGGGGCCGGAGAACGGCAGACCGGAGATCTGCGTCGAGGCCGACGCCGCGTTGATCGCCAGCGCGTCGTAGTACTCGCCGGGTGCGATCGAGAGCACCGTGATGACGATCTGGACCTCGTTGCGGAGGCCGTCGACGAACGACGGACGCAGCGGACGGTCGATCAGACGGCAGACCAGGATCGCCTCGGTGGACGGGCGGCCCTCGCGGCGGAAGAACGAGCCGGGGATCTTGCCGGCGGCGTAGGAGCGCTCCTCGACGTCGACGGTCAGCGGGAAGAAGTCGAAGCCCTCGCGCGGGGACTTGCTGGCGCTCGTCGCCGAGAGCAGCATCGTCTCCTCGTCGAGGTACGCGGCGACCGCGCCCTGCGCCTGCTGCGCGAGACGGCCCGTCTCGAAGCGGACAGTGCGGGTGCCGAAGCGGCCGTTGTCGAGAACTGCCTCGGTGGCAGTGATTTCAGGACCTTCCAAGAGGTCTCTCCTTCTTTGTTTAGGCTCGCTCTCCCGTGTGGAGCGCGAGCATGGACGGATGCGCACAGAGGCATCCTGTTCCACTCTACCAGCGCGCAGACCCCGGGCCGCGCCGACCCTGCCGACGTGCGCCCGTCCGCGGCATGCCGGATCCGCGCGCCCGGGTGCGCGCGGGGCTAGGCTGACGCGCATGAGTACCGACGACGCCGCCTCCGCGGACATGAAGCGCAAGTTCAAGGAGGCGCTCGAGAAGAAGAACGCCCAGCAGAACCGCGGTGAAGCGCACCTGGACGGCGACTCCGCCGTGCACGGCACGCACAGCGCCGCACAGTCCAAGCGCGAGTTCCGCCGCAAGAGCGGTTGAGCTGCGCACCTCCCGAGGGGCGCCGACGATCTGATCGTCGGCGCCCCTCGGCGTTCCCGGCACGGGCGCTCCGCACCCCGGATTCGGGCCGAGGTGATGCGCGACGCCGACGCGCGGGCTAGCGTCGACGACATGACCGATTCCCCTGCCGTCTGCGCGCCTCCCCGGCGGGCGCACGTCGGGCGAGCGCTCCTGGCGCTCGCGGCGGCCGGGGCGCTGCTCGCCGCCGGGCTGGCGACGGCGCCGCCCGCACGGGCCGACGACTATCCGTCCTGGCAGGACGTGCAGAACGCGCAGGGGAACGAGCAGGCGACCGCCGCGGAGGTCGCGCGGATCGGGGACGCGCTCGCGCGCACCCAGCAGCAGTCCGCCGACGCCTCCACGGCCGCGATGAAGGCCAATGCGGCCGCGGCCACCGCACGTGCGGACGCCCAGACCGCCGCGGAGCGAGCGGATGCCCTGACCGCCCAGGCGGCCTCCGCGGAGCAGGCGGTGCAGCAGACGCACCTCCAGGTGGGTGCGATCGTCGCCGGTCGGACGCGGACTGAGACCGCCATCCCGCTCCCCGTGCGTCTGTTCACGACGACGGATCCGGATGAGCTGCTCGCGCAGCTGGGAGCGCTGCAGAAGTTGGATGCGACCTGGTCCGCGCTCGGTGCGCGCGCGATCGCCGAGCGCGGCGTCGCCACCTCGCTGCAGGACCAGGCGGAGGCGGCCCGCGCGGCCAAGGACGCGCTCGCCGCGGCCGCCGACCAGGCGGCGCGGAAGGCGAAGGCGGCCGCCGACGCCGAAGCGGCTGCCGTGCAGGACCTGCAGGGGCACATCACCACGCTGTACGCCCAGCTGGCGACCCTGAAGAACACGACGGCGGATGTCGAGCGCCGCTATCAGATCGGGCAGCAGGTCGCCGCGCAGGCGCGTGCCCAGGCCGCGGCCGCCGCAGCCGCCGCGGGCGGCTCCGGAGCGACCGGGGCGGGAGGCGTGGCCCCGTCGGTCAGCGGCGATGTGATCGTCGACCCGGCCGGCGCGCAGTCCTACGCGCGCGGTCAGCTCGGATACTACGGCTGGAGCGACGATCAGTTCGGCTGCCTGCTGAGCCTGTGGAACCAGGAGTCCAGCTGGCGGGCGGATGCGACCAACCCGGACAGCGGCGCGTACGGCATCCCGCAGGCGCTGCCGGCCGACAAGCTCGCCGCTGCGGGCGCGGACTGGCGCACCAACGGGAACACACAGATCGACTGGGGCCTGAGCTACATCCAGGACCGATACGGCTCCCCCTGCGGCGCCTGGGCGCACGAGGTCGCGAACAACTGGTACTGAGCCGACGCCGCGGCCGCGATGATCGGGCGCCCTCGGCACGGTGATAGCGTCGTGCTGTCCTCAGGGCGGGGTGCGAGTCCCCACCGGCGGTGTCGCGGCCAGTCCGCGCAAGCCCGCGAACGGTCCCCATGGTGGGGACCGCCGATCCGGTGCGATTCCGGAGCCGACGGTCACAGTCCGGATGAGAGAGGACAGAAGGAGCAGTCCACCATGCCCAGAATCGCCATCGTCGCCGCCCAGTGGCACGCCGAGATCGTGGAGCAGGCCGTGTCCGCCTTCCTGCAGCGGCTGACCGAGCTCGACATCGACCAGGTCGACGTCTACCGCGTGCCGGGGGCGTTCGAGATCCCGCTGCACGCGCAGCGCCTCGCGCGGACCGGCCGCTATGCCGCCATCGCCACGAGCGCGCTCGTCGTGGACGGCGGGATCTACCGGCATGACTTCGTCGCCGGGAGCGTCGTCGACGCGCTCATGCGGGTGCAGCTGGAGACCGACGTGCCCGTGTTCTCCGCTGTGCTCACCCCGCACCACTTCCACGAGCACGACGAGCACCAGGACTACTTCCGTCGGCACTTCGCCGTGAAGGGACGCGAACTGGCCGAGGCCGTGTCCGCTACGGTGACGAGCCTCGCCGCGATCGGCTGACGCCGCGCGCTCACCGCGGCAGGCGACCCTCGTGCAGCACGCCGTCGGGGTCGGCGCTCGCACGCACCGCACGGAGCCGGTCGATGTCGGCCGCCGTGCCGCACCGCTCGAGCGTCTGCCCCGGGTCGAGGAACGTCGGCACCGACTGCTCGGCTGCAGCCGGAGCGAGCAGCGCGAGGATTCCCGCGATGCTCGCATCGCCGGGCTCCGACGGCGCGCCGGGGAAGTTCGGCACGAGCGCATGCAGCAGCCACGACGCCGACGCCAGGGAGGCGAACCCCGGGCGGCGGGGAGCATCGAGAGCGCCGCCCAGCATGCGCAGATCGATCGACATGATCGGCGACTGCTCGGGCGCCTGGTGGAACGCGACCAGCGCATCGATCAGCGCGTCGTCGAACGTATCGAGAGCGAGTGACGCGCCCCGGCCCGCGGTCGGCTCGGTCGGCTCCCCCAACGCCGCCGCGATCGCGGCGGGCGACGTGGGCCCCGTGATCTCCCGCTGCACGGCACCGGCCGCACGCACTCCGTCCAGGAGCGCGTCCGCCGCGCCGTCGGTGGACAGCGCCCGGACGGTCACGAAGCTGCGGCCCCGGATCTCCTCGGGCAGCATCGGCGCGTCGGGCATCCGGTTCGAGCTCGTGAACACGTTGAGCGTGGACGGCGCCGCCGCGGAGAGATCCCGGACCGCGCGGATCACGGAGGCCGCGTCGGTCATCGCGAACGTGAGCGACGCGCCCCACTGCGCCGGAGCGGGGACGAGATCGATCTCGAGCGCGGTGACGATGCCCACCACACCGCCGGCGCCGCGCAGGGCCCACATCGCCTCGGCGTCGCTCTCGTCGTCGATGCGCTCGTGCGTCCCGTCCGGCCGCAGCACCCAGGCCGCGCGCAGGTTGTCGGAGCCGAGTCCCGCGGTGCGGCTGAACCACGAGTGCCCGCCGCCCAGCGTGTACCCGGCGACCGACACGACGGGGCTCGTGCCCGCGGGGGCCGCCCACGCCGTGCCCTCGAGGGCGTCCACGACGGCGCCCCAGCGCACGCCGCTGCCCACGACCACGACGCCCGATGCGAGATCGACCTCGAGCCGGTCGAACGCCGCGGTCCGCACGATCACGGAGCCGACCAGGTCGCCGGAAGCGCCGTGGCCGCTCGGCTGCACGGCGATCGGCGTGCCGGACTCGCGCGCGGCGGCGAGGATCCGACGCAGGTCGTCGAGACCCGCCGGCGTCGCGACCGCGGCAGGCCGCTGCTCGATCGCGAGGTTCCACGGGCGGCGGGCGGCGTCGAAGCCGACATCGCCGACCCGCAGCAGGGGTCCGTCGAGTTCGCGGGCAAGGGCGTCCAACGCAGCGAGGAGGGTCATGACGCCACCGTACGACCCCCCTCGGACATTCGTCGATCGCGTCTCGTCCCGGCTCGGCGCCGGGGCTACTCCCCCGCGAGACCGCCGAGCAGATGGCCGAACGAACGCCCCTCGCCGAGATAGCTGCCCGGGTCGAACGGGTCCTTGTCCACGGCGGGCTCCCGTCGGATCATCGCCTCGGCGAGCTCCCGCGCGCCGCGCTCGACCCGGGTGCTGAGCGGCGCGACGTCGTCGGCCTTCGCCCCCCAGTCGCTGGACGCGGCGAACACGCCGGTGGAGACGGGCTCCGCATGCAGGTAGGTGAACAGCGGTCGGATCGCGTAGTCGATCGCGAGCGAGTGCCGCGCGGTGCCGGCGTTGGCCCCGATCAGCACCGGCTTGCCCGCGAGGGCGTCCGGATCCAGCACGTCGATGAACGACTTGAACAGCCCCGAGTAGCTCGTCGAGAAGATCGGCGTGACCGCGATGATGCCGTCGGCCGAGACGACCGTGTTGATCGCCGAGTCCAGCGCCGGGGGCGCGAAACCGGTGAGCAGGTTGTTCGTGATGTCGTGCGCGAGGTCGCGCAGCTCGATCACGTCGACCGCGACCTCCGAGCCGAGCTCGCCGAGCCGCTGCGCGGTCTCCGCCGCGAGCCGGTCGGCGAGCATCCGGGTCGAGGACGGGTTGCTGAGTCCCGCGGAGATGACCGCGATGCGACGAGCGCTCATCTCAGTTCGCCCCCTGCGTCGCGGCGGCGCCGAAGGACGAACCGGCTGCGGCCGGAACCACCCCGCCGTCCTGGTACGGAGAGCCCGCCGTCAGGTTGTCTCCGCGGTTGGCACCGGGGCGCGCCTCCCGCGCGGGCCCGTCGCCGTACACGGCTCTGACCCTGGCCGCATGCGTGGGCGCATCCGGCACGGACGCCGGGCGGTTCTGCGCCAGCTCCCTGCGCAGCACGGGCACCACCTCGCCGCCGAGGATGTCGAGCTGCTCCAGCACCGTCTTGAGCGGGAGACCGGCGTGATCCATCAGGAACAGCTGACGCTGGTAGTCGCCGTAGTGGTCGCGCATCGCGGCGTACCGGTCGATCACCTGCTGCGGCGAGCCGACCGTGAGCGGCGTCATCTCGGTGAAGTCCTCCATCGACGGGCCGTGCCCGTACACCGGGGCGTTGTCGAAGTAGGGGCGGAACTCGTCCACGGCGTCCTGCGAGTTCGGTCGCATGAACACCTGGCCGCCGAGGCCGACGATGGCCTGCTCCGGCGTGCCGTGGCCGTAGTGCGCGAAACGCTGCCGGTACAGCTCGATGAGACGCTGGTAGTGCTCCTTGGGCCAGAAGATGTTGTTCGCGAAGAACCCGTCGCCGTAGTAGGCGGCCTGCTCGGCGATCTCCGGCGTGCGGATGGAGCCGTGCCAGACGAACGGGGCGATGCCGTCGAGGGGACGCGGGGTGGAGGTGAAGCCCTGCAGCGACGTGCGGAACTTCCCGTCCCAGTCCACGACGTCCTTCGTCCAGAGCTCATGCAGCAGCGCGTAGTTCTCGATCGCGAGCGGCAGGCCCTGGCGGATGTCCTTGCCGAACCAGGGGTACACGGGGCCGGTGTTGCCCCGGCCCATCATGAGGTCCATGCGGCCGCCGGACACGTGCTGCAGCATCGCGTAGTCCTCGGCGATCTTCACCGGGTCGTTGGTCGTGATGAGCGTCGTGGAGGTGGAGACGATGAGGCGCTCGGTCTGCGCGGCGAGCGCGGCGAGGAAGGTCGTCGGGCTCGACGACCAGAACGGCGGGTTGTGGTGCTCGCCGATCGCGAAGACGTCGAGGCCGACCTCTTCCGCGTGCTTCGCGATCGTGAGCGTGTTCTGGATCCGCTCGCGCTCGCTGGGGGTCTGCCCGGTCACCGGATTCCGGGTGATGTCGCTGACGGACATGAGGCCGAACTGCATGCCCGCCCAGGTGCTCGACTCGCTCACTGCTGTCTCCTTCAGAGTTCTATTCATTTGAATGTATCTGATGAAACACGTCCCGCCCAGAAGTATTCCCCCGTTCCGTCGCGGCGACCAGGCCGCGACGGAACTCGGCCGCGCACAGCCGGCGGAGGGTCAGGCGAACAGCTCGGCGCCGACGAAGGAGCCCGGCTTCACGCCCGCCGGGATCGCCCAGATCCCGGATCCGACATGACGGACGTACTCGCTCATCAGGTCGGTGGACAGGCGCTTCTGCAGCGTGACGAACTGCTCCGGGGAGCGCTGGTAGGACAGGAAGAAGAGCCCGGCGTCGAGGCGGCCCAGGTCGTTGTTGCCGTCGACGTAGTTGTAGCCGCGGCGCAGGATCCGGATGCCTTCGTTGACCGTGGGATGCGCGAGCCGCACATGGGAGTGCTCGTCGATCGCGTGGCCGGAGAACACCGGCTCGGTCATCTCGCCCCCGCCCGAGAGCGGTGCGCCGCTGCCCTTCGCGCGGCCGATGGTGCGGTCCTGCTCGGCCAGTCGCAGCCGGTCCCAGGTCTCCACGAGCATCGCGATCCTTCGGGCGACGAGATAGGAGCCGCCGGACATCCAGGCGGGCTCGTCCTGCTCGCCCACCCACACGTGCTCGGCGAGCGCCTTCGCGTCGTCGGCGAGGATGTTCGCGGTGCCGTCCTTGTACCCGAACAGGTTGCGCGGCGTCTGCTGATCGGCCGAGGTACGGGAGGTGCGCCCGAAGCCGAGCTGGGACCAGCGCAACCGCGCCCGCCCGAAGGCGATCCGGCTCAGGTTGCGCACCGCGTGCACCGCCACCTGCGGGTCGTCGGCGCAGGCTTGGATGCACAGGTCGCCGCCAGTGTAGGCGGCGTCGAGCGCATCGCCGACGAAGGCGGGGAGCTCGGCGAGAACGGAGGGCCGTCGTTCGGCGACCCCGAACCGGTCCCCCTCCGCGGTGAACAGCGAGGGGCCGAGCCCGAAGGTGATGGTGAGACCGGCCGCGGTCAAGCCCTGCGCCTCGCCGGTGTCGTCCGGCGGGGCGTCCGGGGCGCCTCCGACGGCTCCCGAGGCGCTGACGTCGAGGCCCTTGGCGAGTCGGGAGGCCGCGTAGCTCCAGTCCTGCAGCAGCGAGATCAGGTCCTCGCGACTCGCGCGGGGCATCATGTCGAAGCTCGCGAAGTGCAGGTGGTCCTGCACGCGGGTGGTGATGCCCGCCTGATGCGCCCCCTCGAACGCGTACTGGTCCGCCGCGGCGGAGCCGCTCAGCACCCCCGTGGCGGCGACCGCGGCCGCCCCGCCCGCGCCGACGGCGAGGCCGGCGACGCCGCTGCCCAGCGCCCAGCCGATCAGTCCGCGGCGGCTGATGCCCGGGCGATTGGTCGCCTCCGAGACGACGGGCGCCGTGGGCTCTGCGGCCTCGGCGTCGCGCGGATCCTGCTCGGGGATGGTCATCTCAGCCGAGGATGGTGCTGGTGAGCTTGGAGAGCGGCTCGGCGAGCGCGTTCAGCAGGTCCGTGAGATCGCGCTTCTGCGTCTCGGTGACCGTGGAGTAGGCGGCGAACCCGTCGGCGAGCGAGCCGTGCACGGCGAGCTCGGCCTCCAGCGCGGAGAAGCCCCGGTCGATCTGCTGGACGAGCTTCGCCCCCTCGGCGCCCTTGCCCTCGGCGAATTCGCGCACGACCGAGAAGGCCATCTTGGATCCCTCGACGTTCGCGGCGAAGTCGGAGAGGTCGGTCCCGGACCACCAGTCCTCCTCACCCGTGATCTTGCCGTTGGCGACCTCGTCCAGCAGCGAGATCGCACCGTTCGAGATGCCCGCGATGCCCTTGGACTCGAGATCCTTGACGAAGGCGTCGGAGTGCACGTGGTCGTACAGCTCCTGCAGGTCGGCGAGCAGCTTGTCGGCGAACACCGCGCGCTCGGCCGGCGTCGACGGCGCCCAGTCCAGGGTCGCCGGCGTCGTGCCGTCCGCGTTCATCGCGCCGGCGGCCGGGGCCCACAGATCCTTCTCGATGCGGTGGAAGCCGGTCCAGTCGATCCCCTCGGCCTTGGCGTCGAGCTCGCGGAAGTCCAGGCGCGGGTCCAGCGTGCCCAGCTGCTCGGCGATCGGCTCGATCCGCTCGTAGGAGGAGCGCACGGTCGCGAACTGCGCACGGGCCGCCGCGTCGTCGCCGTTGCGGTAGGCGTCCGTGAACGTCTTCGCTGCCGGGATGAGCTGGCCGACCTGGTCCTTCACGTAGGCGGCATACTGCGTGAGCGCCTTCTGCTTCTGCGCGGCGTCGCCGCCGGTCTCGGCGACCTTCTGCCCGGTCACCGAGAACGCGGTCTTGCCGACGCCCGCGCCGATCATCCCCGGCTTGCACACGGTGAAGTACTCGCCGGGCTGGGCCACGACCGTGAGGGTGCGCGAGGCGCCAGGGGCCACGTTCTCGACCTCGCCGACGATGCGCACGCCGTCCTCGGCCAGCAGATAGAACTCGGTGACCTCGTCGCCCTTGTTGCTCACGTCGAAGGCCAGGGTGCCGCTGGTCGCGGTTGCGCTGGAGATGCTGCACGCGTCCGCCGTCGAGGACACGGTCAGGCGTCCTGCGGCGGAGACGTCGCCCTTGGCGACGCACCCGGTCAGGGCGAGCCCGAGGGCGGCGGCGGCGCCGAGAACGGCGATCGGTCGGCGGGCGATGGTCATGCGGCTCCTTCAGGAGTGGGCGAGACGGCGGTCGACGCGGCGCGGACGGCCGGCGACTCCGCGGGGACGGAGGCCGCGGCGGGCGCGGATCCGGGAACGGTGGCGGGGGTCGTACGCGGGGAGGTGCGCCGCAGGCCGCGCACGAACAGCGCTCCCACGACGGTGATGTAGAGCGCCCAGGCGATGATCTGGATCCAGCTCATCCGCGGCATGAAGCCGACCGTGGCCTGCAGCAGCACGGCGAGCGCGCCGTCGGGACGGATCGCGGCGGTGACGTCGAACGCCCACCCGAACGGGAACCCGGCCGCACCGACGAGCACGGCACCCGCGCTATCGAGCGGCGCCGCCGCGGTGAACGGCCCGGGCACGACGCCGGCCTCCTGCAGGTCGCTGATCCCGTAGGCGAGCACGCCCGCGGCGATGATGACGAGGAAGCCGCCGGTCCAGGTGAAGAAGCGGGACAGGTCGAGCCGCACGGCGCCGCGCGCCAGCAGCCAGCCCGCCAGCACGGCGACCGCGAGGCCGAGGGCGGCTCCGAGGATCGCCGAGGGCGCGTCGCCGAAGGACTGCACCATCGACCACAGCAGCAGGGTGGTCTCCACACCCTCGCGCGCGACCGAGACGAAGCCGACGAGGACCAGTCCCCAGACGGTGCCGGCCTCGAGGGCGCGATCGACGCCGCCGTGCAGCGTGGCCTTCATCGTGCGTCCGGTCTTGCGCATCCAGAAGATCATCCAGGTGACCATGGCGACCGTGACCAGCGACAGCGTTCCGCCGATGATCTCCTGCCCCTGGAACGTCAGGGCGTACGCGCCGAACGTGAGCACGGCGCCGATGGCGAGCGCCAGCAGCACGGCGGCACCCACTCCCGCCCACAGGCGCGGCAGCACGTCCTTACGGTCGAGCCTCTTCAGATAGGCGACGAGGATGCCGACGACGAGCGCGGCTTCGAGGCCTTCACGAAGGCCGATGAGGAAGGTGGCGAGCACGGGGAGACTGTTCCTGACAGGGGCTAAGGTAAGGCATCCCTTACCTGATCGACACTAGCATCCGCGCGTCCGGTCGCGGAAACCGACGGCGTCGCAGGCGCGGCGCCGGTAATCCTCGGCAACAATCGTCGGTCCGAGGGCGGTGCCGACCTAGCCTCGCCTCATGGCCGAACCGACCCTCCCGATCCTTGACCTCTCCCGGCTCGATGCCGGACCGGAGTCCGCCGCGGCCTTCCGCGACGATCTGCGTGCGGCGACCCACGACGTGGGCTTCTTCTATCTGACCGGAACCGGCGTGACCCCCGACCTGGAACGCCGCCTGCACCGCGCCGCCAGGGACTTCTTCGCCCTCCCCGAGCAGGACAAGCTCGCCATCGAGAACGTGAAGAGTCCGCATTTCCGCGGCTACACCCGGATCGGCGGCGAGCGCACGCAGGGCGCGGTGGACTGGCGCGAGCAGATCGACATCGGACCGGAGCGCGTCGCCATCGACGGCGGTCCCGGCTACAACCGCCTTATCGGTCCGAACCTCTGGCCCGCGGCGCTGCCCGAGCTGCGAGAGGTCGTCGCGGAATGGCACGCGCATCTCTCCGGGGTCGCCCGCACGCTGCTGCGCGCGTGGGCACTCGCGCTGGGCGCGGAGGAGACCTATTTCGAGGAGAACTTCGGCGACCCCTCGACTCTCATCAAGATCGTCCGCTACCCCGGCACACGCGACCCCGAGCCGCAGCAGGGCGTGGGCGCGCACAAGGACTCCGGTGTGCTCACGCTGCTCTGGGTCGAGCCGGGCAAGGGCGGGCTGCAGGTCGAGCGCGACGGCGCGTGGGTGGACGCTCCCCCGGTCGACGGCGCGTTCGTCGTGAACATCGGCGAACTCCTCGAGTACGCCACCGGCGGCTATCTCAAGGCCACCAACCACCGGGTCGTGTCGCCGCAGGCGCCGCAGGAGCGGATCTCGATCCCGTTCTTCTTCAACCCGGCGCTCGACAAGCGCCTGCCGCTGATCGAGCTGCCGCCGGAGCTGGCCGCGCAGGCCCGCGGTGTCACGAAGGATCCCGGCAACCCGATCCACGCGCTGTACGGCGAGAACGCCCTGAAGTCGCGGCTGCGCGCGCACCCGGACGTCGCGGCGATCCACCACCCGGACCTCGTGGGAGCCTGAGCCGCCACGCTCCGTGATCGTGGATCGCCGCGCCGTCCGGACCACTATGCGCTGATCACCGCCGCGGCGGCGTGGATCCGCGCGAAGAACGGCTCGGCCGGGTCGTGCTCCGGGCGATCTCCGCCGCGCGCGATGTGCGCGACCGCGGCGGCCAGCTCCGCGGCCGGATCCGCGGGCAGGTCCGTGACGCGCCATGCGTTCTTCGCGTCCGGCCGCACCAGCAGCGCCCCGGTCGCCCCGATCTCCCGGACCGCGGTCCATGCCGTGTCCGCCTCGGGGATGACCACGAGGCTCACCGGCAGCGGCGAGGTCAGCGCCGCGACCGCCGCCGACCACTCCGCCGCCGCCGTGTCGCCGACGAGGAGCGTCAGACCGCGCGGGGCGATGAGGTCGCGCACCGAGGTGCGCACGCCGTCCCGGGTGAGCCAGGCGTGCGGCACGTGGTGGCCCGGGCGGCTGGTCGTCGTGAACGCCGTGGCCGAGTCGGCCGTCTCGGGCGGCGCGCTGCCGTCCGGGACGAAGGCACCGGCGTGGTAGCGGAAGCCGGCCTCGACGTTGAGCTGGCTGTAGTCATGAGAGTTGTCCGCGACCGCCGCCGCGACGGCCGCGCGCACCCGCTCCCCCTCCGGAGTGTCGCTGAGGAAGGTCCGCACGTTCCGGCGCGACTCCTCCTCGTCATCGGTCATCCCGAGCGCCTCTCCGATCGGCGCGTGGCGGGTGGCGTTCTCCATCGAGTGGGCGGTGTAGAACGCGGTGGTCGGACGACGCTCGTCCTGGTAGCTGTCGAGCAGGCCCTCCTCTGCCTCGCCCGCGAGCACGGCGGCGAGCTTCCAGGCGAGGTTCTCCGCGTCCTGTACACCGCTGTTCAAGCCCAGGCCTCCCGTCGGCGGGTGCTTGTGCGCGGCGTCGCCCGCGATGAAGAACCGGCCCACGCGCCACTGATCGGCGACCACGCCGTTGTAGACCCAGTGGCTCTCCGTGATGATCTCCAGCGGGTGCTCCTCCGGCAGGCCCAGCATGTGCCGGATGGCGGAATCGGCGTGGCCGTCGGTCTCGTCCAGCAGCCAGCCGGACACCGCGATGAGCCATTCCTCGGCGGTGCGGTCGTAGGCATCGGGTCCGAGCGCCTGGATCGTGCCCATCCGCTTGCGTCCGCCGGACGGGTGGAAGAAGAACGCCAGCAGCGCGTCCGGCTCCGCCCACATCGACAGGTCGGTCTTCACGTGGTAGTTCACCACCTCGCGCAGCGCCTTCGGCCCGTCCATCGTGATGCCGAGCGCCTCGGCACCCATGCGACCGCCATCGGCCACGATGACGTAGTCGGCGCGCACCTGCCGGGTCACCCCGGTGTCGCGGTCCCGGTAGGTGACGATGGCCTCGTCGGCGCTCTGATGGAGGCCGATGACCTCCTGCTGGGCCCGGATGCGCCCGGGGCAGACGGCCGCGGCGTGCGCGTACAGCAGCGGGTCGATGCGCAGCTGCGGCAGGTTGGCGAACGCCTGCGGGCTTGCCGCGGCGTACCGCGGCGCATCGGCGCCGCCGCCCCAGGCCGGCACGTCGCCGATCCGGACGCCGTCCTCGGGCGCGTCTCCGGCGACAGAGGTGAACCAGGCCACCTTGTGCCAGCGCTCGTCCTGCGGGCCGAGCGCGTAGATGTCGTCGGCGACGCCCATCGCCGCGAAGGCCTCCATCGTGCGCACGTTGAGCAGATGCGCCCGGGGGAATCGGGCGTCGAAGCCGCGGCGCTCCAGCAGCAGCAGGTCGACCCCGCGCTGCGCGAGCATGATGGCGGCCGACAGGCCGACGGGGCCGCCGCCGACGATGACCACGCCGGCGCGCTCGGGCCACGCGTCCGGTGCGATCGCCTCCAGCAGGGGCTCGCGGTCGGGGGTGGGGATGGGCGTCATGTCGTTCTCCTCATCAGCAACGGCGGCGATGACCCCGCCACGCTAACGACTGCGCGGAGGTCGACGTCACATGTGCGGGTCTGACGTTTCCGACCGGATCTCCGACGACGTGTCGGAGAGGCGGGAGCCCTCCGACACGCCTCCGAAAGAGGTGCGACACGGTGTCGGATTCGTGGTCCACGGGTTCCCGCGTCACGCCGAATCGCCGCGGAGACCCGCTGAATTACCGTCGAGTGATCACCGGATGTCCTCGAGGAGGAGACACCCATGCGCGACATCGTCATCGTCGGAGGATCGATCGCGGCCGTCACGGCCGCCGACACCCTGCGACAGTTCGGACACGAGGGCGGCATCACCGTGCTGAGCGCGGAGAAGCACGCCCCCTATGTGCGGCCGCCCCTGTCCAAGGCCGTGCTCAAGGGCACGGAGGCACCCGAGACCGTCGCGATCGCGGGCGCCGGAGACGACTGGGCGCTGCGTCTGGACGCGCGGGCCGTCGGAGTGGATCCGGAACGCGCACGCGTGCGTCTCGAGGACGGCGAGGAGGTGCCCTATGACGGCCTCATCATCGCGAGCGGGGCCCGCGCCCGACGCATCCTGGCCGACAGCTCGGAGAGCACGATCCGCGATATGGACGACGCGCTGGGCCTGCAGAGCCGCATGGCCTCGGCACGCAGCATGATCGTCGTCGGCGGCGGGTTCCTCGGCATGGAGGTCGCCTCCACCGCCCAGTCCCTGGGCCTCTCCGTGACCGTGATCGACATGATCCCGCACCTGGAGCGCCAGTTCGGCCCGTATCTCGCCGAGCGCATGACGACGGCGGCGCGGGAACGCGGCGTGCGGCTGCTCGTCGAGCCGAGCGGCGTCACGCTCGTCGGGGGCGACCCGATCACCGGCGTGCTCACGGGCGACGGGGTGCTGCACGAGGCCGACATCGTGATCTCCGCCGTGGGGGACGTGCCCAACGTCGAGTGGCTCGCCGGCACCGGCTGGGCGAGCCCCGCCGGCGTCCTCACCGACCGCCGCACGCGGGTGGCGCCCGGAGTGGTCGCGATCGGCGATGTCGCCATCGTGCCGGACGGGGTCTCGGACACCCCGCGGCGCACGCCGCACTGGAACGCCGCGATCGATCAGGCGCGTGTCGGTGCGGCCGCGCTGCTGACCGGCGACGAGGCGGCCCCGTACGCGCCGCGCCCGTACTTCTGGACCGACCAGTGGGGCCTGGACATGAAGATCTGCGGCTCGATCGGCGAGGGCTCCCCGGAGTACGTCGAGGGCTCGTGGGAGGACGGAACCGCCGTCATCCGGTTCCACGGCGAGGCCGGCCCCGTCGCCGCCGTCTCCGTGAACCGCCGCATGCCGATCCCGGCGCTGCGCAAGCTGGCGGCCGGCGTCTGATTCACCCCGCGCGCTCGCGGTCGTGCTCCGGCGCTGCCGCGAGCGCGTCGCGTCCGCGGCAGTACTCGGCGAGGTAGTCGCCGACCGCGCGCACCCGGGCGTCCTCCACGGCGCCCGGGGCGCGGGCGATGACGATGCGCGCCGGGTCGAGGTCGTCCGAGATCGGCACGTACGCGAGCGGCAGGCCGTCGACGCTGCGATCCCCCGCCGGGCGCCCCATGATCACGCTGTATCCGAGCCCGCGCGCGACGAGGGACCGGATCGTCTCGGCGTTGGTGCTGCGCCAGCGCACGTCGGGTGCGTGCCCGGCGGCGCGGACGAGCTCCTCGACGTGGCTGAGGCTGGGCTCGAGGTCCAGCAGGATCGCGGGCTCCTCCGCGACCGCCGCGAGCGAGGTGCTCGCTCGCCCGGCGAGCGGGTGGTCCGCGGCGAGGACGACGTGCAGACGGGTCCGCCCGATCTCGCGCACCTCGTGGTGCACGGGCATGTGCCTGGCGTACATCACGGCGGCGTCGAGATCGCCCCGGTCGAGCCTGTCCAGCACCTCGCGGGTGCCAGCCTCGGTGAAGACGAGGTCGACGGAGGGGTGCGCGCGGGCGAAGTGCGCCGCGACCGGCGGCAGCAGCCAGGGCGACAGCGTGGCGAAGCATCCGATCCGGAGCGTGCCGACGAGCTCCCCGGCGAGCTCGTCGCGCAGGCCGACGAGGCCGTCCCGCAGCCCGAGCAGCGCGCGGGCGCGCCCTGCCGCTGCCAGCCCCGCCGGGGTGACCGCGGCGCCCCGTCCGCGCCGACGCACCACCAGCTGCAGCCCCAGCGTGCGCTCCACCTCGTCGATCGCGACCGAGACCGCGCCGGGGGTGAGTCGCAGCCGCCGGGCGGCCTCGCTCACGGAACCCTCCTCGACGACGGCGACGAGCGCCTCGCACTGACGCATCGTGAGTTCACTCATGTTGATGATTCTAAATTGCCAACACACTTCTTTTTGATTGCTTTCACTTGGTGAGCTCGGTGGAATGAACCGAGACCCTCGAAAGGACGACCATGACCCCTGGATACGACGCGGACGTCATCATCATCGGCGCGGGGCCCGTGGGCCTCACCGCCGCCATGGACCTCGCCGCCCGCGGCGCGTCCGTCGCGCTCGTCGACGAGCGCGCCTACCTCGAGCCGCCGGCGGTGAAGTCCAACCATGTCGCCTCGCGCACGATGGAGCGGTTCCGCAGGCTGGGCCTGGCCGACACGATCCGCGATGCCGGACTCCCCCACGACCACCCGCACGACATCGCGTTCCTCACCACGCTCAGCGGCACCGAGCTCGGCCGCATCGTGCTGCCCTCCCGCGACGGGCGTCGCACCGGCCAGTCCGGCGCCGACACCGCCTGGGCGACCCCGGAGCCGCCGCACCGGATCAACCAGACCTTCCTCGAGCCGATCCTCGCCCGCCACGTCGCCGGACTCGACGCGGTGCGAGCGCACTATGAGCACAGCTGCGTCGCGCTGGAGCAGGACGACCAGGGCGTGACCGTCACGATCGTGCCCGTGGCCGGCGGCGCGGAGTCCACCCTCCGCGGGAAGTACCTCATCGGCGCGGACGGCGCGCGCTCGTTCACCCGCAAGCAGATCGGGGCGAAGCTGTCCGGCGATGCCGTGCTCAGCCACGTGCAGTCCACGTGCATCCGCGCCCCGCACCTGTACGACCGTCTTCGGGGCGAGCGGGCGTGGTGCTACTACACCTACAACCCGCGCCGCAACGGCCACGTCTTCACAATCGACGGCACCGGCACCTTCCTCGTGCACAACTACCTCACCGAGGCCGAGTTCGACGCAGGCGACGTCGACAGGGACGCCTCGATCCGCACGATCCTGGGCGTGGACGACGACTTCGCGTTCGAGGTCGTCTCGAATGAGGACTGGGTCGCGCGGCGCCTCGTGGTCGACCGGATGCGCGACGGACGCGTGTTCCTCGCCGGTGATGCCGCACACCTCTGGGTGCCGTATGCCGGCTTCGGCATGAACGCGGGAATCGCCGACGCCCTCGACCTGACCTGGCTCCTCGGCGCCGTGCTCGCGGGCTGGGGCGATGAGCGCATGCTGGACGCCTACGAGGCGGAGCGCGGCCCGCTCACCGCCCAGGTGTCGCACTTCGCGATGGGGCACCAGCGCAAGGTGAGCCAGGCGGAGGTGCCCGCCGAGATCGAGGACGACTCCGCCGCGGGCGCCGCGGCGCGCGACGAGATCGGGCGCCGCGCGTACGAGCTCAACGTGCAGCAGTTCGCCGCGGAGGGACTGAACTTCGGGTACAGCTACGACGCGTCCCCGATCATCGCCTACGACGGGGCGGCCGCCCCGGCCTACGACATGGGGCATGCAACCGCGTCCACGGTGCCGGGCTGCCGTGCACCCCATCTGTGGCTCGCCGACGGATCCAGCCTGTACGACCACCTGGGTCAGGGGTACAGCGTGATCGCGCTCGCCGAGCCGACTGCGCTGGCGGGGCTGCGCAGCGCCGCCAGCGGCGCCGGAGTGCCGCTGCAGGTGATCGACGCCCGCGGCGCAGCGGGCGCCGAGGCGTACGACACGGAGTACGTGATCGTCCGGGAGGACCAGCAGATCGCGTGGCGCGGCGCGACCGCTCCGGAGGACCCCGCCGCGCTCGTCAGGCTGCTGCGCGGCGCGGTCTGAGCACGACGGAGCCCCCGAGTCATCGACTCGGGGGCTCCGTCGTTCCCGCGTCACACGCTGATGACGACGTCCTCGCCCTCGACGCGCAGCGGCACGGCGATCAGGCCGATCGACCCCTGTACGACGTGCTTGCCGGTGAGGACGTCGAACTCGAATCCGTGCCAGGGGCACACGATGCTCTTCTCCTCCGCGGAGATGCCGGGATTCGCGCGCTTGCGCTCGTCGACGACCTCGATCGTCCGGGGCAGGAACTTGCCCTGGCAGACCGGGCCACCCTGGTGCGGGCAGAGATTCCGCCAGGCGCGCAGCTCATCGCCGACGCTGTACAGGCCGACCTCGACACCGCCCGCCTCGACGACGATCTTGCCGCGTTCGCGCAGATCCGCCAGCGAGGCCACGGTGATGTCGCGGCGGCTCATTCGGCCCTCCGGTACCAGATCGCCATGTCGAACAGGTTCACGTCCGCGGCATCGAGCAGCGCCGTGACGAGCACCACGGTCTCCGTGGCGTTCAGCGCGTCCGGGCGGATCGGCCAGGGCTGCTTGCCGAGGCGGTCGACCTTGGCCTGGAACAGGTGCGCGGCGCTGTACAGCGCCTCGGCGATGCTCTCGTCGTCCACGGCGGCGCCCAGCCGCGCGGAGACGACGTCCGCCGTCGCCGCGCGCAGCGCCTCCACGGCGGTGCGCAGCGCGACGATGCGCGGGTCGTCGGTGGTGGTCGTGGTGGTGGTGGTGTCGTTCATCAGGAAACCCTCGGTCGGCTCTCGAGCACGGCGCGGGCCGCGGGCTTGACGCGGTCGGTCGGCAGATTGAAGAGGCGGGCCGCGTTCAGGCCCAGGATGTTGCGCTTCTGCTGTTCGGCGAGGAACGGCAGGTTCGTGATCGTGGATGGGGCGTCCCAGTCCCAGTGCGGCCAGTCGGAGGAGTACAGCAGCTGCGTCTCCGCGTTGAACGACTTCATGGTCGCCTCGAGGAGCTCCATGTTCGTGCGCTCCATGGGCTGCGTCGTGTACCACATGTCCTTCATGTACTCGCTCGGCATCTTGGTCAGGCCGGGGGCCTCGCTCGGGCGCATCAGGACCTCGTGATCGAGGCGCTGCATGAGGAACGGGATCCAGGCCAGACCCGACTCCACCCAGAGCATCTTGATCTTCGGGAAGCGCTCCGGCATCGCGTTGATGATCCAGTTCGTGACGTGGATCTGGTTGTAGTGCGTGAACGAGAGCGCGTGCATCGAGAGGAAGCGATTCAGCTGCGCGAAGGAGGGATCCCCCCAGTGATAGCCGGAGTGGAATGCGAGCGGCTTGCCGCTGTCCTCGATGAGCGAGTACAGCCGCAGGTACACGTCGGAGTGGACCGGGTTGTTGCGCGTCGAGCACACCGTGTAGCCGATGATGTCGTCGTGGTCCGCGTACCGCTCGACGAGCTCCTCGCACGCCTCCGGGGTGTTGTAGGGCAGGTAGAGCATGCCCTTCAGACGCGGATCCTGCGGCAGCACGATCTCGGTCAGCCAGCGGTTGAACGCGCCGGCGAGGGCGACCTCGATCTCGGGCTGCGGATGCATGCCCAGCAGCAGCATCGCGCTCGGGAAGACCACCTGATAGTCCAGGCCCATCGAATCCATGCCGCGCTTGGCGGCGACGACGAAGGGGTGCCCCTCGTCGTGGGGCGTGTGCTCCTTGCGCCCCTGGTGACCGATGCGTCCACCCACGGACTGCTGCGACAGCCCGGGCGTGATGTTCAGCAGCGCGTTGCTGCCGCCGAACCCGTTGAACTGAGTCATGCCGAGGTCGCGCCAGTAGTCGTTGTCGACCAGGCTGAGCACCTCGTCCCAGAAGTGGTCCTCCGACACGTGCGCGTCGATGTCGACCACGAAGTAGTCGTCGTACGCCGCCTCCGCCTGTTGTGCCGCGTGCGCGAGCACGTCGCGGCTGTCGGATCGGGGCCCGAAGTCCGCGAGTTCTCGGACATCTTCGGATGCCGTGGAATCCATCGGCAGCTCCTCTCATCATCGGTGATCTATAAAATGTATAACAGTTTTGATTCTGGCGCTACGATCGAGCCATGGCACGTATGCGCTCCAGCCTCGCGATCGTGGACGAACTGCGGGCTCAGATCTTCGCCGGCATGCGCGCCGGCGACCGCCTGGGCACGGAGGTCGAGCTCGCCGAGCGGTTCGGCGTGAGCCGGATCACGATGCGCGACGCCGTGCGGGCCCTCGAGGCCGAGGGGCTCGTCGAGGTGTCGGTGGGAACGCGCGGCGGGCTCCGGGTGGCGGACGGCGACGCCGGCCGCGCCACGGAGGCGCTCTCCGCGCAGCTGTATCTGCAGGAGCTCACCTGGCAGGAGCTCGTCGACGCCATGGCGGTGCTGGAGACCGCAACCGTACGGCTCGCCGCCGAGCGCGCCACGCCGGAGGACGTCGTGCGCCTCGGGGCCCTGATCGAGCACCCGCTCTCCGCGCACGACGCCGACTTCACCGATCAGGCGCTGGACTTCCACCAGGTGCTCGCCCAGATCGGCGGGAACCGCGCCCTCCTGGCCGCGGTCCGGGCGTTGCGCGGCGCCCAGCGACGCCTGTTCGCCGCGGACAACACGGCCGACACCGCCGCGAGCGTGACCGAGATGCACGGACGCATCCACGCCGGGATCGCCGCCGGGGACGCGGATGCGGCCGCCGAGGCCATGTCCGAGCACCTCGGCAGACTGCGCGACGCGGCCGGCCGGCATCGCTCGGCCGACCGCGTCTGATCGCCGCTCAGGCGGCGGAGAGGGCGTTGACGGTGCGCACCGCCTCGGTCGCGTAGGGGGCGCGGCCGTCCTCCGCGTCGACGACGACGGCGCCGGACGAGCGGACCGTGAAGGTCAGCTCCTCCCCCGCGACCGGCGCGCCGAGTCCGAGGCGCTCCAGGTCGGATCGTTCGATGCGCGCCCGGATCTTCTGCCCCGCGGCATCGAGCAGCAGGTTGATCGCGCTGCCGACGAACGTGGACCGTGCCACGACCCCTCGGAACGCGTTCGGTGCGCCGGTGGCGGGCTCCAGGTGCACGTGCGAGGAGCGGAACGCGACCTGCACCGCGGCGCCGATCTTCCGATCAGCCCCGGCCTGGGCGGTGATGACGAGCGGGCCGTCCGCGAGGCGCACGTCCACGAGCTCGCCGTGGGATCCGACGATCTCGCCGCCGAGCACGTTCGCGAAGCCCATGAAGTCGGCCACGTAGGCGGTGCGGGGACGGTCGTACAGCTCCGCCGGCGCGCCGTCCTGCACGATGCGTCCGTGGTTCATCACGATGATGCGGTCTGAGAGCGTGATCGCCTCCTCCTGATCGTGCGTGACGTAGACGGACGTCGTCTCGTAGCGGTCGTGCAGCGCGCGCACCTGCTGCCCCATCGCGTAGCGCAGCTTCGTGTCGAGGTTCGACAGCGGCTCGTCGTAGAAGATGATCCCGGGACGCGCCGCGAGCGCGCGGGCGAGCGCCACGCGCTGCTGCTGCCCGCCCGACAGCGCCGTGGCGGGCCGGTCGCCGAACTCGCCGAGGCCCACGGCCTCGAGCACCTCGGCGATCCGCGCGTTGCGCTCGGATCCGCGCATGCCCTGCACCCGAAGCGGGTAGGCGACGTTCTCCTTGACGCTCATGTGCGGCCACAGCGCGTAGCTCTGGAACACCATGCCGACGTGCCGCTTCTCCGGCGGCACGAAGACACCGCGAGAAGTGTCCACGACGGCGCGGTCGCCCATCGTGATCATCCCGGTGGTGGGATGCTCGAGTCCCGCCAGGCACCGCAGCGTCGTGGTCTTGCCACAACCGGACGGGCCGAGCAGAGTCACGAACTCCCCCGAATGGATGGTCACGTCGAGACCGTGCAGGGCCGACTTGGAGCCGTAGGTCTTCGTCAGGCCCGCAACACGTACCTCAGTCATCGTGGACACTCCTCATCTCAGGCGGCGGCCTGGTTACTTCTTGAACAGCTTGTCGATCTCGGCGAAGTAGGGCGCATTGAAGGCCGGGTCGGGGTTGGAGAACGGCAGGCGCTTCAGCGAGTCGAACGCGGGAGCCCCCAGCGGACCGGGCGAGCCCGGCACCAGTCCGTACGAACCGTCGACGTCGGCGAGCACCTTCTGGCCCTCCTCGGTGAACAGCCAGTTCAGGTACAGCAGCGCAGCGTCGGCGTGCGGCGCGTCCTTCACGTAGCACACCGAGGACGTGGTGAGGAAGTTCCCGCCGTCCTCCAGCGGGAACACGATCCCGAGGTGGGCGCCCTTGGCCTTCTGCGTGGCGTAGTAGCCGGAGTAGACGCCGATGCCGATGTCGCCGCGGCCGGCGGCCACGTCGGCGGGCACGGCCTGCTCACTGGTGCCGATGACGAGATCCTGCTTCACGAGCTTCTCGAGGTACGGGACGCCGAAGGTGTCCTTGGCCTCGGGGACCTGCAGTCCCACCATGAGATAGCGCAGACCGCCCGCGATGGTCGGGTCGCCCATCACGAGCTTGCCCTTCCACTTCGGGTCCAGCAGGTCGTCCCAGGTGGTCGGGATGTCCTTCTTGCTCACCTTGTCCGTGTTGTAGATGAAGGTGAAGTAGCGGTAGGCGAAGGGCAGCAGGCGCCCCTCCTGCCCGTAGGGGACGTCCCAGCCCGCCGGGGCGGTCTGGATGTCGGCCTTCGTGCAGACGTCCGGCTTCGCGGCCATCTGGGCGGTGGTCGGGCCGCCCCCGGCGAACAGGTCGGCCACGCGCTGACCCGACTGCGCCTCGGCGTCGAGCTTCGTCATGGTCTGCGAGTCCGGCAGATCCTGCGGGACGACCTTGATGCCGGGGAAGCGCTTCGCGAACTCGGCGAACATCGGCTTGGACGTCGAGGACGAGGGACCGTACATGACGATGTCGGTCTTCCCGGCCGCGATCGCGGCGTCGTACAGCTTGTTCATGTACTCGTTCGCCGCCGCAGTGGCGCCGGGGACCGCGATCGGGCCCGTCGTCGCGGGTGCCGCGGCCGTGCCGCCGGAGCAGGCGGCCAGGGCGAACAGGCCCGCGGCCACGGTGCCGGCGACGATGACACGTCGAATCGGTGTGAACATCATTGTCCTCTCAAGGGGGGATGGTGCAGGGGTGTGGATCAGAGGGGTGGATCAGGGTGGTGCAGGGTGCCGCCGGGGCCGGTCAGGCGCGACGGCCGAGACGGCGACCGATCAGGCTGGACACGCCGGCGATCGCGAGCACGATCGCGGCGGCGAACAGGATGACCATGAACAGCGCCGCGGCGGTGGCGAAGTCGCCGTTCAGGTAGAGCGTCAGCGCCGTCACCGAGACCGGCTCGAATCCGGGAGGCGCCAGCAGCGTCGGGATCGCCAGGTTCCCGGAGATGAACAGCGCCGCGAGGAACCAGCCGGACAGGAACGCCGGGATCAGCAGACGCAGCACGATCGAGAGGAACACCCGGGTGGGTCCCGCACCGGAGATCTTGCCGGCCTCCTCGAGCTCGGGGGCCAGCTGGGCGAGCGCGCCCTCGGCAAGGCGTCCGCAGAGCGGGATGGTCGCGACGATCAGCACGATGCCCATCAGGATCGACGTGCCGTAGAGCGTCTTCGCGCCCGGCAGCACGAGCACCGCGAACATGTACGCCAGCGCCAGGACGATGCCGGGCAGCGCCCACGGGATCCACATCGCGAACGAGGTGTAGACGCGCAGGAAGCCGCGGCGGCGCAGCATGACGTAGCTGGTCAGCAGCGCCATGGCCATCGCGGCGAATCCGCCGGCGATCGAGACCCAGGCGGTCTGGACCAGGCTGCTCTGCAGCGTCGGGTCGCTCAGGACGCGCACGTAGTTGTCCGGGGACAGGTTGTCCATCACCCCGAAGATCGGCTGCAGCGACCCGAGCAGGACGGCGCCGAGCGGCAGCGCGAGGTTCAGCAGCAGGAAGACGACGATCACCGCGGTGAGCACCCAGCGCATCGCGCCGAGGCGCATCGGGTCGCGCCGGCTGGTCTTGCCGGTGAGCGTGGTGAAACTGCGGCCGCGGAGCACCCAGCGCTGCAGCAGGAACAGGCCGACGACGATCAGCAGGACGATCATCGCGAGCGTGAACGCGGAGGTGTACTCGGCCGGCGTGGTGTCGCGGATGTACTTGTAGATCTGCGTCGAGAACACATAGATGTTCGCCGGGCGGCCCAGCAGGTACGGGCTCTCGAAGGATTGGAAGATCAGCACCATGATGAGCGTCGCGGCGCCGGTGATGGCGGGGCCGACCGACGGGACGGTCACGGTGAGGAACGTGCGCCAGACACCCGAGCCCGAGATCGCCGCCGCCTCGTCCAGCGCCTGGTCGCGGTTGATGAAGGCGCCCTGCATGAGGATGAAGGCGAACGGCATGTAGCCGAGCGACATCGTGAGGATCAGGCCGCCCCAGGACTGGATGTCCATGAGCTGCGCCACGCCCAGGGTGTCCCGGGCGAACTGGTTCAGCAGCCCGTTCTGCGCGTTGCCGAGCATGATCCAGCCGAACGTGTAGAACATCGGCGGGACGAACAGGTTGATCACCATGAGCGGTGCAAGCGCCTTGCGCAGCGGAACGTCCGTGTTCGTCGCGATCCAGGCGAACAGCGAGCCGCCGAGGGTGGCGATGGTGCCGCACACGACGACGAGGATCAGGGAGTTGCCCAGCGTGGTCCAGGTCGCCGGGTCCGAGAGTGCGGCGCCGATGCCCGAGAGCGTCCAGGGGACGCCCTGCGCGGTGGGCAGCCCGTCGCGCACCGTGCCCAGCGCGATCATGAGCACCGGGAAGATGAAGACCAGGCCGAGCGTCAGGACGAACAGGGTCCACGCGGCGCGGGAGATGATCGCACGCCAACGGGTCGCCCGCAGGTCCGATCGGACTTCAATGCTGACCACAGCGTTCCTTCCCACCTGATCGCCGTGCTCGAAGGGCCGAGACAGCGATGTACTCAACTCCTTCACGGTAGAGAGGAGGCCCCCGGGTTGTCCTCGCGCCAACCTCCGAAGAATGCGGGCCGTCCTCCGACACGGTGTCGGTGGTGTCGGGCGCCGCGGTATGAGGCACGAAACGCCGCATGCCCCGTCCCTGATGGGACGGGGCATGCGGCGCCGCGCAGGGCGGATCAGACGAAGGGCGTGTCGAGCTCGCGCAGCGCGTACACGTCGAGCGTGGTGGTCTCCCCCGCGCTCAGGGCCGTGATGATGTCGGCCTCCTTGGCCTCGCGCTGGGCGCACCGCTGCAGCACGGCGTCGACCTGGGCGGCCGGGACGATCGCGATGCCGTCCGCGTCCGCGACGACGAGGTCGCCCGGTGCGATCGGCACGCCGCCGATCGTCACGGGCAGCCCGTGCGCGCCGGCCCACTGCTTTACCGTGCCGCGCGGCGTGATGCGGGAGGAGAAGACGGGGAAGCCCATCTCCGCCTGCTGGCGGGTGTCGCGCACTCCGCCCCAGATCACGAGGCCCGCCAGCCCGGCGGCGAGCGCCTGGGCGGCCATCACCTCGCCCCAGTGCCCGTGCGACGCGTCGTGCGCGTCGGCGACGATCACGTCGCCGGGTTCCGCGCGCTCCAGCGCCCAGTGCAGGGCGAGGTTGTCCCCCGGGGCGACCTTGACGGGGTACGCGGTGCCGACGATCTCCGCGCCGGGCCACGCCGGACGCAGCGCGTCCGGCAGCACGTACGCCCCGTCCGTGCATTCGTGCACGGTGGCGGATCCCCAGGCGAGGATCCGCTCACGATCCACGGCGCTCACTTCTCGCGCCGCTGCAGCGTGTGGTACCCCTGCGCCGCACGGGCCTCGGTGATCGTCGCGCCCGCGAGCACGGCGGCCAGGATGGCGTCCTCGCGCTCGTCGATCTCGGCGGCGAGGCGGAACACCTCCTCCTCGATGTCCTGCGGGATGCGCACCACGCCGTCGTCATCGCCGATGAGCAGATCGCCGGGGCGCACCTGCACGCCGCCGATGGCGACCGGCACCTGCTCGGCGAGCACCTCGACGCGGTCCTTGCCGGTGCGCATGTGGCGTCCCCGGCTGTAGACCGGGTATCCGAGCTCGAGCGCCTTCGCGACGTCCCGGTTCACGCCGTCGATCACGGTCGCGGCGACTCCCTTGGTGTGCGCCATCGCAGTGAGGATGTCGCCCCACACCGTCGCATCCATCCGACCGTCGTTGTCGAGCACGACCACCTGACCGGGCTCGACCTGGTCGAGATAGTCGCCGACGGTGCCCACGGGGTGTCCGGCCGGCACGTACTTCACCGTGTAGGCGCGCCCCTGGAAGCGCTGCCCGTTCGTCAGCGGCAAGATGCCGAGAAGGCTCCCGTCGCGGCCGAGGCGATCCAGAGCGTCCGACAGGGTCGCCGTCGAAGAGGTGATCACGCGATCCGCTGCGGTGGTCATCGGGCGGTTCCTTCCGGTGCGAGGGCGAACTGGGAGTCGTGCATGACCTCCGAGACGGGGGCGCCGAACCGCACGGCGGCGAGCATGGCCGCCTCCCGTGCGATGATGCGCTCCGCGACGCCGAGCACGCGATCGAGGTCGACGTGCCGGACGAACACCATGCCGGTGCGGTCGGCGACGACCCAGTCCCCCGAGTCGACGGTGACACCGGCGATCGTGATGCGGTCGTCCATCGCGTACTGCACGATGCGTCCGCGCGCGCTCACCGGAACCGGCGTGCGGGCGAAGACGGGCAGACCCAGGTCGGCGTTCTCCTGGACGTCGCGGAACGCTCCGTCCACGATCACGCCGGCGACGTCGCGCCGCGCGGCGGCGGCGCCGAGCAGCCCGCCCCAGCAGGAGACGTCCGTGCGCCCCTCGTTGGCGATCACGATGACGTCCCCGGGCTCGGCCTCGTCCACGAGCGCCGCGGCGATGTGGTCCTGCGGGGCGTCCGCCTGCCGCGGCCCCGCCTGCACCGTGCGGACACGGCCGGCGATGGCCGCGTCCGGCAGGGTCACCGCATGCAGCGCGGTGACGACGCCCGGCAGCTGCAGGGCGTCCAGCGCATCCGAGAGGGCGGCGCTGTCCACCTCGCGCAGGCGGGTGAGGATCTCGACGCTCACTCTGCGGCCCAGGTGACGAAGCCCATCGCGTTGCCGGTGCCGGCTTCGGTGCGGTAGGCGGGCTCATAGGTGACCTGGCTGATCTTCAGGCCCGCGGCGTTCGCGGCGCCGGCGACGGCGATCCAGTTGCGCAGCTCGCTGGTGCCGGCGGTCAGCAGGTTGGCCGGGATGGAGCGCAGGTACGCCTCGTCGTTGTCCTCCAGTGCCGTGATGAACGCACGGTCGAGCTCCTCGTCGACGACGAAGTGCGACAGCCCTCCGGACGCGACGAGTCCGACGCGGATGTCCTGCGGGAAGCTCATGATCGCCTTGCCGAGGGCGACGCCGAAGTCGTAGCTGCGCGACGCGGACGGCGGGGTGGGCTCCCAGAACGTGTTGACGAAGATCGGCACCATCGGGACCATGTTCTCCTGGCCGAGGATGCGCTGGTAGATGAAGCCCCAGCCGTGCGGCACGCCGCCGTTCTTGTAGCGCCCCGCAGGCAGGAGGCGCGAGGCCGCCGGGTCGAAGCCCGAGTTCAGGGTCTCGTCGATGATGTGACGGGCGAGGTCCGCGTTGACCGGCCGCGTGATGACACGGTCCGGGACGTCGCCGAGGGCGGCCTTGGCCAGTCCGGGGCTCATCTCGGCCAGGTGCTCCTCATCGAACGGGATGTGCTCGACGCTGTCGCCCCAGTACACCGCGAACGGCGCCAGCAGCTCGTCGCCGAAGATCTCCTTGTGGTCGCTGGAGACGATGACGAGGGCGTCGTACTGCTGCTCGGCGGCGATCCGGCCGAGGTCGTCCAGGGCCTGCTGCGTCCGCTCCCAGCGGGCCTGCATGACCTCGGGGGTGATCTCGTGCGAGAAGTCCTCGCGAGCCGCCGCGAGCTCGTCGTAGGTGTACGTGCGCCCCTGATACCAGAGCGAATCGTTGCGGCGATCGGCGATGCCGCGGTTGATCCACTCCTCCGAGGGCGCCACCTTGAGCTGGGGACCGTGCGAGCTGCCGAAGCCGCCGACGATGGTTGCCATGTCAGTGTCCTTTCGTGGGGGTCAGAGCTTGAACAGCTTCTGGGCGTTGCCGTGCATGAGCGCGGCACGCTGGTCATCGGTGAGCCAGGCGATGTCGTCCACGAGCAGGTGGATGTCGTCGAACCAGTGCCCGGTCTCGGGGTTGATCTGCGAGCCGGTGCCGGGCTTCTCGGTGCCGAACAGCGACTGCTCGACGCCGACGGTGCGCAGCAGCAGCTCGATGGCGTCCTGGGTGTACAGGCAGGTGTCGAAGTGCAGCTTGCGCAGCCGCTCGAGGTACGGGGTCGCGCCCGAGCGCACCCCGGAGGGCAGGAAGCGCCCGACCTGGTAGGGGATCGCGCCGCCGCCGTGGCTGATGACGATCTTCAGCTCCGGGAAGTCCTTCAGCACGTCCGAGTTCAGCAGGCTCCACACGCCCACCGTCTCCTCCTGGATGAAGTGCAGCGAGTACGGCTCACGCGCCGGCAGCCGGCAGCCGGCGGAGTGGATGATCGCCGGCACGTCGAGCTCGACGAGCGCCTCCCACAGCGGATACCAGAACTTGTCGCCGAGCGCGGGGGGCGTCTCCAGCCCCTCGTACGGGTCCGGGTTGATCATGACGCCGACGAAGCCGAGCTCGGTGATCGTGCGGCGCAGCTCCGGCAGCCACTGCTCGATCGGCAGGTCCATCGACTGCGGCAGGCCGGCGACGCCGCGGAAGCGATCCGGGAACAGCTGCACCGAGCGGTGGATGACGTTGTTCACCTCGGTCGTGAACGCCTCGACGATCTTGGCCGGACGCTCGCTGTGCATCATCTGGTAGGGACGCGGCGAGAGCAGCTGCAGGTCGACCCCGGCGCCGTCGAGGTGGTCGAAGTGCGACACATCACCGAAGCTGGCGTTCGGGGTGAAGTAGGCCTCACGGATCTGGTCGTCGCTCAGGCTCGGGGCGCGGAGCCCGTGGGCGCCGCGGTGCGAGAGCAGCCCGGCCTTCCAGGCGTACAGTCCCTCGGGAGCCGAGAGGTGTCCGTGGATGTCGATGATCATGGCGGTTTCGCTCCTTCGCGTGGCCACTGCGCCGGGTGCGGCGGGTTACAGGCGTGACTCACGATATGAGGCGGGATCCGACGCGATCATCGGCCCGTTGCGCGAACCTGCCGAGAGGGTTTCCGACACCGTGTTGGAGACCGTCCCGGGGGTGCTCCCCGAATAGGAGTTCCCCTGGCGAGGGGGGATGATCGAGCCATGGGAATGAACCTCGATGGAGCGGTCCAAGACTTCGCGGACAGAATCGGCAGCCCGGTCATCGTGTTCGACAGCGACCTGAACGTCGCCGCGTTCAGCGTGCATGAGGGCGTCACCGACCGCGCCCGTCTCGACATGATCCTCACGCACCGCGCATCGCAGCGTGCGATCGAGATGATCACCGAGCATCAGGTCGATCGCGCCCGCGGCGCGGTGCTGCTGCCGGTGAAGGCCAACATCCCCTCCCGCGTGGTCGCCGCGCTGCGCTACCGGGAGCGCGTGACCGGGTACGTCTCGTACGTCCCGGAGGAGAACGAGCGCCCCGACGACCGGGACCTCCCCGAGATCCAGGCGGCCCGTGATGAGCTGGGGGCGCTGCTGGCGGCCAGGGAGGCCGAGCGGCGCGAGGGCTCCGACCGCGTACTGCAGCTCATGTCCCGGCTGCTGGACGGGGCGCAGGACCAGCGCGACGCGGCCGCCAACGAGCTGCTGGCCGACGGCCTGGTCTCGACCGCGCCGCACTACTCCGTGATGGTGTTCCGCTCGGCCGGAGACGTCGATCACGCCCATGCGGGGGCACGGCTCATCGTCGACCGCGCGCTCAAGGAGATCCCGCGCTTCAGCTCGCTGAAGTCGATCGGCACCGTGATCGACGGCGAGGGGGTGCTGGTCATCCCGCGGGAGATCAACGCGGAACGGCTGCGCAACCTCGTGCAGGACCAGTCGAACACCGGGGCGCGCGGGGGCGGCGGTGCGAGCCGGGCCCGCCTGTCGGAGATGCGGGAGTCGCGTCGGGAGGCGCGCATCGCGGTCCGCGCCACGATCCGCGACCCGGAGCGGTACGGGGTCGCCACCACGTGGGATCAGCTGGGCCTGGACCGCCTGCTGCTGCAGCTGCCGTTGGAGCGCATCACGCTGGAGGACCTGCCCGGCTCGATCGCCAAGCTCATCGACTCCACGGCGGGACCCGATCTCGCCGAGACGCTCGAGGAGTACCTCGACAGCGGCGCCGACGCGCAGCAGACCGCCATCCGCCTGCACATCCACCGCTCGACGCTGTACTACCGCCTCGACCGCATCCGCGCGATCATCGACGCTGATCTCAGCGACGGCATCGTGCGGCGCGAGCTGCACACCGCATTGCGCATCGCCTCCCTGGCCGGGCTGCGCTGACCCGAGCGCGCCACGCGCCGACGCCGACACCCGACGCCTGTGCGGCGGCGGGTGTCGGGGCGTCGTGAGCCGGGGTCAGACCCTATGAGGGTGGGGTGCTGGTGCTCTTGTAGGCCCAGGGCCTCACGGTGCAGATTCGTGGATCATCCCGAGAGTGGCTCGGGATGCCGACATGCAGCGGAGGCCCTGGTGTTCAACG
>JAFDWP010000092.1 GCA_018268435.1 Actinomycetota bacterium
CGACCGCCGCGCTGCCCCGCCTGACGACCGCCGCGCTGCCCCGCCTGACGGCCGCCGCGCTGCCCCGCCTGACGGCCGCCGCGCTACCCGTGAGACTCCAGTTCTCGGGTGAGACTCCGTGTCTCGCAGGGGGTCTCACCCGGAATGAGGAGTCTCACGGGGTAGCTCGGGGTGGGTGGGTCAGCGCGGCAGGTTGAGGTGCCGGGCGAAGAACCGCCCCGCGTCCTCGCCGGCGTACGCCGGGACCCCGGTGTGCCCGCCGAGATTCGCCTGCAGGGTCTTCTCGGCGGATCCGAATGCGTCGAACACCTCGAGCGCGCGCTGCCGGTCGTTGCCCTCGTCGTCCCACTGCAGCAGCACGTGCACCGGGATTCTGATGCGCCGAGCCTCGTCGAACATCCGCAGCGGCACATAGCTGCCGGCGAACAGCCCGGCGGCCACGACGCGCGGATCGACCGCGGCGAGCCGGATGCCGATCGCGAGCACGCCGCCCGAGTACGCGACGGGGCCGCCGATCTCGGGCAGGGCGAGCAGGGCGTCCATCGCGGCCTGCCACTCGGGAACCGTCCGCTCCACGAGCGGGAGCACCAGGCGGTCGATGACGTCCTCGCCGGGGCGTTCGCCGGCGTCGAGCGCCCGTCGCAGGTCGTCGCGCGCGCTCTCCATGTCGGGGAGTGCGGGGCGCTCGCCGCTGCCGGGCATCTCGAGTGCGACCGAGGCGAAGCCGAGCTCGGCCGAGGCGCGGGCGCGGGCGTCCAGCCGCGGGCGTATCCGGGCGAGCCCGGGGCCGCCCGGGTGTCCGAGCAGGATCAGCGGGACGGGCGCGGCGGCGGATCCGGGCGTCCACAGGATGCCGGGGATGTCGCCGAGCGTGAACTCGCGTTCGACGATGCCGTCGTCGCGCGCGTGCTCGGAGGTGAAGCGAAGTGATGTGTGGTCGTTCATGGTCGTGCCTTTCGGGAGTGCGCTGAGGCGGCGCTCCCGGACGACCTATCGCCCGACCGTGACCTCGCTGAGGAGCACCCACGTCGAATCGTTCATGGGTATCACCTCCTCCTGTCGCCACACGGCGTAGGCGACAGTACCACGTCCCGCACGTCCCCGGTTCCTGAGCGGGCCGCGCCGCCCCGGTTCCTGAGCGAGCGGAGCGAGACGAAGGACCCCGGGTGCGCCCACGCCCTTCGTCTCGTCGCTGCGCTCCTCGCTCAGGGACCGCCCGGGGGCGCCGACGCCCTTCGTCTCGTCGCTGCGCTCCTCGCTCAGGGACCGCCGGCCTTCGTCAGTCCAGCGCGCTCATCACGTGCTTGATGCGGGTGTAGTCGTCGAAGCCGTACTGCGAGAGGTCCTTGCCGTAGCCCGAGTGCTTGAACCCGCCGTGCGGCATGTCCGAGACGAACGGGATGTGAGTGTTGATCCACACGCAGCCGAAGTCCAGATCCCGCGAGAAGCGCAGTGACCGGGTGTGGTCCGTGGTCCACACCGATGCGGCCAGGGCGTACGGCACGTCGTTCGCGTACGACAGCGCCTCCTCGTCGTCCTGGAACGACTGCACGGTGAGCACGGGCCCGAAGATCTCGTTCTGCACGGCCTCGTCGTCCTGACGCATGCCGGAGACGATGGTCGGCTCGAAGAAGTAGCCGACCTCGCCCTGGCGCTTGCCGCCGGTCTCGATCACGGCGTGCGCGGGCAGCCGGTCGACGAAGCCCTGCACCTGAGCGAGCTGGGCGGCGCTGGACAGCGGCCCGAAGAACACGCCCTCCTCGCGCGGGGCGCCGGTGCGGGCGTGCGTGCGCACTCGCTCGACGAGCGCCTTCACGAGCTCGTCGTGCACCGAGGCGTGCACGATCACGCGGGTCGCCGCCGTGCAGTCCTGGCCCGCGTTGAAGAACGCGCCGGTGACGATGCCCTCCGCGGCCTTCTCGATCGAGGCGTCCGCGAAGACGATCGCGGGCGCCTTGCCGCCGAGCTCCAGGTGCACGCGCTTCACGTCGGCCGCGGCGGACTCCGCGACGGCCATGCCGGCGCGCACGGATCCGGTGATCGCGACCATCTGCGGGGTCTTGTGCGCGACGAGGGCGGCGCCCGTGCTGCGGTCGCCGAGCACGACGTTGAGCGTGCCGGCGGGGGTGTGCTCGGCGACGATCTCGGCCAGCAGCAGCGTGGTCAGCGGGGTCGACTCCGCGGGCTTCAGCACGATCGTATTGCCGGCCGCCAGCGCCGGGCCGATCTTCCACACGGCCATGTTGAGCGGGTAGTTCCACGGGGTGACCTGCCCGATCACGCCGATCGGCTCGCGGCGCACATACGAGGTGTGCCCGGCCAGGTACTCGCCGGCGGCACGTCCCTCGAGACTGCGCGCGGCACCCGCGAAGAAGCGCAGCTGGTCGACCGACTGGTCGATCTCGTCGGAGACGAGGTTGGCGCGCGGCTTGCCGGTGTCCTGCGACTCCAGGTCGGCGAACTCCTCCGCGCGGGCGGCCATGGCGTCGGCGATCCGGAACAGGGCGAGCTGACGCTCGGCCGGGGTGGTGTCGCGCCAGATCGGGAAGGCGGCGGCCGCGGCGGCGTAGGCCGCATCGATGTCGCTCTGATCGGAGACCGGCGCCTGGCCGTACACCTGCTCGGTGACGGGGTCGATGAGGTCCATGCGACCCTCGCCGTGGGCGGCGACGGATCGGCCGCCGATGAAGTTCTGCAGCAGTGCTGCGTCGGACCCTGTGCTCTGCATGGTGATCAGGATAGGACAGTCTCAACGAAATCGGAAGAAATGATCTTCAAATTCTGCGGAATCAGTTGCAGAGGTGGGTCATGAGTGTCAGGATCGACATATGAGTGACAAGTCGAAGGTGCCGGTTCTGGACGACGTCTCGAAGCGGATCATCGAACTGCTGCAGCAGGACGGCCGTCGGCCCTATGCCGAGATCGGACGCGCGGTCGGGCTCAGCGAGGCCGCCGTACGACAGCGCGTGCAGCGCCTCACCGACAGTGGCGTGGTGCAGATCGTCGCGGTGACGGATCCGCGCCAACTCGGATTCTCCCGCATGGCGATGCTGGGGATCCGCGTCGACGGTGATCCGCGCGTCGCCGCCGAGGCGATCGCGAGTATTCCAGAAATCGCATATGTCAACGTCACGCTGGGATCCTTCGACATCCTTGCGGAGGCGATCTGCGAGAGCGACGAGGATCTGCTCGAGCTGATCGCGACGCGGATCCGCACCATCGAAGGCGTCTCGCACACCGAGTGCTTCCTCTACGCGGGACTGCACAAGGACCTCTACAACTGGGGCACGCGCTGATCCGCTGACCCGCTCCGACCGACCGCCCTGCGGTCCGGGGGCACGACGTCGCGCCCGTATCGGACCACACACCCTCCCGGACAAGGAACCATCATGGGAACGACCGTCTTCGAACGACGGCAGCCGAGCGCATCGGTCATCGAGCGCTCCCTCGAGAACACCGCGCTCGGCGCCTTCTGGCTCGACGACGTCGAGCGGGTGGCCTACCCGTCGCTCACGGGTGAGGTCCGCGCGGACCTCGCGATCGTGGGCGGCGGCTACGCCGGCCTGTGGACGGCGATCCGCGCCAAAGAACGCGACCCGCAGCGCAGCGTGGTGCTGATCGAGGCGAACCGGGTGGGCTGGGCAGCGTCCGGCCGCAACGGCGGCTTCTGCGAGGCCAGCCTCACGCACGGCGAGGAGAACGGCCGCAACCGCTGGCCCGACGAGATGGCCGAGCTCGAGCGCCTCGGGCGGGAGAACCTCGACGGCATCCAGGACGCGGTCCAGCGCTACGGCATGGACGTGGACTGGGAGCGCACCGGCCAGATGGCCGTGGCGGTCGAGCCGCACCAGGTGGAGTGGATGGAGGGTGACGACTTCCTCGACGAGGCCGCGGTGCAGGCCGAGGTCGCCTCGCCCACGTACCTCGCCGGCTCCTGGGACCGGGAGGGGTGTGCGATGGTGCACCCGGCCAAGCTCGCGTTCGAGCTCGCCCGCGTCGCCACCGAGCTGGGGGTGCAGATCTTCGAGCGCACGCGCGTCACAGGGCTCAGCGGGAGCGGCGTGCAGACGGTGACGGCCGAGAGCGGATCCGTGGTCGCCGACCACGTCGCGCTCGCCACGAACGTCTTCCCCTCGCTGCTCAAGCGCAACCGGCTCATGACGGTGCCCGTGTACGACTACGCACTGATGACCGAACCGCTCACTGCGGAGCAGTACGACGCGATCGGCTGGAAGAACCGCCAGGGCCTCGCCGACAGCGCGAACCAGTTCCACTATTACCGGCTGAGCGCCGACAACCGGATCCTGTTCGGCGGCTACGACGCGGTCTACCACTATGGCGGCAAGGTGCGCGAGGAGTACGAGGACCGCCCGGAGAGCTTCCGCCGGCTCGCGTCACACTTCTTCACGACATTCCCTCAGCTCGAGGGGCTGCGGTTCACCCACCGCTGGGCCGGAGCGATCGACTCCTGCAGCCGGTTCTGCGCCTTCTTCGGCACCGCCCGCGGCGGACGCGTCGCCTATGCGACGGGCTTCACCGGCCTCGGCGTCGGGGCCACCCGGTTCGCGGCGGACGTCATGCTCGACCTGCTCGCGGGGCTCGACACCGAGCGCACCCGGCTGGAGATGGTGCGCACCAAGCCGATCCCCTTCCCGCCGGAGCCGGCGGCGTCGATCGGCGTCAACCTCGTGCGCGCCGCGATGAACCAAGCCGACCACAACGACGGCAGGCGCAACCTGTTCCTGCGCTCGCTGGACGCCGTCGGCATGGGGTTCGACTCGTGACCGCGCTCCCCGCGGGGACTGCTCCGGTCCCTGAGCCTGTCGAAGGGCCCGGAACGCGCCTGCCTGCCGCGGGGACTGCTCCGGTCCCTGAGCCTGTCGAAGGGCCCGGAACGCGCCTGCCCGCCGCGGGCTGCGCGGTGACCGACGTCGACCTGGCACTCACGCATGCGCCACTGCCTGCCGCCGAGGTGGTCGCCGGGACTCCCACGACGGCGATCGCCGTGCTCGACGACACCGGCGACCGGGAGATCGGCCTCTGGGAGATGACGCCCGGGGTCGCGACCGACACCGAGGCGGATGAGCTGTTCGTGGTGCTCTCCGGCCGCGCGACGATCGCGTTCGAGGATCCGGCTCTCGTCGATCTCGAGGTCGGACCCGGATCCGTCGTGCGCCTGGCCGAGGGCATGCGCACAACGTGGACCGTGACCGAGACGCTCCGCAAGGTCTACATCGCCTGAGGGTCGGGGCGCGGGCTGCCGGTGCGGGGCTGTCGACGCGGCGCGTTCAGCGGCCGCGCGCGAGCAGAGCCAGGTGCAGGGCGGAGAGGGTCTCGCCGTCGTCGAGGTCGGCGTCGAGCAGATCCGCGATGAGGGTCAGCCGCTGGTAGAACACCGAGCGGGAGAGGTGCGAGGCGCCCGCCGCCGCCGTCCGGTTGCCGGGGTGTGCGACCA
>JAFDWP010000093.1 GCA_018268435.1 Actinomycetota bacterium
GCCGACCTGGTCGCGCAGGCGGGGGAGTTCGATGTGCGGGGCGTGTTCACGGTCGGCTCGCCCATCGAGCCCGCTCTGCCCGTCGACGTCCTCGACGTCGCGGTGCGTCACACCGACGACCCGGTCGCCGGCCTCACCGGCGGAGGGCGCCCGGCGGGCCGCGGCTCCTCCGAGAGCCTGGTGATCACCCGGGCGGCCGCCCCGGGCCACGGGCTCGACGCGGGCTTCCCCGCGCATCGACTCGATGCGTACCAGGAGACCGTGCGACGGGCCGAGCAGTCCGGCGATCCGCGGATGGACGCGATCCGAGACCACTTCGCCGCGTACGACGGCGCGGCGCTGGTCGAGTCCACGGATTTCACCGCGACGCGCGTGTCCGAGGACGGATGATCGGCGTGCGCGGTGCCGCCGAGGGCTCAGCGGTCGCGGTCGCTCGAGCGCTGCGGGCGCAGGATCGCGTTGAAGATCGCGTTGATGATCGCGATGAGCAGAGCCGCGACGATCGTCCATCCGAAGCCGCCGAGGGCCAGGCCCCAGCCCCAGAAGCCGGTGATCCAGGCCGTCAGCCAGAGCAGGAAGCCGTTGATGACGAGCGAGATGAGTCCGAGCGTCAGGATGTACAGCGGGAACGCGACGACCTTGACCACAGTTCCCACGATCGTGTTCACGATCGCGAACACCGCGCCGATCGCGAGCAGCGTGACCACCATCGGGATGTCGCCCCCGGGCGGATAGGGGGTGACCGTCACCTCGAGGATGGCGATCAGGCTCACGACCCAGATGGCGAAGGCGTTCACGACGACACGGATGAGAAACCTCATGTCGCCGATTGTCGCATCCGAAACCGGGATCCGCCGGGCGCTACTTGCGGAAGGTGATCTCGAATGTGTGCGTGGTGCCGTCGCTGAGGGTGAGCACGAACTGTCCCGACTGCTTGGCCCACGCCTTGTCGGTCTTCCAGACGTAGGTGTAGCGGCCGCTCTGTGCGTCGTACTTCAGGCCGCTCTTGCCGGCCGTCACCGTGTCGACGAGTTCGCCCGTGGGGTTGCTCACTGTCCCGGTCTTGCGGAACTGGGTCGCCGTGACCACTCCCAGACCCTGATCGCCGCCGACGGAGAACACGACGGGGATGGCCTGCCCCGCTGTCGCCAGATTCATCGCGTCCATGGAGATCGGGGAGAGGAAGCCCGAGAAGGGCAGCGTCACCGGATCCGGGCGGCCCAGGGTGAACGGCGAGAAGCTGTTCGTCGTGCCGCACACCTGCCCTGTCGTCGCGCTGGTCGTGATGTCGGTCCAGGCGCCGGCCACCGAATCGAAATGGAACAGGTGCGGCGGTGTGCCCGGCAGATCTGCGGGGTCGTAGTCGATGCACACGGTCGCTGCGGTTCCGGCGGCCACGGTCGAACTCAGGTGGTAGTAGACGGCGGGGTCCGAGGCGAAGCTGAATCCGCCGGCTGTGGGTCCGGTCGAGCTCACGGTGACGGTCGTCGTGCCCGTGGCGGCGACGTCGGCATAGGCGACGCTCAGCGTCGTGGCGCCGAGGTCGATGGATGCCGTCGCGGTGCCGTTCGCGCTCAGCGGAGTCTGGTTCGGCGGATCCTTCACCGTGAAGTCGTCCCAGGTCCCGGCGGGCCAGTAGCGCTCCGCCCGGTTGCCGGCGACCATCTGGTACGGACTCCCCCCGGGGTCGTACGCGGTGTCCGGCGGCACGGTGAAGTAGGCGTGCAGCACGCCGTCCGCGCCCACGGTGGCAGAGCCGACCTTGACGGCACCGACGGGCAGGCCTCCGCCGAGGATCTGGAAGTAGGCGTAGTTGGTGTCGCGCACCATCCACAGTTCGAGGGGGTCTCCCGGGGGGAGTCCGGTCGCGGTCACCGATGCCGTCAGGCCAGGGAAGACCTCCGGCGTGGAACCGCCACTGGTCACGCTCAATCGTGTACCCATGGCGGCCGAGAGGTTCCCCGTGTCGAGCTGATCCAGGTGCCCGGGGACGTATCGCCCCGGCGTCGTGACGCTGAGGAGCGCCGTCGCCTGGGGCTCGGTGGCCTGGGGCGTGCCGGTCGTCGTGCCGGGGCCGTCCAGCTCGTAGATCGTGATGGTGTGGCCGGACCAGGCGGGCATGCCGCGGTACCAGGTGTTGTTGCTCGCGTCGCTGTACGCGTGGCCGGCCGGGATCTCCACCCAGAAGACGTCGGTGATCTGGTCCCCCGCTGCGCGCCAGCCGGTCGCCGACCACAGCGGCTCCACGGTGCCCTGCGTGTACAGGTCGGATCCGAACCCGAACCATCGCGTCTCGCTGGACGCGTTCTCGATGTTCGGGCGATAGGCGGGCACCGGGTCGATGAACTCGGTTCCGTCGAACGGGGAGTACGTGGAGGTCGCGGTCTCGAAGGTCGCCGTCACGCCATCGGTCGTCGTCACGCTCACGTCCGGCTGCCAGTCGGGCGGAGGCGGATCTGCCGACGCGGCCGATGCCGCCGCCAGACCGGCGCCGGCGAGCGCCACGACGGAGAGGACAGACACGATGAGGCGAACCGAACGACTGCGCATGAGGAACCCCCAGAGTTCCATGTCGGCGGGTTCGGGGTCCGCCGCTGGACCGCACAGTAGACCCGCGGAGAGCCGCGCGTCAAGAGCTTTAGACTCGACGCGTGAGCGATGAGATCCTGCCCCGCATCCGTGAAGAGATCGCGGCCCTCCCGCCGTACCGCCAGGGCAAGCAGGCCGGTGCGGACGCGTTCAAGCTGTCCAGCAACGAGAACCCGTTCGAGCCGCTGCCCTCGGTCCTCGCGGCGCTGACCGCCGGGGCACCGATCAACCGCTACCCCGACGCCACGGCAGGCGCCCTGCGGGCACGGCTCGGCGAGCGCTACGGCGTCGCGCCCGACGCGGTGCACGTCGCCTCGGGCAGCGTCGCGATCCTGTACCAGCTGGTGCAGGCGGCCGCGACGGTCGGCGACGAGGTCGTCTACGCCTGGCGCTCGTTCGAGGCCTATCCGGGCCTGCCCCTCGTGGCGGGCGCGACCGGGGTGCAGGTGCCGCTCACGGCCGACTCCCGGCACGACCTGGACGCGATGGCGGCGGCGGTCACCGACCGCACCCGCGTGGTGATCGTCTGCACGCCGAACAACCCGACCGGACCGATCGTCACCCGCGCTGAGTTCGCGGCGTTCGTGGCGGCCGTGCCGCGGGACGTGCTGATCGTTCTGGACGAGGCCTACGCCGAGTTCGTGACCGCGCCCGACGCGGTCGACGGCCTCGCGGAGCGCGTCTTCGAGTCCCACCCGAACGTCGTCGTGCTGCGCACCTTCTCGAAGGCGTACGGCCTCGCCGGCCTGCGCGTCGGCTACGCCATCGGGCACCCGCGGGTGCTGGACGCCGCGCGCACCACGGCGATCCCGCTGTCCGTCACGGCCGCTGCCGAGTCCGCCGCGATCGCGAGCCTCGACGCCGAGGACGAGCTGCGCGCCCGCGTGGCCGTCATCGTCGAACGCCGCACCGCGCTCGTCGAGGGTCTGCGCGCGCAGGGCTGGGACGTGCCGGACACCCAGGCCAACTTCGTCTGGCTGCCCACGGGTGCGGCGACGGTCGAGGTCGCCGCGGCGTTCGAGGAGGCGGGACTCATCGTCCGCGCGTTCCCCGGCGACGGGATCCGGATCTCGGTCGGCGAGGCGGAGTCGCTGACCCGTGTGCTGGCGGTCGCCGCTGCCCAGCGGCCCTGACCGACGCACCGTCCGTCCGGGCGGCGTCCGGGCGGCGTCCGGACGGCGCGGCCCCGCCGCGACACCTGCACGACGCGGCGCCGCCTGCACGACCGAAACACCGGATCCGTCGTGCATGCGTCGCAGGGTCGTGCATCCGTCGCGCAGCGGTGCTCGCCGGCACCGTCTCGGGATGCGAGGCGTCCCATGCAAAAAGCTAGGGGGACCTGGCATAAATACATGGGACACCTGGATATCCGCGCACCCGCATGCGTCCGTGGGGATCGTCACAGGAGCCCGTGCATCGTTTGTGCGGACCCTCCACCGCCAAGCCGGAAACCTCGGTTAGCGTAGACAACGTGACCGACGTCGACATTCCCGTCGTCCGCGTACTCGACGCGGACGGCAGCTACGCCCCGAACCCCGCGGCGGAGGAGTACCTGCCTTTCATCGAGGCCCTCCCCGACAGCGATCTCGAGCAGTTCTACCGGGACATGGTCGTGATCCGCGCGATCGACGCCCAGGCGACCCACCTTCAGCGCCAGGGCCAGCTCGCCCTGTGGCCGCCGAGCCGCGGGCAGGAGGCCGCCCAAGTGGGATCCGCCCGCGCCGCCCGTGCGCAGGACACGATCTTCCCGTCCTATCGCGAGCATGCCGTCACCCGGATCCGCGGCGTGGATCCGGTCGACATCATCAAGGTCATGCGCGGCGTCTCCAACGGCGGCTGGGATCCGACGGATCCCCGCAACGGCAAGACGCGCATCTACACGCTCGTGCTCGGCTCGCAGACCCTGCACGCGACGGGCCTCGCGATGGGGCTCGTCTTCGACGGCAAGTGCGGGACTGGCGACCCCGACCGCGACGAGGCCGTCATGGTCTACTACGGCGACGGCGCGTCCAGTCAGGGCGACGTGCACGAGGCGATGGTGTTCGCCGCAAGCTACCGCGCCCCCGAGGTGTTCTTCCTGCAGAACAACCACTGGGCGATCTCGGTCCCCGTGAGCACCCAGTCGCGCGTGCCGCTCGCCCAGCGCGGCATCGGCTACGGCATGGAGTCGATCCGGGTCGACGGCAACGACGTGCTGGCGAGCTACGCGGTCACCCGACGGGCGCTCGACGCGGCGCGCGGAGGCGACGGTCCGCGCGCGATCGAGGCCGTCACGTACCGCATGGGCGCGCACACCACGAGCGACGACCCCACGAAGTACCGCGGCAGCGACGAGGAGCAGGAGTGGGCGCAGCGCGACCCGATCGCCCGCATGCGCGCGTACCTCGAGCACCGCGGCGCGGCCGGATCCGTCTTCGCCGACGTGGATGCCGAGGCGGCCGACGTGGCGGAGGACCTGCGCGTGCGCACCCTCGAACTCGTCTCGCCCGGCACTGAGGTGATCTTCGACCACGTGTACAGCGACCCGCACCCGCTCATGGCCGAGCAGAAGGCGTGGCAGGCGCAGTACGAGGCGTCGTTCGGGGCGGACGCGTGAGCGCCGGGGCTTTGCCGGGCGCACGGCGGACCGTTCTCAGGACGGATCCCGGATCCGCGCCGATCCCACGCCAGAATCCGGCGCTTTCCAGAATCCATCCTGAGAACGGGAACGGAGCCAGGGCATGACCACCATCGACACCGCCGAGACGGCGGCCGGCATCGAGACGATGCCGTTCAGCAAGGCGCTCAACGCCGGGCTGCGCCGGGCCATGGAGCTCGACCCGCGCGTGCTCCTGATGGGTGAGGACATCGGGGCGCTCGGCGGCGTGTTCCGCGTCACCGAGCACCTGCAGAGAGACTTCGGCCCGCAGCGCGTGCTGGACACGCCGCTCGCGGAGTCCGGCATCGTCGGCACCGCGATCGGACTGGCGATGGGCGGCTTCCGGCCTGTCCTCGAGATCCAGTTCGACGGCTTCGTGTTCCCGGCGTTCGACCAGATCACCACGCAGCTCGCCAAGCTCACCGCGCGCCACCAGGGTGCGCTGTCGATGCCGATCGTGATCCGCATCCCGTACGGCGGCCACATCGGCGCGGTCGAGCACCACCAGGAGAGCCCGGAGACCTACTTCGCGCACACCCCGGGGCTGCGCGTGGTCTCGCCGTCGACGCCGAACGACGCGTACTGGATGATCCAGGAGGCCATCGCCTCGAACGACCCCGTCATCTTCCTCGAGCCGAAGAGCCGGTACTGGCCCAAGGGCGAGGTCGACCTCGCCGCACCCGCGCTGCCGCTGCACGCGTCGCGCATCGTGCGCCGCGGATCCGACGTCACCCTGGTCGGCCACGGCGCCATGGTCTCCACGCTGCTGCAGGCCGCGGCGCTCGCCGAGGCCGAGGGCACGAGCTGCGAGGTCGTCGACCTGCGCTCGCTCTCCCCGGTCGACTACGGGCCGATCCTCGACTCCGTGCGCTCCACGGGCCGCATGGTCTACGCGCAGGAGGCGCCGGGGTTCGTGAGCCTGGGCAGCGAGATCGCCGCCACCGTGATGGAGCGCGCGTTCTACGCCCTGGAGTCGCCGGTGCTGCGGGTGTCCGGCTACGACACCCCGTTCCCGCCCGCGAAACTCGAGGGCGTCTACCTTCCGGATCCGGATCGGATCCTCGAGGCCGTCGACCGGTCTCTGGCCTACTGACCCGTGAGAGGATCCCGACGATGAGCACGCAGACTTTCACCCTCCCCGACGTCGGCGAGGGACTGACCGAGGCGGAGATCGTCACGTGGCGGGTGGCCCCGGGCGACACCGTGGCGGTCAACGACGTGATCTGCGAGATCGAGACGGCCAAGTCCCTGGTCGAGCTGCCGTCGCCGCACGCCGGCACCGTCGGCGAGCTGCTCGTGGCCGAGGGGAGGACCGTCGACGTCGGCACCCCGATCATCACGTTCGTGACCGACGCGACCGCTCCCGCCGCGGCGCCCGCCGCTCCGGCCGCGGACGAGGGATCCGGATCCGTGCTCGTCGGATACGGCTCCGGCGCGGAGGCCACCTCGCGCCGCCGCCGACCCGCGCAGCGCCCGGTGCGCTCCACCGTGGGCGTGATCGCGAAGCCCCCGATCCGCAAGCTGGCGCGCGACCTCGGCGTCGACCTCACCCAGGTCACCCCGTCCGGTGCAGACGGCGAGGTCACCCGCGACGACGTGGTGCGCCACGCCGACCAGGCCAGCGTGTTCCGCAACATCGAGACCCCGGAGTGGGGCGACGTGCGCGAGGAGAAGCTCCCGGTCCCCGAGCGAGCGCAGCGCGACGAAGGGCCCGTGGGCCTCGCCCGCGGGGTCGCGCCCGTGCCTCCGATTCCTGAGCGAGCGCGGCGAGACGAAGGACGCACCGAGTCGATCCCGGTCAAGGGCGTGCGCAAGGCCACCTCGTCGGCCATGGTGCAGAGTGCCTACTCGGCCCCGCACGTGACCGTGTGGAAGGAGGTCGACGCGACACGCACGATGGAGCTCGTGAAGCGGCTCAAGGCCTCGCCGGACTTCGCCGACATCAAGGTCTCACCGCTGCTGATCGTCGCCCGCGCCGTGATCTGGGCTGTGCGCCGCACCCCGATGGTCAACGCCGCGTGGATCGACACCGCCGACGGCGCCGAGATCGCGGTGCGCCACTACGTGAACCTCGGCATCGCGGCCGCCACGCCGCGCGGCCTGCTCGTGCCGAACATCAAGGACGCGCAGGACCTGGGGATGAAGGACCTCGCCCGCGCCCTGAACCGGCTCACCACGACGGCGCGCGAAGGCAAGACCACCCCGGCCGACCAGCAGGGCGGCACCATCACGATCACGAACATCGGCGTGTTCGGGATGGACGCGGGCACCCCGATCATCAACCCCGGCGAGGCCGGCATCGTCGC
>JAFDWP010000094.1 GCA_018268435.1 Actinomycetota bacterium
CGATGCGGCAGGTGAGCAGGAACAGCACCGGGCGGCCGGCGAGGGCGCGCAGCAGGAACGACAGCATCGACAGGGTGGCCGCGTCGGCCCAGTGCAGGTCTTCCACCACGACCACGACCGGGCGGGTCGCGGCGGCCGCCTCGAGCAGGTTCGCGATGGTCTCGCGCAGGCCCTCGGGGCGCATCGTCGCCCGGTCGACCGGCGGGCCGCCGCGCTCGGGCAGCAGCAGCTGCAGGGCGTCGCGGCCGGGCCCCGCCGCCTCATCGGCGCGGTCGCCCAGGGCGTCGAGCAGCCCGCGCAGGATGGCGGGGAGCGGGCCGAAGGGCGCGGGTGTGGAACCGTAGTCCAGGCACCAGCCGGTCAGCACGGTCGCCTCGTCGGCGACCCGGCGGCGGAACTCCGCCGTGAGCCGGGACTTGCCGATTCCCGCCTCGCCGCCCACCAGCACGGAAGCGCTCTCGCCGTCGCCCGCACGGCGCAGGGCGTCGTCGAGGAGGGAGATTTCGGCATCGCGCCCGACCATGGCGGCCGACGTGGTGGCGAGGGACATGACTTCATCGTGCCACTCGCCACCGACATCGGGCCCGGTCCGGGCGCCGTCCAGGGTCACGCCGCGTGCGGGGCGCAGCCGACCAGCTCGCGGTCATGGGCGGGATCGGCGGACGGGGCGGCCTCGAATCCGCGCGCGGACGGGGCGGCCGCCGGTGCCACGGCAGCGGGTGCCGCCGCGGCAGGTGCCACGAACGCGGGTGCCGCCGCGGTCTCGGCCGCCGCCGGCGCCGAGGCGACCCGCCGCATCTGCAGGCGGTTGCGCAGCCGGCCCAGGATCCCGTCGCGGCGCACGATCTGGTCGGCGTGCTCGGCCGCCCTCCGTGCGCGCTCGGCGCGGATCGCCGCCTGCTCGATCTCGAGGGTCGAGATGCGGTAGCTCATCGAGGGGTGCAGGTCCATGATGTCTCTCCTTCTCCGGTACTCATACGCTCGTCGCTAAGGCCCCCTGCCCCCATCGGGCAGATGCCTTAACTTCGGGGGCGACCACCTCAGATCCGGGGCCGGGCCACGACGCGCGTGCGCCTGCGCCGACGTCGATGAGGCGAGCGCCTCGGCCTGACCGCCGGCCGGATCAGCGGAGCTTCTGGTCCAGCCAGGACATCAGGGCTGGGATCGCCAGGTAGGCGACGGTGCCGTGATCGGCGAACGGGATCGCCTCGAACGTGACGTCCATGCCCAGGGTCCGTTCATGATCGGCGAACGCACGGGTGTCGGCGGGGATCACCAGGGTGTCGGACTCCCCCTGCGCCAGGAACAGCGGCGCATCGAAGGACACCGTCCCGGCGGAGTTCTCGAGCAGCAGCGTGCGCCACGGCTCGGTGACGGTCGGATCGGCGAGGAAGAAGCGGCCGACCAGCGGCGTGCCGATCCGATGGAGCTCGGCGAGGTCGCTCAGCAGGCACAGCCGATTCATGGTCGGCGCCGCCGCGACCGCGGCCGGGGTGAGGATCGCGCCCAGCTGCGCGCCGGGCACGGCCGCGTACGTCCGGGCGTAGGCGGGGAAGGCATAGGACCCGATCGTGACCCCGGAGATGTCGTCGAGATGCGCCTTCACGAGCCGGTCGAGCTGAGCGGCCGGCGCAGCGGCGGCCACGGCGCGGATCCGCAGCTCGGGCGCATAGGATCCGGCGAGCTCCGCCGCGCGCAGCACCGCCTGCCCTCCCTGCGAATGCCCCCACAGCACGACGTCCGCGCCGACGTGCGCCTCCGGGATCCGTCGAGCGGCGCGCACCGCGTCCAGCACATTGTGCGCCTCGGTCGCCGCGACCAGGTACGAGTCGGGCCCTGCCGTGCCCATCCCCGCGTAGTCGGTGCCGACGACGGCGTACCCGCGGTCGAGCATCGCGCGCAGTCCCTCCGTCAGCAGGAAGGGATCGACCATGAACGAGGGCGCGCACTCCGGGGCGGATCCGGTGGTCGGATGACCCCAGGACACCACCGTCCGACCGCCCTCCGGCGCCGCCCCGAAGGGCACGACCAGCACGCCGGTCACGATCACGTCCGCGCCGTTCAGATCGGTCGAGTGGTACATGATCCGCCAGGCGCGGGTCAGCGGAGGCGCACCGACCAGCTCCTCGGACTTCACCAGGGCGCCGGGCACTCCGACAGGCACCGGCGACGGCTGCACGGAGAAGGCCGCGCGGTCCCCGGCCTCCGCGACGTCGCCGCCGACCCGCATGCCCTCGGCACCCACGAGCACGGCGACGAGCATGAGCACGACGGCGGACACGACCCCTGCGACCCTCCGGCCGCGGTGCGTCCCCCGGGTGCTGTTCACGACCCATCCGCTCCCGTCGATGCTGTGCGCGTCACTCTACTGCGCGGCGCCCCGGCCGCCCAGGGGGGCCGCGGGCATGCGCCGCCCCGGGGCCGACCACGGTCACCGCGACGTCCCGGCCGCACCCCGGCGGACTACCGTGGAGCCATGCGTCCGCTCGCCACCCTCCGCGCCGCCCGGCGCGCGCCGCTGCTGCAGGTGGCGAAGTCGGCCGCGGCGACCATCGCGGCGTGGCTCGTCGCCGGCTGGCTGGTGCCGGGCCATCTGCCCGTGTTCGCCGCGATCGCGGCCCTGCTGGTGGTGCAGCCGAGCATCAACCAGTCGTTCGCGAAGGCCGTGGAGCGCAGCATCGGGGTCATCGCCGGCGTCGTGATCGCGGTGCTGCTCAGCCTCGCCCTCGGCCAGCTCAGCTGGGTCGTGCTGCTCGCGGTCGTCGTGGCGATGGTCGTGGCGTGGTCGTTCAAGGCCACCCCCGGCACCGCGAACCAGGTCGCGATCTCGGCGATGCTGGTGCTCGCCCTCGGATCCGCGAGCCCCGACTACGCCGTGGATCGGATCCTGGAGACGCTCATCGGCGCGGCCATCGGCTTCGTGGTCAACGTCGCCGTGGTCCCGCCGGTGCTGGTCGAGCCGGTGCGTCGCGACATCGCGTTGCTCGGCACCGAGCTGGCGGCGACGCTGGACCGGCTCGGCGACGCGCTCGCCGAGGAGCAGAGTCCTCGGAGCCGGCAGGAGCTCATGATCCAGGCGCGGCTGCTGCGCCCGATGAAGACCGCTGCCGACGCATCGCTGCGCGCCGGCGAGGAGTCGCTCACGCTGAACCCGCGCGGCACCCGCCACCGCGCGGAGCTCGCCCGGATGAGCGCGCTGCTGGAGCGGCTCGGACCGATCGTGACGCAGGTGATCGGGATGACGCGCGCCTACGTCGATCTGTACGACGACGCGCTTCCCGGCGAACCGGCGGTGCCCGCGATCGCCGACCAGCTGCACCGCGCCGGCCATGACGTCCGCCTCGCCGTGCAGATCGCCGAGGTGGTGCCGGAGCCGGAGGCGCTGACCTCCGCCGTGCCCGCGCTCACCTCGCCGCTCGACATCCGCGCGCCCTCGTCCCGCAGCTGGGTGCTGATCGGATCCCTCACCGAGGACCTGCGCCGGATCCGCGCCGGCCTGCGCGAGGAGGACTGACCGGATCCGGTCGGCTCAGGAGCCGATGAACTCCTCGACGGGGCCGAGGTCGGGCTCCTCGCGGATCTCGACGGCGGATCCGAGGGCATCGGTGTCGAGCACGTGGATCTCGTTGCGCCCGGTGCGCCAGAGCGGCCCCGGTGCGTACAGCGTGACCTGCGGGCCGACCGCGCGGTGCCGCCCGAGCAGGAAGCCGTTCAGCCACACCAGCGCGTTGACGGCGCCGGGGAACGCGAGCCAGGCGTCGGCGGGATCCGCGACGTCGAGGACGGCGACGGCGAGTCCGTCCGCGATGCGCGCGTCCGCGGTGGCTGCCGTCGCCGCGGCGCTCGCGTCGGAGGCCGGTGCGGCGGGCGGATCCTGCGGAAGCACCCGATGCCTCCATCCGTGTGCGAAGCGGCGGCCGACCAGCACGCCGGCCAGGATGCCCTTGGCCTCGCCGGTGTGCGGGCCGTAGTTGATCCGCCCCCGGCTCTCCACGACCACGGTGAGCAGTCCCGATCGGGTCGTGTCCCGCCCGTCGTGGGCGCCGTCGGCGGTGTCGGCGGCGGCTGACGCCCCCGGCAGCGCGAGCGTCCGTTCCCCGTCGCGCTCGAGCACGCCGAGCCGCACACCGTCGAGGTACACGACCGCGCGGTCGTGCAGCACGGGGATCGTCAGCTCGGCCCCGGGCGCGAAGCCGATCCGCGCCTCATAGGCGACGTGGCCGTCCTCGGCACCGAGCTCCTCGAAGGTGAGCGGCATCGGCGCGTTCGCACCCGCGGGGACCGCCCGCACCATCTCGAGCAGGGAGGCGACCGGACGCAGCGGGGCCGAGGCGGCACGCTGGCGACGCGGCGGAGCCGGGATCTCCGGGAGCTCCCCGTCGTGGAACGGCGCGAACGCGGCGCGCAGGGCATGGAACTTGGCGTTCAGGGTGCCGTCCTCGCCGATCGGCGCGTCGGAGTCGTAGCTGGTGATGGTCGGCTGCAGCCGTCCGACGTGGTTCGCTCCGGCCCACAGCCCGAAGTTCGTGCCGCCGTGCGCCATGTACAGGCTCACGGAGCCGCCTTCGGCGAGCAGCTCGTCGACCGTGCTCATGAGGCTCTCCGCGGAGCGCACGTGATGCGGCGTGCCCCAGTGATCGAACCAGCCGCCCCACAGCTCGGCGCAGACCAGCGCCTCGTCGGGTGCGCGCAGCGCCACGGCCTGGGCGACGCCCGTGCCGAAGGTGAAGGTGCCCATCGCGCCCTCGACGCCGCCGTTGCGGACCATGTCCGCGGTGGTGCCGTCGGCGGTGGTCAGCAGCTCGACCATGCCGTGCGCCCGCAGCCCGTCGCGCAGGTGCTCCAGGTACGCGGTGTCGCTGCCGAACGAGCCGTACTCGTTCTCCACCTGGATCGCCGTGATGGGGCCGCCGAACGCCGCCTGCAGCGGCGCGAGCCGGGGCAGCAGCACGTCGTGCCAGGCGTCGACGGCGGCGAGGAAGACCGGGTCGCTCGTGCGCAGCGCGCGGGTGCGTCCGCTCAGCCAGAACGGGATCCCGCCGTTGGACCACTCCGCGCAGATGTACGGGCTCGGGCGCACGAACACGTCCAGACCCACCTCGCCGGCCAGCCGGATGAACCGCTCCACGTCGCGCCAGCCGGAGAAGTCCGCCTGCCCCTCGATGCGCTCGTGGAAGTTCCACGGGACATAGGTGTCGACCGTGTTCGCGCCCATCGCCGCGAGCCGGCGCAGCCGGTCCTCCCACTGATCGGGGTGGATCCGGAAGTAGTGCACCGCACCGGACAGCATCCGGAACGGGCGGCCGTGCTTGAACAGGCTGCCGCCCTCGAACGAGAGCGCCGCCTCGGGGGACGTGCGCGCGGGCGTGTTCTCGACGGCGATGTCGCTCATGGTTCTCCTGGGCCGGGGATGTTTACGTCATCATCCTACGCGCCGCGTGCCCTCGCCCCGTCCGTCGTAGTCTGGAGGCATGTCCGTCACACTGCCCGAAGCCCTCGCCGATCTCGCCGCCCTGGAGGATCCGAAGTCCCGCGCGATCAACGAGCGGCACGGCGATGCGCACGGCGTGAACCTCTCGAAGCTGCGCGGCCTCGCCAAGCGGATCGGCACGGATCCGGTCCTCGCGCGCGAGCTGTGGGACTCCGACGACGTCGCCGGTCAGCTGCTCGGGATCCTCGTGGTGAAGCCGCGCGACCTCGACGCCGACGAACTCGACCGCATGATCCGCAGTACGCGGAGCTCCAAGGCGCACGACTGGCTCGTCGCCTACCTCGTGCAGAAGTCGCCGCACGCCGAGGAGCTGCGGCTGCGCTGGATCGACGACGCGGATCCCGATGCCCGCGCCGCGGCCTGGTCTCTCACCAGCGACCGGGTCGCGAAGAGCCCCGACGGGCTCGACCTCGACGCGCTCCTGGACCGCATCGAGCGCGAGCTGGCCGATGCGCCGAAACGCGAGCAGTGGGCGATGAACGGGACGCTCGCCTACATCGGGATCCACCATCCGGCCCTGCGCCCCCGGGCGGTGGCGATCGGCGAGCGGCTGCAGGTGCTCGCCGACTACCCGACGCCGCCGAACTGCACCTCGCCGTTCGCACCGCTGTGGATCGCGGAGATGGTCCGCCGCCAGGGCTGAACCCCGCTCGGTACGCTGAGCGCATGAGCACGCACATCGCCGCCGCGCCCGGTCAGATCGCCCCCGTCGTGCTGTTCCCCGGGGATCCGCTGCGCGCGAAGTGGATCGCGGAGAACTTCCTCGACGACGCCGACCTCTACTCCGAGGTGCGCGGCATGCTCGGCTTCACCGGCACCTGGCAGGGGCACCGCATCTCGGTGCAGGGCTCCGGCATGGGGCAGCCGTCGATGTCGATCTACGCGAACGAGCTGTTCCGCGAGTACGACGTGCAGACCGTGGTGCGGGTGGGCTCGTGCGGCGCGCTCACCGAGAAGGTCGGCATGCGCGACATCATCATCGCGAACGGCGCGTGCACGGATTCGGGGATCAACCGGATCCGCTTCCACGGCCAGGACTACGCGCCGGTCGCGGACTTCGGCCTGCTGCGCCGCGCCGTCGAGGCGTCCGAGCGGATGGACCTCGAGCACGCGGTGCACGTCGGCCTGCTGTTCTCGAGCGACCAGTTCTACAGCACCCGCCCCGAACTCACCGAGCCGCTGGTGCAGCACGGCGCCCTCGCCGTGGAGATGGAGACCAGCGCGCTCTACACGCTCGCCGCGTTCTTCGGGCGCCGCGCGCTCAGCATCTGCACCGTGTCCGACCACCTGGTGACCCACGAGGAGACCACCGCCCGGGAGCGCGAGCAGAGCTTCGGCGACATGGTGCACATCGCCCTGGAGGCCGCGACCGCCGTCTGAGGCCCCGACCCATCGGCCCGTTCTCAGGACGGATTCTGCGGATCCGCATGATTTCGGCGCGGTTCGGCCGGATCCGGGCATTCCATCCTGAGAACGGGCCGACCCGCACCGCGCACCGCCGGGTGGGATGATCGATGCATCATGTCAGCGCGCCTTGATCCGTCCATCGTCCGCCCCGCCGTGGGGGATCCGGATCCCGACGCCGTCTACCTCGCCTTCGTGGAATGGGCCGAGGATGCGGGCTTCTCGCTGTACCCGGCGCAGGACGAGGCGGTCATCGAGATCGTGTCGGGGCAGAACCTGATCCTCAGCACGCCGACGGGCACGGGCAAGTCGCTGGTGGCCGTCGCAGCGCACTTCGCGGCCCTCGCCGACGGACGCCGCACGTACTACACGGCGCCGATCAAAGCGCTGGTCAGCGAGAAGTTCTTCAGCCTGGTCGAGGTGTTCGGCGCCGAGAACGTGGGCATGGTCACCGGAGACTCCGCGGTGAACGCGGATGCGCCGATCGTGTGCTGCACGGCGGAGATCCTGGCGAACCTCGCCCTGCGCGAGGGACCCGACGCCGTGGTCGGCCAGGTCGTCATGGACGAGTTCCACTTCTACGGCGATCCGGATCGCGGCTGGGCCTGGCAGGTGCCGCTGCTCACCCTGCCGCAGGCGCAGTTCGTGCTGATGTCCGCGACGCTCGGCGACGTGACCGAGCTCGCGGCGGACCTGAGCCGACGCACCGGCCGGGGCACCGCCGTGGTGACCGGCGTCGAGCGCCCGGTGCCGCTGCACTTCTTCTACGAGACGACGCCGATCCACGAGACGATCGAGGAGCTGCTGCACACCGACCGCGCCCCCGTGTACATCGTGCACTTCGCGCAGGCCGCGGCGATGGAGCGCGCCCAGGCCCTCGCCAGCGCGAAGGTCGCCACCCGGGAGCAGCGTGACGAGATCGCGGAGCTCATCGGCGGGTTCCGGTTCACGACCTCCTTCGGCAAGACCCTCGCGCGGCTGCTCCGGCTCGGCATCGGGGTGCACCACGCGGGCATGCTGCCGAAGTACCGCCGCCTGGTCGAGCAGCTCGCCCAGCGCGGTCTGCTGCGCGTGATCTGCGGCACCGACACGCTCGGCGTCGGGATCAACGTGCCCATCCGGACGGTGCTGCTGACGGCGCTCACGAAGTTCGACGGCACCCGGATGCGCCAGCTGAACGCCCGGGAGTTCCATCAGATCGCAGGCCGCGCGGGCCGCGCCGGGTTCGACACCGCGGGCACGGTCGTCGTGCAGGCCCCCGAGCACGAGTCCGAGAACATCGCCGCGATCCGCAAGGCCGGCGACGACCCGAAGAAGAAGCGCAAGATCATCCGCAAGAAGGCGCCCGACGGCTTCGTGTCCTGGGGCGAGCCGTCGTTCCAGAAGCTGATCGCCGCGGAGCCCGAGACGCTGACTTCGCACATGCAGATCACGAGCGCCATGATGCTCAACGTGATCGGCCGCGGCGGCGACGTGTTCGCCAATATGCGCGCGCTCGTATATGACAACCACGAGACCCCGCAGAAGCAGCGGATCCTCGCCCTGCGGGCGCTCGGGATCTACCGGACGCTGCGGGAGTCGGGCATCGTCGAGCACGACCCCGACGGCGCCATCCGCCTCACGGTCGACCTGCAGCCGAACTTCGCCCTGAACCAGCCGCTGTCCCCGTTCGCACTGGCGGCGTTCGAGCTGCTGGATCCGGATCCTTCGACCGGAACCGGGAGCGGATCCTATGCGCTCGACATGATCTCGATCGTCGAGGCGACGCTCGACGATCCCCGCGCGATCCTCAGCCAGCAGGAGTTCGTCGCCCGCGGCGAGGCGGTCGCGGCGATGAAGCGCGAGGGCATGGAGTACGAGGAGCGGATGGAGGCGCTCGAGGAGATCACTTATCCGAAGCCGCTCGAGGAGCTGCTCTCCGCGGCGTTCGAGACCTTCGGCGCCGCGCAGCCGTGGATCCGCGACTTCGAGCTGCACCCGAAGTCGGTCGTGCGTGACATGTACGAACGAGCCATGTCGTTCGGGGAATATGTCGCGCTCTACAAGGTCGCCCGCTCCGAGGGCGTGGTGCTGCGCTATCTCTCCGACGCCTACCGCGCCGCCTCGCAGACCATCCCCGAGCACCTGAAGACGGAGGAGCTGCGCGACCTCATCGAGTGGCTCGGCGAGCTGGTCCGCCAGGTCGACTCCTCGCTGCTGGACGAGTGGGAGGAGCTCATCTCGGGTCACCCGGTCGCGCACTCCGACGAGCCGGTCGTCCCGCCCGCCCCGAAGCGGCTCACCACCAACGTGCGCGCATTCCGGATCCTGGTGCGCAACGAGCTGTTCCGTCGCGTGCAGCTCGCCGCGCGGGAGGATCTGGACGCCCTGGCCGCCCTGGACCCGGAGTTCGGCGCCGATGGCTGGGATGCGGCGCTGGACGCCTACTTCGCCGAGCACGACGAGATCCGCACCGGTGCCGATGCCCGCAGCGCGGCGCTGCTCATCATCGACGAGACCGGCGGTCCCGCCCAGGAGCGCCCCGCCCGCGCCTGGGCCGTGCAGCAGATCCTGGACGACCCGGCCGGAGACCACGACTGGCGCATCACGGCGACCGTCGACCTCGACGCCAGCGATGAGGCCGGAGAGGCCGTCGTCACGGTGACCGCGGTGCACCGGCTGTAGCTCGCCGTCCGCGGTGCACCGGCACGCGCCGCCGGGTCCCCGTCCGGCGTCGGCGGCCCGGCGTAGGGTCGAAGACACGAAGCGCGACGGAGGGCAGCATCATGACGATCCACGACGGCCGCGGAGGCCCGCACACCCCTGATCGAAGGGCTGCCGACAGCCCCATCCACCAGGGCATCGTGCCCTCCTACCTCCTCGCCAAGCTCGCCGAATCCGAACGCTACGCACAGGCCGCGGAGGCGGCCCGGCAGACGCTGATCGCGCCGCCGCCCGCACAGCACCGCTCCCAGCTGCGGCTGTCCATCGGTGAGGACGGCTCCCTGGTCGCCACCGTCGAGGCGGCCCCGAACCGCACCATCAGCGACGCGCACAGCACAGAGCACCTGCCCGGCACCGTGGTGCGCACGGAGGATCAGCCGCCGGTCGCCGACGTCGCCGTCAACCAGGCGTACGACGGGCTCGGTGCGACATTCCAGATGCTGCTCGACGCGTTCCAGCGCAACTCGATCGACGGCAACGGCCTGCCGCTCGATGCGAGCGTGCACTACGGATCCGGCTACGACAACGCGTTCTGGAACGGCGAGCGGATGGTGTTCGGCGACGGCGACGGCGAGGTGTTCCAGGGGTTCACCGGGTCGACCACGGTGATCGGCCACGAGCTCGGTCACGGCGTCATCCAGTACACCGCGGGCCTGGAGTACCAGGGGCAGCCGGGAGCGCTCAACGAGTCCCTCGCCGACGTGTTCGGCGCGCTCACCGAGCAGCACCTGCTCGATCAGACCGCCGCCGAGGCCAGCTGGCTCATCGGCGCCGGGATCTTCACCCCCGCGGTGCACGGCATCGCGCTGCGGTCGATGATGCATCCCGGCACGGCGTACGACGACCCCGAGCTCGGCAGGGATCCGCAGCCGGCCGACATGAGCGGCTACGTGAAGACCGCCGACGACAACGGCGGGGTGCACATCAACTCGGGCATCCCGAACCGCGCGTTCGCGCTGTTCGCCGTCGAACTGGGCGGCAAGGCCTGGGAGACGGCGGGATCCGTCTGGTACCGCGCGCTGACCGGTGGGTTATCGGCGACGGCGACCTTCGCGCAGTTCGCCGCCGCGACGCTGCGGGAGGCGGACGCGGTCGATGCGGCGACGGGGGATGCGGCCCGGATGGCCTGGGCGTCGGTGGGAGTGATCAAGGTGGCCGGCGATGCGCGCGCCCGCCGCTGACCTGCCCGCGGACGGGACGCCGGGCGGGGATGCGGCCGACGATGTGCCGGCCGCCTCGGCGGGATCCCACCCCCACGATCACGACGACGTCGCGATCCTCGTCGTGCGCAGCGGCGGCATCGCCGGCATGACGAGGCGCTGGAGCGTGCAGCCCTCCGGGAACGACGTCGGCCCGTGGATCGTCCTGGTGGAGCGCTGCCCCTGGGATGAGAAGCCCGAGCCCGGAACCGGCGCCGACCGCTTCATCTGGCACATCGAGGTCAGCCTCCGCAGCGTGCGGCACGAGCAGGTGATCCCGGAGGAGCACCTGTCCGGGCCGTGGCGCGAGCTCGTCGACGCCGTGCGCGCGGCGGACGCCTCCGCGCACTGAACGGCGTCGCCCTCAGTCGGCGTCGCCCTCAGTCGGCGTCGGGCTGGGCAGGCGGCAGCGGGATCGCGATGCTCGCGGCGGAGGTCGTCGGGCCGAGTCCGAGCGGATCCGCCGACGGCGGCGCGGGCAGCAGGTCCGTCTCGTCGCGGTCGAGCGGCTCACCGGGAAGCGCCGCCCAGGGGCTCGGCTCCTCGGGCTTCTGCGTGAACATGCCCATGCGTCCATTGTGCGCCCACCGGCGCGCGGCGGCGTGGATCCGCCCGCGTTCGACGCGCTTCGGCGCCTGCGGATCCGCCTCCCCGACCACGCCCTCCGGCGGCGCTCAGCCGCGCAGGAGCGACGCGCGCTCCGACACCCGCGGCTCGTCGGGAGACAGCACGGCGAGGACGCGCACGAACGTCGTCATCCAGACCAGGCCCAGCCCCACCGCGATCGCCTCGAGACCGGCGGAGGAGTAGAGCCCGACCGGCCAGTGCAGCACCACGGCCGCGGCAACCAGAACGCCGAGCCCCACGGTCGCGATGACGAGAGCGCGGGGCGGACCGGGCACGGCCCCCGTCGAGGTCACCGCGGCGACCGCGAACAGCAGGAGCGTGCTGATCGCCGCGACCCAGTGCACCACGCGGTTCAGCTCGATCGGCACGAACCCGACCACGGCGAGCGCGAGTCCCGTCAGCCCCCACAGCACCACAACCGCGGCGATCCGACGCAGCGCCGCGTCGCCGCGCAGCCGGTGCAGGTCGCGGCCGATGTACGACCCGACCGTGGCGAACAGCAGTCCGGCGACGATGAGCGTGCCGTTGAACGCCCAGCCGCGCGCCCCGAGCCCGAGCTGGGAGAAGTTCCGCTGCCACCACAGCGGATCGGCCGAGGTCGCCATGGCGAACAGGGTGCCGATGGTGAGGAACCCGAACAGCAGCGTCGCGAGGTCGCGGGTGCGGATGCCGACCCCGGCGGTGTAGGCGAAGCGTCCGCCGACCGCCGCGGCGACGCCGGCGATGAGACCGCCTCCGAGGGCGGGCGCGGTGAAGCCGGGAAGCCCGGCGGCGAACACGACACCCCCGAGCAGGGTGCCGAAGGCCGTCACGGCGGCGAACACGACCGTGAGCGCGACCGCGGAGACATGCGAGACCACCGTCTGCCACGGCGGCATGGGGTCCGTCTCGCCGCGCCGGTTCTGCAGGGTGCTCACCACGAATGCGGCGGCCGCGATGACCGCGGCGATCGCGGCGACGGGCATGCTGAGCGATCCGGCTCCGGTCAGGGTGCGCGGCGGACCCTGCAGCACGAGCAGGCCGGCGACCGTGCCCAGGACGAAGCAGATCGCCGTCGCCCACACCGTGCGGGTCTCCTGGCGCAGGAGCTCGGACGTGTCCATGCCCTCATCGAACCACGCAGTGCCGACGTGCGGCCCCCGAACCGCGGATCGGCGGATCCCCTGCGCATCCGGATCAGCGGATCGACGGATCAGCGGATCGACGGATCGTCGGATCCGCGGATCAGCGACGGATCGTCCCCGTGCCGCCGTACATCTCGCCGCGCACCGGCCAGCGTCCGTTGTGCTGGCGGAACTCGTTCGCGCGCAGCAGCGGCGAGAGGTCGTACAGATTGGGGTTCAGGCGCAGCCGGGGTCCCGAGGCCGCGCGCACGGTGAGCCGGAGCTGTCCGCCGGACGCGCGCACGGCGAACGTGACGATGTCGGCGTACGCGATCAGGCCCTCCCGGCCCCACGCGGTGCGGAACGCGACCTCGTCCCCCCGCGGCTCGACGTAGAAGTTGCGGTACATCAGCAGGAACCCGGCGCCGCCGAGGGCGATCGCCAGCGACGCGATCCGCATCGGCCAGAGCACGCCATCGGGGTTGCCGGCGGTGAACGACGCCAGCGCCATCAGCACGCCGCCGGCGATGAACAGGATCCCCACGAAGAGCACCAGCTTCGGCATGCGCTGGCGCGCAGGCACCTCGGCCGAGCGGTTCGGGTGCCGGCGCATCCGCGACACGGCGGCCGCGACCAGCACCAGCACGGCGAGCACGAGGAGGATCCTCACCACGAAGGCGGACATCCTCCGACCGTATCAACTGCAGGCCCTCGTCCCGCGCCGGATACCGTCCCGGGAGCCCCCGGCGCAACCGCATCAGCGCATCCGCACCCGCCCCGCCAAGCCCCGCCCCGTCCCGTCGGAAAACGGAGGCCACTGACGCCGAACGCGGCGTGTCGAGACCGGATCCGATCCCGACACGCCGTGTGCTCCTCCGTTTTCCGACGGGGGGCGGGCAAGGCGCCCCGCGGATCCGGATCCCGGTCAGACCAGGACGAGGTCCTCCAGCCGGGCGTAGGACGACTCCATGCCGTCGATCATCCCGGTGGCGAGGATCATGTCGCGGGTCGCCGCGTCGGGGTACGCGATGACCAGGGTGATCAGCGTCGCGCCGTCCTCCTCGTACAGCGAGAGGTCGTTCAGCGTAGTCGGCCCCTCGGTCCCCTGCATGCGCTCGGTGGTCACGGCGCGGCGCGGGGCATCCACGAGCAGCGCCTCGCCCTCGAAGCCGAAGCCCTGGCCGGGAGTGTCCCCGACCGGTGCCCAGCTGTTGCGGTACTTCTCCCCGGCGGCGAGGGCGACCACGCATTCGGTCATCTCCCACCCGTCGGGTCCGAGCAGCCAGCGCTTCATGAGCTCCGGGTCGTGGTGCGCGCGCCAGACCAGATCCTGCGGGCCGTCGACGAGGCGCGTGATCCGCACGCGGGTCTCGTCGACCATCTCGAGCCGGGTGCCCTTGCCCTGCGCGTACTCGCGCAGATCCTGCAGCACCGCATCGAGCTGACTCATCGCCATGGTCGTGCCCTCGATCGCGCCCATCGCGACGACCTGCTCGAGCGCCTCGGCCGAGTCGAAGTACGACACGTTCGTCATGCGCGTACCGTCGGCCGACGGGTCGAAGGCGAACGTCATGCGCATGCTGGGGAAGCCGTCGAGAGGTGCGCCGTCGTCTCCGACGAACGAGTCGATCACCTCGAAGCCGCGGGGGGCATCGATGGCGAGGAACTCCCAGGATCCGCTCGAACGCTCGCCCCGCGGACCGTTCATCGTGTACTTCGCCCGCCCGCCGACCGTGAGGTCGAACGCGGTGAACGTGGCCGGCCAGTTGGGCGGGCCCCAGAAGCGCTCGAGCTGGCGCGGGTCGGAATAGACCGACCACACGCGCTCGACGGGAGCGGCGAGGTCGGCGACGACGGTCATCGTCAGGTTCTCCGGGTCGGTGGTGACAGCGGTGACGGGCATGTCGATCTCCTTGTCGGTCGGTTCTGCGTTCAGGACGACGCGTCTGCGGGATCCGGATCCGGTTCCGGATCCTCGGCGAGCAGATCGTCGAGGCGGGCGATCCGCGCCCGCCAGAGGTCTTCGTAGCGGGCGAGCAGCGCCCTGGCACGCGCGATCATCTCGGGATTCGCGCGGACCAGCCGCTCGCGTCCCTCGGCGCGCTTGACGATGAGCTCGGCCGCCTCCAGCACCGCGACGTGCTTCTGCACCGCCGCGAACGACATGTCGTAGTCGCGGGCGAGCTCGGAGACCGATCGCTCGGCTTCGATGGTGCGGCGCAGGATGTCGCGCCGCGTGCTCGCCGCGAGGGCCTGGAACACACGGTCGATCTGTTCATCGCTGAGTTCATTTCGTACAACCATTTGGTTGTAGGTTAGGACCGATGGATCCGGGTGTCAAGGGGGAACTTGTCGAGAACGGGTTCCCGTTGCATTTTCGGGCCTTTCGTTGCACTAGCGAATCTTCCCGCTGCACTAAATGCAACGAAACGCCGACGCACGCACGATCACCCGAGCGAACCTGCCGCATCATCGAGGCAGATGCGGAGGAGATGCAGGGTGCAGCCAGTCGATGTCGCGAAGCGGATAGCCGCACGGCGTCGCTCGCCCTACACCGAGGTCCACTGGGTGCCGCGTACCGTTGAGCGCCCCGTCAGCGACTCACCGGGCGGGCACGAGTACGCCGTCGCCGAGCGAGAACTGGGGGAGCGGGACTGGGCGGCGATCGATCCGGTGCTGGTGCGCATCTCCAAAGGTGTCCGGCACCGCTTCACCGGCGCGATGTACTTCTGGCAGCGGACTCGCAGCCACGTGTGGTGCGAGTCTCAGGAGGAGCGCTGGGAGGTGCTGTGGCTGGACTACGGCGGCCAGGTCGAGCGTCTCTGGGCCCAGCCGATGGCGGTCGCGTTCGGGCACGGGTCCCCGTTGGCGGGGTACTGGCACATCCCCGACCTGCTCGCGCAGTTCACCGACGGCAGCTACGGACTGTTCGATGTCCGGCCGGCCGAACAGATCGATGACCGAGCACGCCAGCAGTTCAGCGAGACCGCGAAGCTCTGCGAGACCCTTGGCTGGCATTACAGGGTGCTGACCGGACACGACCCCCTGGCGACTCAGAACCTCAACTGCTTGTCCGCGTCTCGTCACGCCCGGTGCAGGCCGGCGCCGGAGGTGGAGTCTCTGATCCTGGACGCCGCTCACGGTGGCAAGTCGCGTGGCGAGTTGTGCCGGATCGCGTCCCCGGAGTGCCCTCCGCTGGCCTGCGCGTGGGTCGACAACCTCGCCTGGCGTGGCCTGCTCGACCTTGACCTGTCTGCGGTGTTCAGCAGTGACACCGTGTTCACCACTTCTGAGCGCGTCCTGGAGGAGGGAAGAGCGAGCTGATGTTTGACGAACACAAGCTGCGGCTCGGCGACACTGTCGAGATCGACGGCGAGACGTGGGTGTGGGAAGCGGTGCGCCGCGGTACCGAGGCCAAGCTGCGAAAGGACGGTTCCGCCGACGACTGGCTTGTGGTGTCGGTCCCGGAACTGCTCTCCCACGCGGGCAGCGCCCGGCGCGCCTCCGATGTCGCGCTGCGACCTGCCGGCGACGACTGGCCGGCCGACGTGCAGGACATGGAGAAGCACCTGCTGGAAGCGTTCCGTGGCATACCGATGGATCCGACGGCGACCAGCTCGCGCGCGCAGTACGACCCCGCGGTGACGACCCAGGAGCAACGGATCGCGTCGAAAGTCTCCGAGATCGCGGGGACGTCCTTGGCGCGGTCCCGGCGGACGCTCTACAACCTCTGGGAGGCCTACAACACTGACGGCGTCGCCGGGCTGGATGCCCGTATGCACCGCAAGGCCAAGAAGAGGCTGACGATCGCGAAGGCCGATCCTCGTCTGGTCGCCGTCATCGATCGGGCCCTCGACGACCGGAAGACGCTGCCGACCACCACCCGTCGTCATTGCGCCGTGCTGGTGCGCCGGATGCTGGAGAGCATGTACCCCGGCGACCCGATCTGCGACATCACGAGCAGCACCCTGCAGAGCTACATCAACGAGCGCGATGCGGGCCGGTACAGCTTCGACAAAGCCACCACCCGGCGTACCGCCGCCAACAGCCCGGACCGTCAGCACTTCTCCGGCAACGCCTTTCGGCTCGGCGCGGTCTGCGAGATCGACTCGACCAAGCTGGACGTGCAGGTGTGGGACGACAAGGGCAACACCTTCCGTCCGACTGTGACGGCGTTGTTCGACGTCTCCTGCCGGGTGCCGCTCGCCTGGGCGATCCATGCCGATGCACCGAACGGCTTCGACCATGCGCTGCTCCTGGCGCGCGCGATCGTCGGCCGCAAGGCCATCCCTGGCTCCGCGGCGGCAGAGTTGTCCGGATCGGCCACCCTCCCGGTCGCGTTGATGAAGCGGGTCAACTCGTACCTGGACGACGACTCGCTGGCCGTGCCGTGGATCTTCCCGCACGCGATCACCATCGACGGCGGGGCCGATTTCCGCTCCGCCACCTTCGAGGCCGCGTGCCGCGCGTTCGGCATCACCCTGGTGCTCGCTCCCCCCAATACCCCGACGGTGAAGCCGCATGTCGAGCGCAACTTCGGCACCACCTCCACCGACTTCGCAACCTGGCTCGCCGGCGCGACCGGGAGCTCGGTCGCCAACCGCGGCAAGCGGGACACCCCGACGCTCACTCTCGACTCGGTGCGGCTCGCGTTCGACGCCTGGATCACGACCGTCTACCTGAACAAGCAGCATGGCGGCTTGAAGTCGCCGCTGTTCCCGGGGCGCGAGTGGACGCCGAACCAGATGTACGCGGCACTGTTCGAGGTCGGGCCCGGGGTGCAGCTGCCCTTCCGCGCCGAAGACTTCTTCACGCTGCTGCCCACCAAGCCTCGCGTCATCAGCAGCGAGGGCATCGAGTTCAACAACCGCACCTACGACTCGCCGCTCCTGGCCGATCTCCGCGGCCGCTCCCTGACCGGAGCAGCGGCCGGCACGACCCGGGCACGGAAGTTCGACATCAGCTACGACCCGTACAACTCCAACGCCGTCTGGGTGCGGCACCCCGAGACCGAGGAGTGGATCGAGTGCTGGGACACGGCACTCGAGGACCGGGCAGCCTGGATGGCGGCCGAGACAGCGGTGAAGCTGGTCGAGCGGTTCGGAACCGGTGGACCAGGAGAGACCCCGAGAACAGCCGAGTTCCTGGACGATATCGAGCGGCGTGCCCGTAGCGACAAGCGCGCCCGCGCCCGCCACCTCCGCGACCAACGCACCGTCGGCAGCGCGACGGACGCCGCCGAGCCCGCGCCGATCGATCTGCGGGAGTGGGCCGACCCGGTGGACGTCGACGACATCGACTGGGACTCGCCCGACTACGACCCCGTCACGGTGAAGGAGATCCGCGCGTGATCGTCGAGCCGCTCGTGCTGCACCACGCCCGCAAGACCACCCTGCTCGGCCTCCGCGAAGCGTTCAGCGCACTCCCGCCTCCGCCGCCCGCGCTGTCGTTCCCCGAGTACATCGCCCTTCCCGACGACGACCGCGACGCGTATGACCAGGCTCGCGACGACTTCCTGCGGTTGACGCTGCGGGTGCCGACACCCGAGCAGGACATCTGCGCCCGGATCCTCGCCAAGCTGATCGGATCGAACCCGCGACGCAAGAACTCTCGCAGGGGGCTCATGATCTCCGCGCCGATGTTCTACGGCAAGACCGAGCTGGCGCTGCTGCTATCCCGCTCCATCGAGCACGCCCACGCCGCACGCAACCCGGACTACGCCGACCACGGGCATGTCCCGGTCGTGTGGACAGAGATGACCGACCACTCCACCGGCAAGGCGCTGCTGGCCCAAATCGTCGAGTTCCTCGCCCCCACCATCTCTCTCCCGCAGCAGATCACCACCGACCGGCTCCGCAAGCTCGCCGTCGACCTGCTGCACACGCACCGCACGAAACTGCTGGTGATCGACGAGGCACACAAGCTGGGCGGCGCCGAGCCGTCCAGCATCATCAAAGCGCTGCAGAACGAATCCTCCGCCACCGTCGTGCTCGTCGGCATCGATCTGGGCGGCGGGAAAGCGTTCGGATCCGGGGACGGCCTCCAGGTCACGATGCGATGCGACACGGTCGCGCTCCGCAAGGTCGATATCACCACCGGCGAAGGGTCTGCGCTGTGGCGGCGGTGGGTGGCGATCTTCGACCGCAACCTTCCCCTGTGCGGCCACACGCCCGGCACCCTCACCCGCAACGCCACAGCCCTGCACAAGGCCGCCAGCGGCCAACTCGCCGTGCTCGCGATGATCGTCGAGCGCCTGGTCGCCGCGATCCTCGACGACCCTGCCCGCCGTGACGAACTGGTGACCCGAGAGCGGTTGTTCACCGTCTTGGACGGCCTCCGACACACCACTCCGGTCCGGCACAAGATCGCACTGGACGACCTCGTGGAAGCCGCGTGACAGACACTCGGGCCTGGCCGATTCGACCGAAGTGGCACCGCTTCGAATCTCCGCGTTCGTATGCGCTCCGCCAATGTCGGGCAGCAGGGGTCCCGTTTGACTTCGTCGAGCGGGGGCTGACGTCGCCAGCCCAGCCATACATCTACCGAGTGTGGGGCGACGAGGTCGCGGCGGCGGCCACCGTCGAGGCCACCGCCGGGCGCCCGTCTGGGCACTACCAGCGCCTCAAGCGCTTCGCGCAACCTGATCCTGCCCTCACCTACCCCCAGCGGTTCCTGTGCCGACTGTGCGCAGCCGGCAACGTCGTGGAGCAGATCCCGCACGACCGGGAGAACTGGTGTCTTCGACACTCGGGACAGATGGTGTGGACCGGTCCGGGCTCGACCCCAGAGACGCAGCCGGTGATCGAGTACGACCACGACCAGGCGAAGGCGGAGCGCAGGTTTCGGCGCCTGGTCGCCAGCGGCGACATCGATCCCCACATCCATGCCCGAGTGTGGGAGATGGTGCGCGACAATGCGTGGCTGACTCGGCCCAGCGGATGGAAGCCGGAACTGTCGCGCTGCGTCGACGACCACGACATCCGCGGTCGCGCAGACCTCTACCCCGAGACGGTCGCCGTGCTCGAGGTGCTCACCGACCCGGCAATCATCGAACGGTGGGTTGGTCTCTCGCCGGCTGAGATCCGCCACGCCATCGCATCCACTCTCCAACTCGGGCCGTCGCCGATCGACGTGCTCGTGGAGCGGGTCGTGCTCTGGCTCCGTCCGCGTCGCCGCGAAGTTCGCCCCACTCGCATCGACTCCCTGAACGTGCCGTTGGACATCGTGGACGCTCCTGCGATCATCGACGTCACCGCCCCCTACCCCCTGTGGATACAGCGCCGTCCGCACGCCGTCGGCGAGTGGGACTGGAGCCGCAATGATCCCGCCCGTGACCCATGGGCTCCGCGCGGATCATCGTCGAAGGCGTGGTGGGTGTGCGACTCCGGGCACTCGTGGGAATCGACTCCGTACGTGCGCGCGGTTGCCGGCTGTGCCTACTGCGCGGGGCAGGCAGCCTGGTTGGGGGTGTCCGACCTCCGCACGATGTTCCCCGCCATCGCCGCGGAATGGGACTCGACGCCTGGAGCGAACGCGGGCGACCCCGACCATGTGGGTGCCCGATCCAACCGCCGCATCAGCTGGGTCTGCGCCAAAGGCCACGGGTGGGTGGCCACCATCAACAACCGCACACGGAACGGCTCCGGCTGCCCGTACTGTTCCGGCAACCGCGCCATCCCGGGAGAGACCGATCTCGCAACCCTGCGCCCCGACCTCGCGGCCGAGTGGGACCACGAAAGGAACGGCAAGCTGACGCCGCAGATCGTCGGCGCCAGCACGACGAGGAGGGTGTGGTGGACGGGCCGGTGCGGCCACGGGTGGCAGGCATCGATCGCGAATCGCGCTCTTCGCGGCACGGGCTGTCCTTACTGCGTCGGCAAGCGCGCCCTACCCGGCGTCACCGACCTCGCGACTGTCCGGCCCGACCTCGCCGCGCAGTGGCACAGCAGCAACGTCCTGAGCCCGAAGCATGTCCGACCCAACGCCGGCAAGAAGGTCGCCTGGCAATGCGAAGAAGGGCACGTTTGGGTAGCCGCGGTCTACAGCCGCGCCGGCGCAGGCAGAGGATGCCCCTACTGCGCCGGAAGGCTCGCCGTTCGCGGTGAAACAGACCTCGCAACCGTCCGGCCCGACCTCGTGGGCGAGTGGGACACCTCGAACGCACTGAGCGTGCAAGAAGTCACCGCACACTCCCACCGCCGCGCGACGTGGAGGTGCAGAGAAGGCCATGCTTGGAAAGCGACCGTCTATAGCCGAACAGGTCGACGCGGCTCCGGATGCCCATACTGCGCCGGCTACCGAGCGATTCCCGGCAAGACCGACCTATCGACCTTGAGACCCGAGCTTGCCGCCGAGTGGCATGTCAGCAACCACCGCTCACCTGACCGGGTGAAGCCCATGTCGAGCTTCAGAGTGGCTTGGTTGTGCGCGAATGGCCACGTCTGGGAGGCGACGGTGGCAAGTCGCTCGAAAGGGCGCGGCTGCCCACGGTGCGGAGTTGCTCGCCGACGTGATCTGGCCTAGCTGCCCGCGGCGCGGATGATCATGCATGGTCCTCGGCGGGTGAGCAACGAGGCGATGCGCGATCTCGGGATGTGCCATGCTGGCAGGTTGCTCTCAAGGGAGGTTGCCATGACCGAAGCATCGACGGCGCTGGTGGAGTTCCTGCTGGCCCGGATCGAGGAGGACAAGCGGATCGCGTGGCTGGTCGCGTCGGAATCGCCGACGACCGATACCGGGTTCTGCGTGTGGGCAACGCAGTTCGCGTTCGACCCGGAGCGGATGATCGTCGCGATCGACTATCAGCGCGTGCTCGCCGAGTGCACCGCGAAGCGCCGGATCATCGACGCATTCCGAGCCGCCACTCCCTCCACCACGACGGCCGAGACCCTGGAGGCGGTCCTGCGGGAGCTCGCGTCTGCCCATGCCGATCACCACGACTATCAGGAGGACTGGCGAATCTAGCGAGGTCCAGGGATGTCTAGCATTTCCCTAGACTTCGAGATCCCGATCGTCGCTGTCTTCCGCGCCGTTCAAAGCCGGGATCTCGACGCCGATCCTGTCGGCCAGTTCTGATAGCGGTGTGCTCTCGCCCATCGCGCTGCGCTCCCGGACGATCGCGGCGATCTCTTCCTCTTCCCGCCGGAGGTCGTCGAGCCACGCGTCGATGAGCCAGAACGGGATGGGTGCGTATCCGAAGGCGTCGACGCCGACGTGGAACTGGTGACCGACCGGCCCGCACTCCCGATCGTGAGTGTGGCCGTGCAGCAGCGGGATGCCGCGATCGACCGGGCGGTGCGAGGTGTGCCGATCCGCGTCCTGGGTGTCGCCGGAGTACGGATAGTGGGACGCGAGGATGCGGGTGCCGCGTCGCGTTCCTTCGATGACCTCGGGCAGGATGATCCATCCCGCCTCCTCGTAGAGCGGGGTGAATCGCTCGATCGCGCGCCGAGACTGCGTCGCCGGTGAGACTCGGTCGTGGTTGCCGGGGACGAGGAACTTGCGGCCGTTGAGCTGTGCAGTCAGCGGCAGCGAGTCGGCGATCGGCCCGAGCGCGACGTCGCCGAGGTGCAGAACGACATCGGCAGGGGCGACGACCTGGTTCCAACGGCGGATCAGCTCGGCATCCATCTCCGTGACCGACCCGAACGGCCGGGCGGCGAGCTCACTGATCCGCGCATGGCTGAAATGGGTGTCGGACGTGATGTAGTCGACCTGGTCGAAGTCGAGCGTCGGATACTCGGAGATCACCGACAGACTCCTCTCTGCTCGGCCGGGATCGCCGAGCAGAGCAACCTATCAGACCAACCCGCCGGGAAGAATCGCCGAGTGCGAGAAGTCGCACAGAGAGCGCAGCTCAATTCGCCAACGCCTCGTTGGCGAATCGCCGTGCCTGACGGAACTCAGTTACCGACCGCCGCCATCACCGCACCCCTCGCCGAGAGGTTCTCGGCGAGGACGGCATCTGCGAGCCGCTTTAGGTACACGTGCGCCCCCGTTGATCAATTTCGGCAGCCGCCAATATACATGTTCCGCACTCACCGATGAGCAGATTCCGCAGGACTAGCGGAGAACAGGCCGGCGGACGAGCTGCTGCACGCTGGCGTGGATGCGGTCTCGGAGGTCGCGCACCCCGTCGATGCCCCAGCTGTCGGGATCGGGAAACTCCCACTCGATCAGCTCGCCCGTCACCGGGCCGGGCAACGCGAGTCCGGGCTTCATGGTGACGACGATGTCCGCCGACGCGAGATCCTCGACGGTCACGGCGCGGGGATGAGCGGTGATGGTGTCGATGCCGAGCTCCGCGAGGGCCTCGGCCACCACAGGGTTGATCTGCTCAGCCGGGGTGATCCCGGCGCTGGTGGCGACGAACCGTCCGGGCGCGGCGTGGGCGAGAAGGTGCGCGCCCAGCTGGGAGCGGCCGGCGTTGTGCTGGCAGAGGAACAGCACCGTGGGGGCGGTCATGACGCGACTCCCGCGAGGGTGAGCGCGTGCGCGCGCGACCAGGCCTGGGTCGCGGACTGGACGGCATCCCACGGAGAGCTCAGCGGCGGAGTGTAGGAGAGGTCGAGGTCGGAGACCTGCTCGACGGTCAGCCCCGCGTGCAGGGCGGTGGCGTAGGTGTCGACGCGCTTGGCGGTCTCGGTGCCGAGCCGGCCGACCAGCTGCGCGCCGAGGAGCCGCCCGGTGGCGGTGTCGCCGGTGATGCGGATGCTGATCGGCTGCGCGCCGGGATAGTAGCGCTTGTGGTCGTCCGCGACCGACCCGACCGTCGACGGCGAGAACCCGGCGGCTGTGGCGTCCTGGTCGCGCAGGCCGGTGCGGGCAGCGACCAGCTCGAAGACCTTCACGACCTGGGTGCCGACCGACCCGGCGAACCGTGCACCACCGCCCAAGGCGTTCTCCCCGGCGATGCGGCCCTGCTTATGGGCGGTGGTACCCAGCGGCAGGTAGGTGGCGCCGAGGAGGCGGTGGTGGGTGATGACGCCGTCGCCGGCGGCGAAGACGTGCGGGAGGCCGGTACGCATCTGCTCGTCGACGACGACCGCGCGTCCCGCACCGAGGGTCGCGCCGGCCGACTCGAGGAGGGCGGTGTTGGGGCGGACGCCGACGACGGCGAGCACGAGGTCCGCGGTGTGGGTGACCGGCTCCCCGTCTCGGGTGGCGTGGACGGTGAGCCCGTCCGTGGTCTTCTCGACGGCGTGGACGGTGGTGTCGGTGTAGACGAGCACGTCGTGGTCCTCGAGCTCCGCACGCACCAGACCGGCAAGTTCGGGGTCGAGGGTGGAGAGCACTTCGGGGCCGCGCTGCAGCTGCGTGACCTGGATGCCTCGAGCGGCGACCGCTTCGGCCATCTCGAGGCCGACGTAGCCGGCTCCGATGATGATCGCGGTCTGCGGGTCGCGGCCGGTCAGGTGCTCGTCGAGCGCGAAGGTGTCGCCCATCGAGTGGATGACATGGACCCCGTCGTCCGGGCCGAGCCGGTCAAGGCCCGCGATGCCGGCGTAGGAGGGCAGCGCGCCGGTGCCGACGACGAGCTCGTCGTAGCCGATCACGTCCTCCCTGCCGAGCCGGTCACGGACGGTCAGCCGCCGGCCAGCGACGTCGATGCCGGTGGCGAGGGTGTCCAGCCGCAGCGACATGCCGGTCGCTTCCAGGTCGGCGTGGGTGCGGTGCGCGAGCGACTGCCACGGGGCGACCTCCCCGGTGAAGTAGTACGGGATCCCGCAGATGGAGTAGTTCGGGTAGGCGTCCGCGACGATCACGGTGACGTCAGCGGTGGGGTCGAGCTCGCGGGCGCGCAGCGCAGCGGAGATCCCCGCGTCGCTGCCACCGATTACGGCGATATGGGTCATCAGGAGGTCTCCTTCGTCTCGGTCAGAACGGGCTCGGCGACCAGGTCGCCGGCCTCGGTGGCGTGCGGGAACAGCAGGACGGCCAGCCCGATGCCGGCGGCGGCGCCGACCAGCTGGGCACCCAGGAACGGCAGCACCGAGCCGGGCGCGATGCCGGCGAACGTGTCGGTGAAGACCCGCCCGATGGTGACTGCCGGGTTCGCGAACGACGTCGAGCTCGTGAACCAATACGCGGCGCCGATGTACGCGCCGACCGCGGCCGCCACGACCGGGACGGAGCGGCCGGCGCGCGCCAGGCCGATGATCAGCAGCACCAGGCCTGCGGTCGCGACGACCTCGGCCAGCACCGTCGCAGGAGTGGCCCGGTCGGTCGTGGAGATCGCAGTCGGGACGGCGAACATGGCGTTCGCAAGGACCGCGCCACCGATACCGCCGACCACCTGCGCTGTGACGTAGAGGGCGAGGAGCGGAAGCGAAAGCCCCGCGCGAGTACGGCGCCCGAGGAGGGCATCGGCGAGGGACACCGCGGGGTTGAAATGCGCCCCCGAGACAGGACCGAGCAGCAGGATCAGCACGCCGAGACCGAAGGCTGTGGCGATCGAGTTCTCGAGCAGCTGCAGGCCGGCATCCGCCGAGAGCCGTTGCGCCGCGATCCCGGAGCCGACCACGACCGTCACCAGCAGCCCGGTGCCCAGCAGTTCCGCCCCGGCCCGGCGGGCGAGCGCGCCGATCGTCGCCCGCGTTTCGGTGCGGGCGGGTGCGGGTGCGCTCACGTCCCGGCTGCTGTCAGATCGGGGGTGAGCTCGGTGAGCAGCTGTTCGACGTGCTCGCGGATCTCGTCGCGCACCGCGCGGACGCCGTCGAGATCCAGGTCGGCCGGGTCGTCGAGCTGCCAGTCCAGATACCGCTTGCCGGGGTACAGCGGGCAGGCGTCGCCGCAGCCCATCGTCACCACGGCATCCGCGGCGCGCACGACGTCGTCGGTGAGCGGCTTCGGGAACTCGTCGCCGACCGTGATGCTCTCCTCCTCGAGGACCGTCAGCACGGAAGGCAGCAGCCCAGCGGCGGGCTGGGAGCCGGCGGAGCGGACGTGGACGCGGTCGCCGCCCAGGTGCCGGGTGATCGCCGCGGCCATCTGAGAGCGGCCGGAATTCTGCACGCACACGTAGAGGATCTCCGGCACCCGCTTGGCGATCAGGCCGCGGGACTGCGCGAGAGCGGTGAGACGGTCGCGGGCGAACTTCTCCGCCAGGCTCGACAGGTGCGTCGAGACGCTCGCGGTGCGCGCCAGGGCCGCGTAGGACTCGAACACCACCCGCTCGACGGTCTCCTCGCTGACCATGCCGGCGAAGTTGTGGGCGAGGCGCTCGGAGGCACGGTGCAGCACGGAGTCGGGGAACAGCAGTGCCTCCTGGCCGCGGTGCTCGTTCATGCCGTCCTCCTGGCGGAATAGAGCTCGTCGATCAGCGTCTCGACGCGGCGGCGGATGTCGTTGCGGATGGGCCGGACGGCCTCGATGCCCTGGCCGGCCGGATCGTCGAGCTCCCAGTCCTCGTATCGCTTGCCGGGGAAGATCGGGCAAGCGTCGCCGCAGCCCATCGTGATCACGACGTCGGACTCTCTGACGGCGTCGACGGTGAGGATCTTCGGGGTGTTGCCGGCGATGTCGATGCCCTCCTCGGCCATCGCCTGCACCGCGACGGGGTTGATCTGATCCTTCGGCGCCGACCCGGCAGACAGCACCTCGATCCGGTCTCCGGCCAGAGCCCGGAGGTAGCCGGCAGCCATCTGGGACCGGCCGGCGTTGTGCACGCAGACGAACAGGACGGTGGGCTTGTCGTTCATGGGGTCTCGCTTCCTCTCAAGGAAAGCATAGACCGAAATCTATTGATTGGCGACTGGGATGGCGGGGATGAGCTCGGGGAGGAGCTCGCGCACGCGCCGGTCGATGTCGTCGCGGATGCGGCGTACCGTCGCTGGGGGCTTGCCGACCGGGTCTTCGAGATCCCAATCGAGATAGCGCCGGCCGGGGTAGACCGGGCAGGCGTCGCCGCATCCCATCGTGATGACGTAGTCCGCCGCCTGGACGACGTCGTCGGTGAGCGGCTTGGGGAACTCGCCGCCGAGCGGAACGCCGATCTCGTCGAGGGCGGACACGATCGACGAGCGCACGTCGTCGGCCGGCGCGGAGCCGGCGGTGCGGACGGTGACGCGATCGCCCGCCAGGTGTCGGAGGATGCCGGCGGCCAGCTGGGACCGGCCGGCGTTCTGGACGCAGACGAACAGCACCGTGGGCACCGCCTTCTCAGCGTTCCCTGCATCGCGGCCGAGGTCGTCGAGTCGCGCGGCCGCGAACGCCGCGGTGCGGGACGCGAGCAGCGGGGTGTGCTCCCTGGCCGACAGCAGCCGGTGGGAGTCGTGCACGTACTGCTGCACGGTCTCGCGGCCGAGGGTGCCGCGGTAGCGGGCGGCGAGGTCGTCCACGACCCGCTCGAGGTCGGGATCGCCCCCTGCCGTCGAGTCGCCGAGCAGGGCGGCGACGCGGTCCTCGTGGTCGGGGTTGATCGAGTACCAGACCCGGCGGCCCTCGGGTTCGCGCACCACGATCCCCTCGGCATGCAGGGCGCTCATGTGATGGCTGACGGTGGGCTGGCGCAGCCCGAGCTCGTCGGCGAGCCGCCCCACCAGTGCCCGCCCGTCCTCGGCGTCACGGATCAGCTGCACGATGCGCGCGCGGGTGGGGTCGGCGAGCACCGTCAGCGCGGGAGCCTCCACCATCTGATCCATAGATGTCAGTCTATCTCAGTTGTGTAGGGTGACGAGGCGGTCTCGCGCAGGTTCGTCAGTCCGGTAGTCGGGCAGGCGCGGCCGCAGCGCTGTCGGGTGTCGCCTCAACGATGAGTCCGCTGGGCTGGCCACCGAGGGCGCGCAGCGCGTACAGGATCGTCGCGAGGTCGACGAGCTCCTGCGTGAGGGCACCGGCGACGGCCGGGATCGCGCCGGTCATCGCGACGACCATGAGGCCGACGCTCAGCACGATGCCGATCCAGATGGCCGTGAGCGCGACACGCAGCGTGTCCCGGCCGATCGAGATCGCGTCGGCGACCTTCGCGAGCGAATCGACGAGGATGACGACGGCGGCGGCATCCCCCGCCGCTGTCGCGCCTTTCGCCCCCATTGCGACGCCGATGTCGGTCGCCGCCAGCACGGGGGCATCGTTGACTCCGTCGCCGACCATCATGACCGGCCGCGGTTGCAACTGTGCGGCGAGCTGAACCTTCTCCGGGGGGAGGATCTCGGCGTGGACCTCGGTGATCCCGACGTCGCGTGCGATCGCCTCCGCCGTGGCTGCGGTGTCTCCGGTGAGCATGACAATGCGCTCCACGCCGTTCATGCGCAACCACGAGATGACCTCTGCCGACTCCGGGCGGGGGTCGTCGGCGAGGACGAGCACACCCGCGAACCGCCCGTCGACGGCGACGTAGGCCGCGACCTCGCCGGACGCAAGAACGACGCTCTCGGTGTCGGGCGCGAGCGACGCGACATACGCGGGTTTGCCGACGACGACGGTTCGTCCGTCGATGGCCGCCGTCACGCCGTTGGTTGCGACCTCGCTCGCCTCCTCCGCCCCGAGCAGCTCGAGCCCGCGCGAGGCGGCCGCGCGCCGGATGCCGTCGGCCAGCACATGCGACGAGTACTGCTCGGCCGATGCCGCGAGCAGAAGGAGCTCGTCGGCGTCAATGCCCGACGCGGGCCGCACGTCGATGAGGTCGGGACGGCCTTCGGTGAGGGTGCCGGTCTTGTCGAAGGCGGCGGAGCGCACGCGCGCCAGCTGCTCGATGACCGCGCCGCCCTTCATGATGACTCCGGTCTTGGCCGCGCGGGAGAGGCCGCCGAGGAACGCGACGGGGGCGGCGATGAGCAGGGGGCAGGGGGTCGCCAGCACCAGAACTTCTGCGAAGCGCGTCGGATCGCCGGAGATCGCCCATGCCGTGCCGGCCAGCACGAGGGAGACGGCCGTGAACGGGATCGCGAAGCGGTCGGCGAGCCGGACGACGGGCGCCTTCGAGCCTTCCGCCGCACGGACGAGTGCGATGATCTGCTGGTACTGGCTGTCGGCGCTGCGGCGCACGGCGCGGATGCGCACCGCCCGCGTGCCGTTGATCGCTCCCGACAGCACCTCGCCGCCTGCGTGGCGTGTCACGGGAAGGCTCTCGCCGGTGAGCGACGACTCGTCGAACGTGCCGCTCTCGGTGAGGAGGACGCCGTCGACGGGAACGATCTCGGAGGGCCGGACGAGCAGCACGTCGCCCACGGCGACGTCGTCGACAGAGACATCCTCTACCTCATCGGAGTCAGGCGTATGAGGGTGGAGGATGACGTGCCCGATGCGTGGTGAGCGGTCGAGCAAAGCCGTGAGGTCGCGCTTCGCACGGCGCGTGGCGTAGTCCTCGAGCGCTTCGCCGCCCGAGAGCATGAGCACGATGATGAGCGAAGCGATGTACTCGCCGACAGCGAGGGTCGCGACCATCGCGACAACAGCGAGGATGTCGAGACCGACGTGGCCGCGGATGACATCGCGGATCATGCCGGCGAGCGTCCATACAACGAACGCCGCCACATAGACGATGGCGATCCATCTGCCGAGCTCGTCCTGGTCGACTGCGTGGAGGGTCAGCACGACGGCGATTGTTACGACCGTGATCGTGATGACGGGGTAGCGTCGCATGGCTCGCATGAACCGCATGCTTTCGAGCTTCGTCCTTTCCGATCGCGCCCGCCAGCAAGGTGAGGCGTTCCTGTGTGGCCCGCGCAGCCTGGCGCATGGACACTCTTCACACAGAATGCGGTCGATGCATGCGACGCGACTTCCTCAGCGCGGCCACAGCCCGCGCCCACGTCAGCCACGCGATGGCGACACTCGATACCCGCGACCGCTCAACTCGTCGTCATCGCCTACCAGACCGGACTGGGCAGCCCACAGGCCCCGTGACTTGGTCCGCTGATGATTCTCATCTATGCGCTGTTCATCATCGCGGGGATCATCGCCGCGGTCGTTCATTGAGGCGCGGCTGCGCCGGCGCGGGGGTGGCGCGATGGGCCGTCGTGGATATCGCGGTCTGGGCGGTCCCGCTGGGGATCGTCGTCGCACGGCTCTATCACGTCCACACTTGTGTCGGGGACTCCTTCTACCCGGGCGCGAAACCTGTGGAATGTGTTCGCGATTTGGGATGACAGGAACGCGATCTACGGCTCGCTGATCGGAGGCACATTTGAGGTGTTCGTCGCCTGGTTGACCGGATCGGCGGCCGAGGCGGTCGGCGGATCAGAGGGTGGCGCGGTGTCGTCTGGCACACCGTCTCGCGACTGAACTCGAAGCGGCTGGGGTCAGCGGCCGAGGAGTCGGGTGAAGATGTTGCCGCGTTCCGCCTTCGCGGCGGCGATCTCCTCGGGGGTATGGCGGCCGTTGCACCACTGGTGCGCGGGCACGCCTCGTCGGACCTGGCTGATGTGCTGGCCGCAGCCGGTCCAGGTGGTCTTTCCGCAGATCTTGCAGGTCGTCGCTGAGCACACGGTCACACCTCCTGGCAGTGGCAGCGGTCGGCTTCGGGCACTCCGGCGAGTGCGGTCTCGATGTGCTGTCCGCAGCCGGTCCATGTCGGTCGGCCGCAGCGTGGGCAGGTGACTTGCTGGCACATGGACGTTCTCCTCGTTGTCTTGTCTGTGGGGTCCGGGGTCAGGCGAGCATCATGAAGAGCTTTTCGAGCTCGTCGGTGGTGATGCCGTCTTCGGCGAGGGCGGTGTCGGGGTCGGTGAGGCAGTCCTTCATCGCGGTGGACACGATGGCGAAGCCGGCGCGGTCGAGGGCGCTGGAGACGGCGGCGAGCTGGGTGACGATGTCGCGGCAGGGCTTCTCCTGCTCGACGGCGCCGATGACGGCGTCGAGCTGGCCGCGGGCGCGGCGGAGGCGGTGCAGGATGCGGCGCTGGACGTCGGGGTCGGTGGTGCGCATGGGGTTCCTCTCGGTTGGAAACGGTCAGGTGATGTCGATGTGCTGGCGGGCGTCGGTGTAGCCGAGGGTGTTCTGTTCGACTGTCTCAGCCTGGCGGGTGCGGAGTAGGTCGGTGGGGCACCATCCGGTGATCGCGCCGATCGCGAGCAGGATCGAGCAGATCCCGGCCGGGATCGCGCACCAGGGCTGGCCGGTCATGCTCAACGCGAACGCCCCGACGAACACGGCAGCGATCGCCCGAACGACTCGATCCGCAGGGGACGCGGCGCAGGAGCGGAGCGCGCGGGGTTCAGGCATCCTGCATCGCTCCCTCGAAGCGCAGCAGCTCGGCGGCTCGGTCGCCGAGCGCGGCCCGGAGGGTGAGGATGCCGCCGGACAGGGAGGCGGAGTCGAACCCGGCCTGGGCGAGGACGCGGTGGGCGATCGCTGAGCGGACCCCGGAGGCGCACATCACCCGGACGGGACGCCCTGCAGACGCGGTGCGGACCTCGTCGAGACGTTCGCGCAGCTCCGTGTGGGGGATGTTCAGCGCGCCGGGCAGGTGCCCGGTGGCGAACTCGGCCCGGCTGCGCGTGTCGAGCACGAACGCTTCCCCGAGGACTCGGTCCACGTCCTGCGCGTACCAGAGCGCCAGGGTTGCGGTGCGGACGTTCTCCCCGACCATACCGGCGAGGTTCACCGGGTCTTTAGCCTGCCCGTAGGGCGGCGAGTAGGCCAGGTCGAGATCGATCAGATCGTCCACGACCATGCCGCTCCGGATCGCGGTGGCGATCACGTCGATGCGCTTGTCGACCCCTTCCGCGCCGACCGCCTGCCCGCCGAGCAGCAGCCCGTCCGGTTCGCGGAAGTGGAGGATCAGGTGGAGCTGAGTCGCTCCGGGGAAGTAGCCGGCATGCTGGTTCGGGTGAAGGTGGATCGTCCGGTATCCGATCCCGGCCGCGTCGAGGGCGGCGCGGTTCGCGCCGGTGAGCGCCGCGCTGAGGGCGCCGATGCGGACGATCGCGGTGCCGACCGGGTGCGGGATCGGCCGGGCGGTGCCAGGCCGGAGGATGTCGTCGGCCACGAGTCGTCCCGCACGGTTGGCCGGTCCCGCCAGTGCGACCGGGCGGCGGATGCCGGTGACGGCGTCGGTGCTCACCGTCGCATCGCCCACGGCCCAGACGCCGGGAAGGGAGGTGCGGCCGCGCTCGTCCACGACGATCGCGCTTCGCTCGCACGTGACCCCCGCCTGCTCGAACACGGCGGTGTCCGGTCGCACACCGACCGACAAGACGATCAGGTCGGCGGGCAGCGGCGTTCCGTCGGCGAGGAGGACCAGGTCGTGCTCGGCGCTCTGCTGGATGCCGGCGGCGGCGATGCCTGTTCTCAGTTCGATGCCGAGCGCGTGCAGTTCGCCTGTCACGAGGGCGGCGAGCTCCGACTCCAGCGGGGGCAGGACGTGGTCGGCGAGCTCGACCACGGTCACGTCCAGCCCTTGGCGGGCGAGGGCTTCGGCGGCCTCGATGCCGATGAACCCGGCGCCCAGGACGACCGCGCGCCGCGCTCCCGCTTCGACCTGCTCGCGCAGCGCGAGGGCGTCATCGACGGTGCGCAGGGTGCGGACTCGCGGAGAGTCCAGGCCCGGGATCGGGGGTCGTGCGGCCTGCGCACCGGGCGAGAGGACGAGTGCGTCGTATCCGAGCTGCTCGGTCCCGCTCGAGGTCTGCACAGTCACGAGCCGCTGCTCGGGGTCGAGTCCGGTGACGTCGTGGCCGGTGCGCACGTCCAGGTTCAGCGCGGCGTGCAAGGACTGCGGGGTCTGCACGAGCAGCTTCGCGGGGTCGGCGATCTCCCCGCCGACGAAGTAGGGCAGTCCGCAGTTCGCGTAGGAGACGTGCTCGCCGCGTTCGAGCACGATGATCTCCGCCGACTCGTCCAACCGCCGTGCGCGGGCGGCGCAGCTCATGCCGCCGGCGACGCCTCCGACGATGACGATCCTCATCGCGCCGTCTCCTGCTGGCTCTGCTGAGCCTGTGCGGCGACCTGGGCGCGGACCTCGTCCATGTCGAGCCCGCGCACGGCGGCGATCACCTGTTCCAGTTGTGGGGCCGCGAGGGCGCCGGGCTGGGCGAACACCAAGATGTTCTCGCGGAACACCATCAGGGTCGGGATCGAGGTGATCCGGAACCCCGCGGCGAGTTGCTGCTGCACCTCGGTGTCGACCTTGCCGAACACCACGTCGGGGTGGGTCTGCGAGGCGGTCTCGAACACGGGCGCGAATGCGCGGCACGGACCGCACCACGCAGCCCAGAAGTCCAGGAGCACGATGTCGTTCCCGGCGATGGTGGGTTCGAGGTTGTCGAGGGTGATCTCTCGGGTAGCCATAACTCAAGTATACCCCCAGGGGTATTATGATGCGACCATTCGGGGTCGCGCGGGCGGAGGCTCACTCGGTGACGATGTCGATCCCGGTCGCCGCTGATGCATCGCTGAGGGCTCCGGCGTCGATGACGTGCTTGAATCCGTGGTCGCGCATGATGGAGGCGGCCTGCGCGGAGCGGTTGCCCGACCGGCAGTAGACGACATACTCGCCGTCTGCGGGGAGCTCGGCGATGGCGTCGGCGAATGCCGGGGAGGAGACGTCGATGTTCACCGCGCCGTCGAGGTGCCCTTCGGCATACTCAGCCGGAGTCCGGACGTCGATGATGACGGCATCCACGCCAACGGACACAGGGGCGGGGCTGGAGCAGCCGGCCAGGGTGAGGGTCGCGGCGAAGGCGAGCGAGAGCAGGGCGAGGAGCTTGCGCATGATGCGTGTCCGTTCGTTCGGGCCGGTCAGCGGCCAACAGCGGCGCGGAAGTCCTTGCCGCGCAGGGGCTTTCCCGCGAGCGGTGCGATCAGGCACACGTCGAGTGCGCCGACGAGGACGAACAGCAGCCCGGGTGCGGCGAGCAGCCACCACCAGCTGCCGAGGATCGCGCCCAGCGCGATCAGGATGGCACCGACGAGCGCGCGGGTCCACCGTCCGGGGGTGGAACTGAGGAAGGCGAGGATGCTCATAGGGTTCTCCGATTCGTTCGTGCGGTCCAGGTCAGGCCCGCGAGGGTGATGAGAATGGCCGCGGCGCTGGCAGCGCCGAGTCCGAGATAGCCGATCGCGGCGAGGGCGACCCCGGCGAGCGACCCGCCTGCAGCACCGGCGAGGCTCATGAGCGTGTCCGAGGCGCCCTGGGCCGTGACGCGCTCGGCGACGGGGGTGGCGGCGACGATCATCGCCGATCCGGCCACGGTCGCGGCCGACCAGCCCAGGCCGAGCAGGATCAGCCCGATCACGGTCAGCAGGTGGGCGTCGCCGCTGAACCCGGCCAGCAGCACCGCGACCAGCAGCGTCACCATCCCGGCTGCGGCGACGGTGCGCCCGCCGAGCCGGTCGGTGAGCACGCCCATCACGGGAGCCAGCGCATACATGCCCGCGATGTGTAGGCTCACCGTCAGGCCGACGATCGTGATCGAGGCGCCGTGCCCGGTCAGATGCACCGGGGTCATCGACATCACCGCGACCATCACCGCGTGCGCGGCGATGATGCCGATCAGCCCGGCCCGCGCCATCGGGTGCGACCACAGCGTCTGGATGCCCTGCCGCAGTCCCGGCCGCCGGGCGGCCGGACCGGGCTCGGCGGCGGGAGCGGGTTCGGTCCCGGTCAGCGGCTGCCGTCCGGTGAGGACGAGGTAGGGGTCGGGGCGCAGCCCGATCCAGATCACGGCCATGCCCAGCAGCATCCCGGCGGTGGAGATCACGAACAGCCCGGACAGGCCGGGGATGCCGAGCCCCGCGGCGAGCTCGCCACCGATGCCGACGAGGTTAGGGCCGGCGACCGCGCCGATCGTGCTCATCCACACCACCAGCGACAGGTCGCGACCGCGATGCTCCGTGGCGCTCAGATCGGTCGCTGCGAACCGGGCCTGCAGGTTCACTGCGTTCCCGAATCCGATCAGCACCCCCGAGGCCACCAGCAGCCAGAACGCCCCGGTCACCGCGGCGAGCACCACGCCGGTCGCTCCGGCCGCTCCGACCAGCAACCCTGTCGACAGCGCGATCCGGCGTCCGCGCGCCAGGGCGAGCCGCATCAGCAGGGCCGAGGCGATCGCCGCGCCGAGGGTCATCGTCGTGGTCACCGAGCCCGCCCACGCCTCCGACCCCGACAACTCGACCGCCAGCAGCGAGCCGGTCGACACGACCGCGCCAGTGCCGACGCCGCTAAACACCTGCGCGAGCGAGAGCAGCAGCAGTGTGCGGCGCTGCACCCGGAGACGGGCCGGCGCGATCGTGGGGGCCACCATGCTCCGAATATACCCCCCACCGTATAGAGTGGCCTAGTCCGGAGGTGCTCCATGCACCCGCCGCGGGCTCCTGAGAGGGGCTCGTCCGATCCATAGGATGAGATTGATGAGACCGCGCACCGCAGAAGCAACCCGAGACGGCGAGCCCGTCCCGGCGCGGCTGCGCGGGGCGCGGCTGTCTCGGCAGGCGCGCGCCGGAAAGGCGCTGCTCGTCGCGGTGTTCTCCACCATGATCGCGCTGATATCGCATGTGCTCGCCGGAGGGTCCGTGCCGGAGATGCCGGGCATCCTCGTGCCGTTGGCGCTCTCGGTGTTCGTATGCCTCCCGCTGTCCGGACGCGTCCTGTCGCTGCCGGGGCTGGTGCTCTCGGTGCTGTCCAGCCAACTCCTATTCCACTGGCTGTTCATGCTCGGCACGACCGGCCCCGGAGTGCTCCTGATCGAAGACGCCCCCGCCGGGCATCATGCGCAGACGATCACGCTGCTGCACACCGGGACCCAGACGGCTCCCCACATGGATCACTCCGACGGCGGGATGTGGGTCGGGCACGGCATCGCAGCGGTGGTCACCATCCTGCTGATCCGACGCGGCGAAGCCGCCCTCGTCGGCCTGTGGCAACTCACGGCAATGCTCGTGCGCACGCTGTTCCCGCGACTGCCTCGTCCGGCTGCCATCCGGGTCGCCCTGCCGCAGCTGGTGGGCGACTTCCTGAACCAGCGCCCCTTCGCGCATCTGCTGCTCGGGGCGTCGATCTCCCGCAGAGGACCACCGCGCTCCACCCTGCTCGCGCTCTCCTGACGCACCGGGTCGCACGCGCCCCGGCAGCGTGCGGCTGGCGTCCGTTCCGACCCTTCGGGGCGTGAACCTCAACCAGCCGGCTCTTCCGTAGTCGGCCGTCGCCGACGGTGCCGATCTGGCTCTCACCCTGGTGCGGCGCTGCCGTGCCGATCAGCATTGGACGCACCATGTCACGACCCGTTTCCGGGTGGACACGCATCGTCGCGGCCGCGCTCACGGTCGCCGCAATGACCAGTGGCCCGCTTTGGATCGCGGAGCCTGCCCAGGCTCATGACCAGCTCGTCGCATCGACCCCGGCCGACGGCGAAGTGCTTCAGGCTCCACCGGAGGAGGTCGTGCTGCAGTTCTCCGGAGAGCTCATGGAGCTCGGCGGCATCATCATCGTGACCGACGGCGCCGAGCAGTCATGGACCGAGGGCGACCTCGCCTACGACGACACCAGGGCGCGGATCGCACTGCAGGGTGGCATGCCCGACGGCTGGTACGAGATCCGATGGCAGGTCGTCTCTCGCGACGGGCATCCCATAAGCGGGATCATCCCCTTCGCCATCGGAGACGTCGGCGAACGGCCGCCACCGGCCGCCACGGCGCCAGGAGCAGCGGACGGGCAGGGCAGCGCAGACACCCGAGAGCCGGGAGTGCCAGGGGCGATACGGATCGTCTTCATCGGTCTTGCCGGCGCCGTCATCGCAGGCGGTGGCTACTGGCTCGCCAGTCGCCTCCTCCGCCGACGCGTCACCCAACACGGCACGGACGAGCCCGGCTCTCCGTGAACACACCCAATCATTTCTGAACGACGTAAGGAACTATTCTTATGAACACACTCACCGCCCGCCGTCCGGCGGTTATCTTCGCGCTGGCCGCCGCCGCTGCGCTCGCTCTCGCTGGATGCGCGACAACGACGCCCGACCAGGCCGCCGGCCCGACAACCGCCGGGCAGAGCGTCACGATCACCGACGCCTGGGTCAAGGCCGCCGACGAGGGCATGTCCGCCGCCTTCGGCGAGCTCGCCAACACTGGCGACGCCGACGTGACCCTGGTCTCGGCCACCAGCACCGCCTCGACCTCGATGCAGTTGCACGAGACCGTAGACAACGGCAGCGGCTCGATGGTCATGCAGGAGAAAGACGGCGGCTTCACCATCCCGGCCGGTGGCGCGCTCACGCTCGAGCCGGGCGGCAACCACCTCATGCTCATGGGCCTGACCGCCCCAATCGTCGCAGGCGACGAGATCGAGTTCACCCTGACCTTCTCGGACGGCTCCGACTACACCTTCACCGCCCCGGCGAAGGACTACTCCGGCGCCAACGAGACCTACACAGGTGACGAGATGAACATGGGCGGGGACGACTGATGCCCCAAGCCCGGGACGCCGGTTCCGGGCGCGGCGTGAACCGGCGACAGCTCCTCCTCGGAGGGGCTGCCGCCGGCCTCGGCGCCGCCGCCGCAATCGGCACCGACCTCGCGATCACCGCCCAGAACCGTAGTTCCCCGACCTCAGCCGCAGGCGCCGACGCGATCAGCGGGAGCGACACGATCCCGTTCCACGGCCCCCACCAGGCAGGCGTGGCGACCAGCCCGCAAGCCCACAGCGCCTTCATCGGACTCGATCTCGCACCCGACGTGGACCGCGACGGACTACGGCGGATGATGCGCATCCTCACCGACGACGCCGCCCGCCTCGCCCGGGGACAGGCCGCGCTGGCCGACTCCGAACCCGAGCTCGCGGCCGCGCCCGCACGCCTGACGGTCACCTTCGGCTTCGGCCCTGACCTCGTCGCCCGCGCGGGAGGAGCCGCCCCGGACTGGCTCGCACCGCTGCCCTCCTTCGGGATCGACCGGCTCGAAGACTCCTGGAGCGGAGGCGACCTGCTCGTCGAGATCGCCTCCGACGACCCTGTCACCGTCGCCCACACCGCGCGGATGCTCCTCAAGGACGCCCGCCGCTTCGCCGCGGTGCGCTGGCGTCAGGACGGCTTCCGCCGCGCCCGTGGGAGCGAGCAACCGGGAACGACCATGCGGAATCTGTTCGGCCAGGTCGACGGCACCGTCAACCCGATCCCCGGCACGGAGGACTTCGACGCCGTCGTCTGGAGCACCGACGGCTGGCTCGCCGGCGGTACCGGCCTCGTCGTCCGCCGCATCCGGATGACCCTCGACACCTGGGACGAGCTCGACCGACCCGGGCGCGAGCAGTCCATCGGCCGCACCCTCTCGAACGGCGCCCCGCTCACCGGCGTGAACGAGACCGACGAACCCGACTTCGCAGCGACAGGAGCCGCCGGCTTCCCCGTCATCCCCGACTTCGCCCACATCCGCCGCGCCCGCGGCGACGGCACCGACCGCATCTACCGCCGCAGCTACAACTACGACCTCCCACCCACCGGGGAGGGGGTGTCGGAGTCGGGATTGATCTTCGCAACCTACCAGGCCGATGTGACCGCTCAGTTCGTACCCATCCAGCGCCGCCTGGACGAACTCGACCTCCTCAACCAATGGACAATCCCCATCGGCTCCGCCGTCTTCGCCATCCCACCCGGCTGCGACCACGGCGGCTACATCGGCGAGACGCTCCTCCCCTGATTGACTCACGCGTCGAACAGGAAAGTGTCACGACAAAGTGACTCGGAGGCGCCAGTGATGGCCGTGCGAGCGTGACATCCAGTGTCATCTCACCGCGTTCCCGACAGCTGTTGTCGGGAACGCGTTGCGATGACACAAAGCGGCTTTAGATGACACACGCGAAATCTCACGTGACATTCAGTGTCACGGCACGCCCTATCGAGATCAGTTGCTGTATCGACGGACCGTCTCACGTGTTGAGGTTTGCCGGGAGGACTGCATCGCAAGTGCAGCACCGCCTCGCCGAGATGTGGGCGAAGGGGAACCGGGTTGAGCTCTCTCGAGCGTCGTCGAAAAGCTCCAAGGTCACAAAACGTTGCCTCGTCCGCATGCGGCTGGGGCGCGGTGGTCGGGATCATTCGTAAGCGGCGGGAAACTTCACGGCACGGCCGATGACATGCGCCACGGGTGGTGTTGCGGGCAGTACAGAGAAGCCAAATCGTCGGATTGTTTGGAGATGGAATCCTGCATCGAGTATTGATCTGACGGTTTCTCGGTTGGGATGGCAGTGTCCCGCTAGCCCGCTCCAGGCGGGTGTTGCAATGTCTTCTATGAAACCGATCGCCCGATTCGTCGATCTCACGTGTTCGTAGAACGTGAGGGTGCCTTGGGGTTTCAGGACGCGGGCGGCCTCGTCGAGGGCTGTCGCCTGGTTCTGAACGCTGCAGAGCACGAGGCTGAAGACGACCGCGTCGACCGAGTTATCGGGTAGAGGAATGTTCTCGGCGCGGCCGTCTCCGACGCGAATGGGGACCGCGGTCGCGGTCGCGGCCCGTGTTGCCCGGTTTCGGAGGCCGATGTCTGGCTCGAGAGCAAGCAGGCTGCGAACGTCGGGCGGGTAGAACGGAAACGTTGCCCCATACCCTGCCCCAACCTCGACCACATCACCGGAGAGTCCGCGGACGAGCTCTTGTCGGTGGGTATTGGCTCCCCGTCGATCCATCCGGGGGGCAACCCGGGCGAACACCTTCCCGAATAGGGAACCGGTCGCGCTCATCTGCGCTTTAACTCAGGGGAGTGCGCGTGGATACCGCGGCGACTCCACGTCATTTCACTCGACCGTCACCCAGATCAACTGTGGGCGCCTCGGGTGCGTCTTTCGCTGGGCCGACGCCGACGGGGATACCCGCTTCAGGGTGGTTGAGATCGAATGCGGGTCGTTCACTGCGGATGCGTGGGATTGAGGTGAAGTTGTGCCGAGGTGGGGGGCAGGAGGTCGCCCATTCGAGCGATGCACCGTACCCCCACGGGTCGTTGACCGTGACGCGCGGCGCTTTGCGCGCAGTGATCCATATGTTGAGGAAGAACGGCAGCATCGACGCTCCCAGGATCATTGCGCCGATGGTGGACACCTGGTTCATCCACGTCCACCCGTCGGCCGCGGAGTAGTCCGCGTACCGGCGGACCATGCCGTCCACGCCCAGCCAGTGCTGGATGAGGAAGGTCATGTGGAAGCCGATGAACAGCATCCAGAAGTGCACGTACCCGAGACGCTGATTGAGCATCCGGCCGGTCCACTTCGGCCACCAGAAGTAGAAACCCGCGAACATCGCGAACACGACGGTCCCGAACACGACGTAGTGGAAGTGCGCGACAACGAAGTAGGAGTCTGTGACATGGAAGTCCAGCGGCGGTGAGGCCAGGATGACACCGGTCAGGCCGCCGAAGACGAACGAAACGAGGAAGCCGAGCGCGAAGACCATGGGCGGCTCGAACGTTACCGATCCGCGCCACATGGTGCCGATCCAGTTGAAGATCTTCACCCCTGTGGGTACGGCGATCAGCATCGACATGAGCGCAAAAAACGGGAGGAGGACCGAGCCCGTGGCGTACATGTGGTGGGCCCACACCGCGACAGAGAGTGCCGCGATGGCGATCGTCGCGTAGACGAGCGTCTTGTACCCGAAGATCGGCTTGCGGCTGAACACCGGGAAGATCTCCGAAACGACGCCGAAGAACGGCAGCGCGATGATGTACACCTCGGGGTGGCCGAAGAACCAGAACAGGTGCTGCCACAACAGCACACCGCCGTTCGCGGGGTCGAAGATGTGCGCGCCGAGAATGCGGTCAGCGGAGGCAGCAGAGAGCGCCGCGGCAATGACGGGGAACGCGATGAGGATCAGGATGCTGGTGATCAGTGTGTTCCAGGTGAAGATCGGCATCCGCCACATCGTCATCCCGGGAGCACGCATCGTAATGATGGTGGTGATGAAGTTGACGGCACCGAGGATGGTCCCGAAACCGCTCATCACCAGCCCGAGCATCCACAGGTTGCCTCCCGCCCCGGGGGAGAAGCTGGCATTCGCCAGGGGCTGGTAGGCGAACCATCCGAAGCTTGCCGCGCCCTGGGGTGTCAGGAACCCTGCGATAACGATCGTCCCACCGAAAACGAACAACCACAGCGCGAACGCGTTCAGGCGCGGGAACGCGACATCCGGCGCACCGATCTGCAGCGGCAGGAGTGCATTCGCGAACCCGGCGAACAGGGGCGTCGCGAACAGGAGCAGCATGATCGTGCCGTGCATGGTGAACAGCTGGTTGTACTGCTCTTTCGTCGGGAGCACCTGCATGCCGGGTTCGAACAGTTCGGCACGGATGATCAGGGCCATCACCCCGCCCAGCAGGAAGAAGATCATTGACGCGATCAGATACATGTACCCGATGATCTTGTGGTCGGTGGAGGTGATCCACTTGACCAGGATGTTGCCTTTCTGCTCCACGCGGGAAGTGCCGAGAAGGGCTGCCTGGCGTGGGGGGAGAGCAAGTGGGCGCGAATTCCTGGGGGGTGCTGGTGTGGTCGCGGTCATGTGCAGTCGTTCCTGGTGGAGGCCCCAATCATGGAGGCCGTTTTACGGACGCGGTTGCAGGCCATGCTAGAAGAAATACCGGCTGGGGTATAGCGTGGCGTGCGTCAGACACACGCCCCATTTTGGAAGGACAGGCAGTGGCTCAGCGATCCGGCAGTTCTTGGGAGAGACTTGAGGACGCCGAGGCTGAGGTGATCGCGGAGCATTCCAGGGCGGGCCGACTAGATCTGAGTGATCCTGCGATTCGCCGGGAGGCGACCCGGGCCATGCGGCGAGCTACGCGATCCCACGTGTGGGGTGATTCTCGGAGCCGGAAGGCAACGCAGTGGTCGATCTTTGCGGGTCTGATGGTGTTGGGCGTCTGGGTGACCGCGCTCGTCACACCTGTGCTCCTCAGCGCTCCCAAATGACCGCGGATGACGCCATCTCCGACCCCACCAGCACACTCGCGGAGTTCTGGGAGCGCCGCTATGCAGGATCTTCGGGTGTGTGGTCAGGTCGTGTCAATCCCGCAGTCCGCGAGGTCGCATCAGGCCTCACTCCCGGAAGGGCACTAGATCTGGGGTGCGGAGAAGGGGGAGACGCGGTCTGGCTCGCTCAGCACGGATGGACGGTGACTGGTGTCGATGTATCTGCGACGGCGATCGCTCGCGCTGATGCGGCTGCCGAAGCCGCCGGCATCAGCCCGAGATCTGCAACATTCATCGCGGACAATCTCGCACGATGGGAGCCTGAGGGCACGTTCGACTTCGTGACTTCCGCTTTCCTGCATTCCTGGCCTGTCGAGATCCCGAGAGAGCATATCCTCCGCAGGGGCAGGGACGCCGTCGCTCCCGGAGGCTCCTTGTTGATTCTTGCGCACGCCGAGGCTCCCCCGTGGGCGAACCCCACCTTCACTGCCCACGCCGAGTTTCCTAGCCCCGAGAAGGACCTCGAGGTCCTGAACCTCAACGAGAACTGGTTCGTCGAACGCTGCGGGACCTACGACCGCGAGGCGTGCGGGCCGGATGGGCAACGAGGTGTGGTGCGGGATAGCGTCGTCCTCGTGCGCCGCGGCAACTACCGATGCCCGAACGGTGACCGCAGTTTCCTCAGAGCAGGGTCGGCTGTGGACTGACGACCTCCCTGCTGGCTCTGTTCCGGTGTCCGAGACCGCACACGAGGTGTGGTTCACCGCAGCCAGCGGCTATCTTCACCGGACGATCACAAACGGCTCCTTCGAATCGACCGACAAGCCTGGACCTCTCCTCGTGTTGCGCTCAGGATACGAAGTGAGGTACTCCGGTCTCTCACGGGAGTATCGACTCCGCCCCACCCCTTGACAGGCATACCCCTAGGGGTATGCTGTGGTGTGTGCTCGTGAAAGGGGACAGGAATGCTGTTGGAGCGGTTCTACGACGATGACTTGGCTCAAGCAAGTTACCTGATCGGTTGCCAAGCCACGGGCGAAGCGATGGTGGTCGATCCTCGGCGGGACGTGCAGGTGTACCTCGATGCAGTGTCCAAGCACGGCATGCGCATCGTTGCGGTGACGGAGACCCACATCCACGCCGACTACCTGTCTGGGACGAGGGAGCTGGCTCAGGCGACGGGCGCAGCGATCCACGTTTCTGGTGAGGGCGGTCTCGAGTGGCAGTACGGGTTCGACGCGCATCTACTGCACGACGGTGACGTTGTCACGGTGGGGAACATTCGCGTCCAAGCGCGTCACACGCCGGGCCATACCCCCGAGCATCTGGCTTTTCTGGTGACTGATGGCGCGTTTGCCGACGAACCCGGCTACATGCTCTCGGGCGACTTCGTCTTTGTCGGCGACCTGGGCAGGCCGGATCTACTGGATGAGGCCGCGGGCGGACACGACACCCGATTCCAGGGTGCGAGTGATCTGTTCGACAGTCTTCGTACCGTCCTTCTCGAGCTGCCCGACCATGTCCAGATCCACCCTGCGCACGGCGCGGGAAGCGCGTGCGGGAAGGCTCTCGGAGCGATCGCGTCGACCACAGTGGGCTACGAGCGGCTCCATGCCTGGTGGGGTCCCTACCTCGCCGCCGACGACCGCGAGGGCTTCATCTCCGAGCTCCTCGACGGCCAGCCCGACGCTCACGCCTACTTTGCCCGCATGAAGCGAGAGAATCGCGATGGGCCCGCCCTCCTTGGGTCGCTGAACGAGCTCACTGAGATGAGTGCGGCAGATGCGCTGTCCATGATCAGCGCAGACCACGCGCTGCTCGTGGACACCCGCAAGCCGAACGAGGTACGGGCTGGTTCGCTTCCTCGCGCCCTGGCTATCCCCGCGATCGGCAAGACGGCGGCGTGGGGTGCGTGGGCGATAGACCCAGAGCGGGAGAAGCGGCCCCTCATCATTTTGGCGGGCGACGTCGAGCACGCTGAACACGTCAGGGCTCACCTCATTCGGGTGGGTATCGACTCGTACGCCGGGTACATCACCTCCCTCGACGGGTTGCCCACGGTGACCTCAGCGACCGTCACGCCCGAAACCCTCACCGATCTGGGCGAGGTGTTCGTGCTCGACGTCCGGGAAGCCAGCGAGTACGCCGCTGGACACGTGCCCGGTGCGACACGAATCGGGGCAGGCCGGGTGCTCTGGGAAACGGGACGCCTCCCCACGGATCGCACAATTGTCACCTACTGCCAGAGCGGGGCGCGCAACATCGTCGCCAGTCAGGCGCTGCGCCGCGCAGGGATCCCTGTGATCGAGCTCGCCGGGAGCTACCTCGGCTGGGTTCGAGCTCACCAGCAGATCGAGACCGCGCCCGCATCTTGACCTCCCCTGATGAGGGCGCGGCACGGCTTCGCGCGGCCGGAAAGGACCATCTCATGTGCAGTGCTGTTGCCTGTCGCAGGTGCGGGAAGACCACATGGTCTGGATGCGGCCAACACGGTGACGAGGTCATGCGCAACGTCGCACGATCGCAGAGATGTCGTGGACACCAGGGCGAGCCTTCCGCAGGGCTGTTCGCCCGCATCTTTGGGACGGCATGAGGTGAGCAAAAAGGAGATCTCGGTGAACGACCTTTCCGTCCTGCACGGAGTCGTCATCATCGACGTACGAGAGCCTGATGAGTACGCCGGCGGACACGTCCCCGCGGCGGTGAACATCCCGCTGGGAGACATTCGTGAACGTTCTGCGGAAATCCACGGCTCGGATACGGTCTACGTCATCTGCCAGTCCGGCCGTCGCAGTGCGTTCGCCTGCGAGGCCCTGGAATCCTTGGGTATCGCCTCGGTGAATGTTCCAGGCGGGACCGCCGCGTGGATCGCTGCGGGCCTACCGGTGCAACAGTGACCATCGCGCGCGAGATCCTCATCCACGCGTTCGACGAGGACCCGGCGGTCGTTGCGGGAGCGCTGCGAGTGGGACGAAACGCCGCTCAGGCACTGCCGGACATCATCGTGCAGGTCGTTGTTCAAGGCATCGCGGTTACCGGTGTTACAACAGATGGCGGGTTCGATGAAGACATCGCAGAAACGCTTGCTCGAGGTGTCCGCGTCGTAGCATGCGGGAACAGCATGCACCGTGCGCACGTCGAGCCGTCTCAGATCGCTCCTGGGGTTGACGTTGTTCCTTCAGCCGTCGCGCACCTCGCTGAACGGCAGTGGGCTGGCGCGGCGTACGTTCGCGTCTGACGTGGTCTTCGTCGTCATCGCCCTCGGACTGATCGTCGGCGCAATCCTGGGTCTCGTCGGAGCCGGCGGCGGAATCATCGCCGTTCCTGCTCTTGTCGGGATCGTCGGGGTTCCGGTCATGTCCGCCATGTCGACATCACTTGTGATGGCCGTCGCCTCAGCATCCACGGCCGTCCTCCCCCGTCTGCGCGGAGGCATCGACTGGCCGGTGGCACTCGTCGTGGGCCTGGCCGGCGTCCCCGCCGCGCTGGCGGGGACGGCACTGAACGCTCTGCTCCCCCAGCCGGCACTTCTCATCAGTTTCGGGCTTCTGATGGTAGGTGCCGGCGTCCGAATGCTGCGACCGATGACCTCTCGCACCGAAGATCCCGAGCGACAGCGTGGGTGGCTTCTGCGAGCTTTGATCATCGGGCTGGGCGTGGGACTGCTCACCGGACTGCTCGGCGTCGGCGGCGGGTTTGTGATCGTGCCGGCGCTCACGCTCATGTTGCGGATGCCGATGAAACGGGCGATCGGTACCTCACTCATCATCATCGTGATCAACTCGCTCGCCGCCGCCGCCGCCCACTTCAGCGTCGGCGGGCTGGACATCCCACTGACCCTCGCCTTCACCATCCCCGCCATGCTCGCGTCCCTCGTGGCCGCACGTGTAGCGGGCAAACTGCCCGGCAGGGTGCTCCAGCTGAGCTTCGCGGTTCTTGTCCTCTGCATCGCGGTCATCACGCTCGTTACCACCGTCGTACAGCTGATGTGAGCCTGGCTCAGTCGCGCAGAATCGAATGCTGCGCACCCTTGGCGGGTGGTGTGTAGGTGCAGGTATCACCCGCGCACAGCTGCGGCTTGCGACGGGCGAAGCGTTGGCCGATGGCGCACCCCAGGCAGATCCCGAAGGCCGTCTCCAGGTACAGCAACAGAAGACACATCCCACAGATCACCTGAGCGATGATCGCCGGCAAGCCTAACCAGCCCAGACTGAAACATCCCGCCAGGGACATTACGAAACCCATCCGCCAGGCAAGGAGCTTTGACCGCGCCTCCACCCACTCCGGCCGCTGTGGACGTGTGATCCACGCGCCCAGCACGAGCGTCGGAGTGAAGGCCGTTCCCACAAAGAGGCGCAGCATCATCTCGACGGCAAACACTATTCCGAAGACCCGCATTGGCTGCAGATCCGCTGTGATCACACCCCACAGCCATGCCGAGAACCCACCCAGGAACAGAATCCCCGCCGACGCTCGCACCGCCCGTTCGTTGATGACCGGTACATCCAGGCCCTCGACCCACTGACCGACGATGGGCCGTCCCCTATCTGACTGCGGTAACTGCATGCTCCCCACAATACCCTAGGGGGTATGTTACGATCGATTCCGATCTGATGAAAGGTTCAAGAGATGTGTGCCCGAGTGACATGTGAACAATGCGGCAAAGCGACCTGGGAAGGGTGCGGCCAGCATGTGGAAGAAGCACTCTACGGAGTCCCTGCCAATCAGCGGTGCGACGGACATCCTCATGCCGCGGCGTAGCCTGCGAGGCGTCGCGCTCAGCGCGGCGCTCGCTCTCTCTGTCGTGATGAGCGGTTGTGCAGCAACAGCGGACCCAACGATCGCGCTTAGCGAAGACACCGTCGTCGTCGACGTGCGCACACCCGCAGAGTACGCCGGTGGCCATCTCGAGGGCGCCGTCAACATCGACTTCCAATCGGCGCAATTCGATGCGACTGTCGCGGAGCTCGACAGTCGCGAGAAGTACGTCGTCTACTGTCAGTCCGGCAACCGATCCGCGCAGGCAGTAGCCGTGATGGAAGCTGCGGGACTGGACGTGCAGGACGCCGGCGGGATCTCCGAAGCCGAACAGGCCACTGGTCTCGCCGTCGTCAAGTGACCTCGGCCCGTCTCACTACTCTCGGCCCGGACTGAAAGGACCACAATGACCACTCTTACCGTCACGAAAGACAATCTCCGCGACACCATCACCGGCACCGACATCGTGATCCTGGACTTTTGGGCGGCATGGTGTGGACCCTGTCTCGCCTTCGCGCCCGTGTTTGAGAAGGCCTCCGTCGCGCACACTGACATCACGTTCGGCAAGATCGACACCGAGACAGAACAAGAACTTGCCGCCGGCTTTCAGATCCGGTCCATCCCGACGCTGATGGTGTTCCGGGGCGGCATCGGCGTGTTCTCGCAACCCGGAGTGCTCAACGATGCGCAACTCGCACAGGTCATCACCGCTACCCGAGCACTGAACATGGCAGAAGTACAAGAGCAGCTCCGCCGCCAGTCCGAGTCCGCCGGGGCACCGTCATGAGCGTTACTACCCCACCCACCGACGAGTCCGAAATCCAGGACCTGCGCACGCAGAAGCGCATCTCCCACCGGCTGCGTCGAGCCCGTGGACAGCTTGACGCCGTCATCGCAGCCGTGGACGCGAACGACCCGTGTCGCGACATCGTCATGCAGCTCGCGGCCGTCACGAACGCGCTCAACCGGGCGGGCTTCACGATTGTCTCCACCGCCATGAGGGAGTGCCTCGCAACGCCAGAAGGCAGCCGGACCGACACAGACCCCACACCCGAAGAGATCGAAAAGCTCTTCATGATGCTCGCCTAACACCCACACCAAAAGGATCGGACATGTGCTACCAGAAGACCTGCAAGAAATGCGGCAAAGCGAGCTGGGGCGGTTGCGGACAGCACGTCGACCAAGTGATGCGCGGAATCCCTAAATCACAGCGCTGTGAGGGCCACGCCAACGAGCCTTCGACAGGCTTCTTCGCCCGACTCTTCGGACGCTGACGCGCTCATCCTCGCCTGGCACCCGGTCAGACCCTTAGGCGAGGGTGAGGAAGAGCTTCTCGAGCTCATCCTGCGTCACTGATTCGCTCTCCGGGTCGACGATGCAGTTCCTCATCGCGGTGGCGACAATGGCATAGCCTGCGCGGTCGAGGGCCTTCGATACAGCCGCGAGCTGTATCACGACATCACGGCACTCCGCCCCGGAATCGATCGCCTTCACCACACCGGCGAGCTGCCCTTGAGCTCGTCTCAGCCGGTTCACGATCTTGCGCTGACTCGCCGCCAGCTCGGCCGCGCGCTCGTCAGCAACATCCGCCTGCACTGGACCGGTCATCTCGATTTCCTCCTGATACGTACACTCACGACGGCGTCGCTCAGTTCCAATTCTCGCACCTCTGGCGATACCCCGCGGGGTAGCCGACACGGAAGGTCATGCAAGTCCGCGCATCATTCCTTGCCAGTAGAGCACTGGCAGTGCGCGGGTCTTGATCAGCCAGTTCGCGTACGTGGGAATTCGAGAGTCGTGCTCCCAGGGTGGCAGCGTAGGAGTCGGTTTCAGACTGTAATCAAACTCGGCCAGCATCATTTTTCCGTAGTCCGTGACCACAGGACAGGAACTGTAGCCGTGGTACTCAAGAGAGTCCACGGCAAGGTCGGCACCGTCAGCGTGGCGAAGAAGGTTGTACACGACGACCGGGGCCTGCTTGCGGATCGCGGCACCGGTCTTCGATGTCGGGAGGTTACTCGAATCACCCAGTCCAAACACGTTCGGGAAGCGTGCGTGCTGGAGCGTTGCGCGATCCACCTCGACGTAGCCTGAGGAGTCCGCCAAGGCGCTCGATTTGATGAAATCCGGGGCCGACTGCGGGGGGCAGAAGTGGAGGAAGTCGTACTCCATCGTCGTCTCACCCTCGCTCGTTTCGAACGATGCGATCTTCTTGGCGGGATCCACTGAAATGAGGTTGTGACTAACCACGGGCGTGATCTTCTTGCGCCGCATCACTTCCTCCAGAGCGGGGCGATAGTAGGGCGAACCGAAGATGACCGGCTTGCCGGTGACGAACCGCTGATCGATGCGTTCGCGAACGCCGCTGCGACGCCAGTGGGAGTCTGCAAGATAGGCGATCTTCTGCGGTGCGCCGCCACACTTGATGGGACCCTTGGGTTCCACGAAAATGGCCGTGCCTCCTGCAAAAGAGCGAATCCCCCGCCAGGTCGCGGTCGCACCATCACGGGTGTAATTGCTGTAAAGCCCGTCTCGGCCGACTTTGCCCTCGACCCCGTCGACCTTCCCATAGTCGAGCTGGTGCCCCGCAGCGACGACAAGGTAGTCATAGCCGATGCGCTTCCCCGATTCGAGCACGAGAGCGTCCGCCTCCGGCTCAAACGCTGCCACCCGTTCACGAATCCACCTCGCGCGCCGCGGAATCAGTGATGCCTCAGCGCGATCGAAATGATCCTGAGGGAACACCCCGGCAGCAACAAGAGTCCAACCAGGCTGATACGAATGCCGCTCCGCGGGCTCAATGATGGTCACGTCAGGCTCAGCCAGCGACCGGCACAGTCGAGCCGCGACATCAATTCCTGCAGTCCCACCCCCCACGATCACGATCCTGGATCGAACAGCACTCCGTCGCTTCCGCCGCGTCGAGTACGCCACCGCCGCGGCGCTTGCGCCCGCGACCCCAGCAAGTCCAAAAGTCAAGCGCTTCGACACAACCAGCTCCTTTGCTTCGGTTCGATCCCGAATATACCCTCATAGGTATTCGCTGGGGCCGTGGGTCAACAGTCTTCACGCAACGGAAGGTTCCCTCCCCCGCTGCCCAATTGCACGCACGGCCGCACACATGCCACAGGCGTAGCGTTCTCCTGTGACGGTCGAAGGAGCACACCCATGAGCATTCATCCCGCCAGCATTCCCAGCCCCGACCCGGCCTGGGCGAGCTTCCAACTCGGGCCCCTCACCATCCACACCTACGCGCTCTGCATCATCGCCGGCATCATCGCCGCCGTCCTCATCACCGACCGCAGGCTCCGGCGCAGAGGCGTCGAACCCTGGACCGTCATCGACATCGTCCTGTGGGTTGTTCCCCTCGGCATCATCGCGGCGCGGTTTTATCACGTGTTCACCCACATGTCTGACTACTTCTACCCGGGTGCGAACCTGTGGAACGTGTTCGCGATCTGGGACGGCGGCAACGCCATTTATGGGTCCCTCATCGGCGGCGCAATCGGCGCGTACATCGGATGTCGCCGCACCGGACTCCGCTTCTGGGCCTTCGCCGATGCCCTCGCTCCCGCACTCCTCGTCGCCCAAGCCATCGGCCGGCTCGGCAACTACTTCAACCAAGAACTCTTCGGAAACCCCACCACCCTGCCCTGGGGACTGCAGATCCTTCCCACGGCGCCGATGTTCCCTGAAGGCCTCCCGGCTGGAACCCTGTTCCACCCCCTGTTCCTCTACGAGATGATCTGGAACCTGATCGGCGCCACCCTGATAGTCCTCCTGGAGCGTCGTCTCACTCTCGGGTGGGGGCGAAGCCTCGCGATCTACCTGATCTGGTACGGTCTCGGACGCAGCGGACTCGAAGCTATCCGCATCGACCCCACCAGCGACGCGCCCCTCGGTATCCCCGCCAACATCTGGGCATCCATCGTCGTCGCCCTTATCGGCGTCACCCTCTTCGTTATCCAAACCATCCGCCACCCCGACCCGGAACCTTCGCCGTACGTGGATAAGTCCGTCGCGGCAACCCAGAAGATGGACCCCACCCAGTCAGAAACCAGTGAGACCGCTCAACATCGCGATGACGCGCGGGCATGACGCTTCGACTGCACGTCCGGAAAGTGTCACGACAAGCCGGCCTTAGTTTTTCGGAAACCGCCCGTTCACGTGACATCTAGTGTCATCGCACCGCGATCCCGACAGAACTTGTCGGAACCAGTTGCCGTTGCGCGAACGGGCCCCGCGAAGCCGTCGCTCCGGGTGGCCGACCCGTGACACCGATGCCGCGTCCGGTGCGCAGCGTCGTGGCAATCCTCCACCCTCGACGACACAAGTCAGTCGTGACTGTATGGTCATTGGGTGCTGACCATTGCCTCACGCCTCGACGTCATGAACCGGCTCGGCCGAGCCATGGCCGACCCGACGCGTTCCCGAATCCTGATGGCGCTGCTCGGCGTGCCGAGCTACCCCGCCGTGCTGTCGCGCGAGCTGGGGCTGACCCGTTCGAACGTCTCGAACCATCTGACCTGTCTGCGCGACTGCGGGATCGTGGTCGCCGAGCCCGAGGGTCGGCAGACGCGGTACGAGATCGCCGATCCGCACCTCGCGGCGGCACTCACCGCCCTGGTGGACGTGACCCTCGCGGTCGATGAGCGCGCGCCCTGCGTGGATGTCCGGTGCGCCGTGCCCGGCTGCTGCTCGACGGGGGCAGGCGAGTGAGCGCACTGCTGATCATCACCGTGCTGCTCCCGCTTGCACTCTTCGGACTCCTGGGCCTCGCCGCTGTGGTGCTCGTGCACGAGATCGCTGAGGTCGTCGTCATCCTCAACGGACTGCGCGCCGCCCGCACCAGGAAGGGGCACATCGCATGAAGGTCGAGCTGCTGCACATCATCGGCTGCCCGAACACGGCCATCGCCGAAGCTCACACGCGCGCAGCGATGGATGCTGTCGGCCTCACCGACGTACCCGTCGATCTGGTGACGATCCGGACTGAGGCCGAAGCCGTCAGCACCGGGTTCGCAGGTTCTCCCACGCTCCTCGTCGACGGTGTCGACCTGTTCCCGACGTCACCGGTTCGCTCGCTCGCGTGCCGCGTCTACCTGACGGACTCCGGGTTCGCGGGATCTCCCCCGCAGGAACAGATTGAAGCAGCACTGCGAGGGACGATCAGCAGAGCGAGAACGGTTGAGGACGGTGGCCCGACCACACCAGCCGTGACAGTGCGGAAGAACCCCTCACCGTGACGCTTCGTGTCATCTCACGCCGTTCCCGACAGGTCTTGTCGGGATCGCGCGAGCGGGTCCATCCTTGCTGCATGGACACCGGATCCGATCCGCACGTCATGGGCGAGGGCCTGCTGCCGACGCCGTTCACGGCGGAGGAGCTCCGCGATGCGCTGCGTGGCGGAGTGACGATCCGGCTGCGCGTCGAGGCGCCGGACGGCACTGTGACCGAGCGGGTCAACCGCTACTCCGCCGGTGACGACGAGGGCGTGCTCCTGGAGAACCACCCCCTGGGGGCTCCGGGAGAGGCGGTCGGCGGGCGCGTGGCCTGGCGGGAGCTGCAGGCGCACGCCGCACTCCCGGCGCACCGGACCACGATCACCCGGGAGACGATCGAGCACCCTCTCGGACGACTCGACTGCCTGCGCTACGACCTGCATGACGACGAGGGCGGTGCGGTGTTCTGGTTCGCGCTCGCGCACCCCGGGATGCCCGTGCAGTACGACACCACCGACGCTGCGGGCACCACCCGCACGACCGTGCAGGAGATCGTGGCGGACTGACGGGACCCGCCCGCGTCCCGCGCAGTCGGCAGCCGAGGATGGACACCGTGCGGCGGCTGCGCCATCCTGTTGCTGAGGGAGCGCCGTCGCCGGAGAGCCAGGAGCGGTCATGACGGATCATGGCGAGCTGTTCGCACGAGCCGAGTCGTTGCTGTCGCGCCTCGACGACGTGGATCCGCGTCTGCTCAGCACCCACGCCCGGCTCCGCGCGGCGTACGCGGCCTATCGGTCGGAGCCGCGCACGTCGCGGCTCCGACAGGAGCTCGTCGACGCCCTGCGGGAGGCCCTGGACGAGGACGAAGCCCTCCGCGACGCGCTCGCGGCTCCGGCCGCGTCAGACGAGAGGGCCAACGCCGCGATTCCGGCCGCCTCACAGGAGACGCCGTCCGCTGTGGAGATGGCCGACGTCGACACCACCGGCTTCGTCTCCGACGCACTGGGCGACAGCGCGCTGACCTCGTACGCCATGCAACCGCCCCTGGCCGAGCAGGCGAGCATGATCCCCGCCGCGGCCCGAGGCGCGGACGAGGCCCCTCCGCACGAGCCGACACCCACCACCGGGGCCGACACCGCCGCCCCCGACCCCTCCGCGGAGATCGTGGTCGCGTCCGAGCTCGAGGCCACCGTGAAGGGCACCCCTGTCGTCGGCGCCGCGGTCGACGTCGTCATCGACTTCCGACGACCCCCGTCCGGGGATGCGGCCGAAGACGGGGCGTTCTCGGTGACCTTCCCGCGGGGCAAGACCCGCCTGCCGATGACGGTGCAGCTCACCTCGACCGGCATCGACATCGACGCGGACGGCGGGCAACGGCCCCTGGTGATGAAGCGGGACGGCACCAGCGAACGCCCCGCGGTGTTCACGGTGACGCCGCGCACGGCCGGCCCGGCGCACCTCACCGCGACGCTGCTGTCCCAGGGCAGCATCGTCGCGCAGGTCTCCTTCGCGGTCGACGTGGCCGCAGCCACCGCCGACGGGTCTCCGGACGAGGTCGCCCTGATTCCGGGATCGAGCATCGGGCGTGCGCTGGATGCGCTGCAGATCGACAGCTCCCGCTTCCTGGCGGTGTCGTTCCTCGGATCCGGAGACCATTTCCGCTGCATCGTCGTCGGCGACACCCCCCTGGAGGCGGAGCTCGACGTGACGCGTGAGGAGCTCGAGGCCGCGGTCCTGCAGGTGCGGGACGTGCTTCTGCAGCTCTCCCACGATGCCGAATATCAGGGGAGCATCCGCATCGGCGAGGACGGCTCCCGGCGAGCCCTGAAGGATCTCGCCGAGGCTGGCGCACTGCTGTTCCGCAAGCTCTTCTACCTCCGCAAGGACAACGAGCGCGCCGCCGCCATCGGGGACCTGCTCATCGCGCAGCTCGGTGCCGACGGCTCATCCCGGCGCATCCAGTTCGTCGTCGACGGCTACGGGGTGCCCTGGCATGCGCTGTACCTGGCCCGGGAGCTGAAGGGGGAGCCGCAATGGGATCGCTTCCTCGGCCTGCGGCACGTGATCGAGGAGCTCGTGATCAACGTCCCCCGCCTGCCCGCCCCGATCCCGGTGGAGAAGGGCCTGTCCGTCGCCCTGCACTTCGATCCCCGCATCGACGCCGAGCAGAAGATCCCCGCGGTGCAGAACCAGCGCGGGTTCTGGGAGGCGGCGCAGGCCCGCTCCGCGTCGATCACCGTGAAGGATCGCGTCACGAACGCCGCGCTGATGACGAGCCTGGGCCCGCGCTCCCGCTACCAGGTGATCTACTTCCTCTGCCACGCCGGCGCCGGAAAGAGCTCGGGCGGTGATCCACTGCCGGATGCGTCCTGGCTGCGCCTCACGGAGGATCCGGTGACCGTCGGCGAGCTGACCGTGAACGCCGACACCAACTCCCCGCTCAAGCAGGGACCGCTGGTCTTCGTGAACGCCTGCCGTTCCGCGGAGCTCTCTCCGCAGTACACCGTGAACTTCCCGAACTACTTCCTCGATCGCGGCGCCCGCACCGTGATCGGCACCGAGTGCGAGATCGCCACATTCTTCGCCGACGAATTCGCACGGCGGTTCTTCGCCGCCGTGCTCTCCGGCGTCCCCGTGGGCGTCGCGCTGCTGGATCTGCGCCGCGGAATGATCGAGCAGGGCAATCCGCTCGGACTCGCCTACGGCCTGCACGGCGCAAGCGACACCCACCTCGCCCCGGCGCTGCTGACGGCCTGATCCCGGGACGACACGACAACCGAAGAAGAGCCCCAGAGGAGGACGCCATGCCGCTGATCCGCAGGACCGTCGACGGTCACGACATCGAGTACTGGGTCATCGAATACGACAAGTACGGCAATGAGCTGCTCGACTCCGGGAGTCTGGCCAGTGACGAGGTGCGCGAGGCCCTGAGCGCGTCGAGCGCGACGGACGTCTTCGTCATCAGCCATGGCTGGCACGGCGACTGGGACGGGGCGCTCGCGCAGTACGACGCGTGGGTGCGGGCCTTCCTCGAGGCGACGCCCGCGCAGACCGCACGGCCGTTCCGCCCGTTCGTGGTGGGAGTGCACTGGCCGAGTCTCGCCTTCGCGCCGACCCGCGTCGACCGTGATGCGAAGTCGAAGACGCTCTCGGGCTCGGACGACGCCGACCCTGACGACACCTCGGCACCGGTCTCCGTGGACTCCGCCGTCGACTCCTACGCCGACCTGCTCGGCGATACGGCCGCGATCCGCCGTGCGCTGAAGACCATCCTCGACGCGGAGCACGCGGCCACCCCTCTGGAGAAGTCGGCCCCTGCCCGCACAGCGCTGCGCGATCTGCTGCGCGCGATCGACCTCGAAGAACCGCCGATGCCGGACGCCGAGTCCGAGGACGACGAGGATGCGGTGCTCGCCCGGGCGGTCGCCGAGCCGGGTCGGGTCCTCGGCGAGGGCGGCCTCTTCGGACTGCCCCTTCTCGCGCTGCGCCAGCTGTCGTTCTGGAAGATGAAGCAGCGCGCCTACGCCGTCGGCACCGCGGGAGTCTCGCTCCTGCTGCGGGATCTGCAGAGTACGGCGGGCACCGAGGCCCGGCTGCACGTGATGGGGCATAGCTTCGGATGCATCGTGATGTCGGCCGCGGTGCTGCAGGGCGGATCGGCACCGGCACGGCCCGTGCGCTCGATGGTGCTGCTGCAGGGAGCGCTCTCGCTGTGGGCCTTCGCCGACGACGCCTACGGCACGGGACGACCGGGGAGGTTCCGCCCGCTGCGCGAGCGGCGCTTCGTCGACGGTCCGATCGTCACCTCGCAGAGCCGCTTCGACTACGCCCTGGGGAAGTTCTACCCCGCCGGGGTCCGGGTGGCGTCCTGGATCCCCGGCGGCGCGGATCACCTCGTGCTCGGGGAGGGCGGCGAGGTGCCCAAGTGGGGCGCGGTCGGCACGTTCGGCCTGCAGGGCACCGGCGCCGAGGCGCTCATGATCCGCGAGGTGACCGCGGACACGCGCCTGGCCGCCGGATCCGCGTACAACGTCGATGCGGACGCCGTCATCGATGACGCGAAGAGCGGCGGCTGGGGCGGCGCGCACAACGACATCGCCCACGCGGAGATCGGCCGTCTCGTCTGGCGCGCGGCCCTGTCCGAGGCCTGAGCGCGGCACCCGGGAACGGAGCGGATCCGCTCGCCGGGCGCCGTCAGCGCGGCCCGCGGCGGAACAGGCCCGCGAACAGCGTGTGCAGCAGGGGCAGCACCGACAGGCTCATCAGCACGATGCCGAGGGCCGGGTTGACGGCGAGCACGATCGCCCCGCTGACGAGCAGCGCGGCGAACAGCAGGCCCGAGACCCCGCGCCGCACGAGGGCGTCGATGTGGTCGAGACGCCTCTCGATCCGCGAGGTGTCGAATGTGACGGATCCCTCGTCGACGCGGGCGATGATGTCATCGATCCGTTTCGGCAGCCGCCACAGGAGGCCGACGTTCGCGACCGCCTGACCGGCGAGATCGCGCACGACGTTGCCGCCCTCGTCGGCCAGCAGCCGTGTCGCGTAGGGCTCGATCGACTCCCAGATGTTGAACTTCGGATCCAGCCCGCTGCACATCCCGGACGTGAGCGAGACCGCGCGGATCAGCAGCAGCAGCCCCTCCGGCAGCTGCACCGGCAGCGAGCGCATCGTGTCGCCGAACTCGACGGCGAAGCCCTGGAACTCGCGCGGATCCACATCGCG
>JAFDWP010000095.1 GCA_018268435.1 Actinomycetota bacterium
AGCGTCGATCGCGTGCGGGACGGCGTCTTCGCCGCGCGTCCGATCGATCCGGACGTCCGTGCCGCCGTGGCGCACGGCGGGGCGCTCACGTGCGCGAGCGTGCTGGCGACGCTGCGGATCTGGGTGCTCCCGGAGATCACCGGACCGCACGTCTGGCTCGGCGCGGGGCGACATGGCCATGCGCATGCGGAGTGCGCCTGCGTACCGCACTACTACCGCGGAACTCCGCCACTCGGACGGACCGACCTCGAGACTGCGCTGCTGCACCTGCGGCTCTGCTCGGGCGACGAGGCGTTCTTCGCCGCGTTCGAGTCCGCCTGGAGGCGGCGCCTGCTCCCCCTGGCCGCGCGCCGTCGGATCCGCGAGGCGCTGCCGGCATCGCACCGATGGCTCGTGGACCTCGCGCGGCACGATGCGGACAGCGGCCTGGAGTCCCTGCTCCGGCTGAGGCTCCACACGATCGGGCTTCGCCTGCGGTGCCAGGTGTCGATCGACGGCGTGGGCAAGGTCGACTTCGTCGTGGGCCGACTGATCATCGAGGTCGACGGCAAGGAGAACCACGACGGCAAGACCCATCGCCACAAGGATCTCGTGCGCGACGCGGCAGCCGCCCGCCTCGGCTATCGCACGCTGCGCTTCGACTACGCGCAGGTCGTGCACGACTGGCCGTCGGTGCAGGCGGCGATCCTCGCCGCACTCCGCGACCTGTGACGAGGCTTGCGGCACTCCGGGCTCTGTGATGATCCGTGGCGACCTGTGAGATCCATCGCGACCTGTGACGATCCGCACACGATGACACGATCTGCACACGGATCCGGCAGTTTCGTGTGCTGATCGTCGCACGGTGTGCAGATCGTCGCGGGGCGGATCAGGCGGACGCGGCGGATCAGGCGGACGGGGCGGAGAAGGCGGATCCAGTGAGCGGTGAGCGGTGAGCGGAGAGGCCTGCGTGTCTGGTGGGCCAGACAGCGCCCGGGACGGCTTCGCTCGCCCTGGCCGCAGCCGTGGCACGCTGGTGAGCGGATGCCGACCGGGTGTCCGGGAAGGGAGTCCCCATGGCGCTGTCGCACGATCCCCTCTGGCCCCGCGGCGGCGACTGGCCGGCGTTCGATCGGCCCGCCGACGCCGTGCTGCTCGGCGTGCCGACGTGGCGCACGTCGCTCTCCCCGACCGGTGCGCACGCGACGCCGGCCGCGATCCGCGACGCGCTGCGGCGGTACAGCCCCACCCTGATGGGGCCGCCGATCGTCGACCTGAACGAGGCGCTGCGGATCGCGGATGCCGGCGACGTGCACGAGCCCGACGGAGACGACGGCATCGCGCGCACCATCGCCCGGGTGTCGGAGCTCTCCGCCGCGGCACGCCTGGTGATCGCGCTCGGCGGCGACAACTCCCTGACCTACCCGGTCGCCCTCGGCGCGGATGCCACCGGCCTCATCACGATCGACGCGCACTTCGACCTGCGCGACGGCGTCTCCAACGGCTCCCCCGTGCGCCGGCTCGTGCAGGATGCCCCGGACGGCACCGGGATCGACCCGCGCCGCATCGTGCAGATCGGCATCGCCGACTTCGCGAACTCCGCCGCCTACGCCCGGCGCGCCGCCGAGTGGGGCATCCGCGTCATCGCCCTGGACGAGGTGCGCCGCCGCGGCATCGCCGACGTCGTCGCCGAGGCCGTCGAGATCGCCGGCGCCGGGGAGGCGTCTCGCGTGCACCTCGACATCGACGTCGACGCGTGCGACCGCGCCGCAACCCCGGGCTGCCCGGCGAGCGTGCCCGGCGGGTTCGCCGCGTGGGAGCTGCGCGCGCTGGTGCGCGGCATCGCCGCCGACCGCCGCGTGGTCAGCGCCGACATCGCCGAGGTGGACGCCACCGCCGACGACGAGGACGCGCGCACCGTGCGCCTCGCCGCACTGTGCGTACTGGAGCTGCTGGCCGCCCTGGCCGGGAGGGCCTGAACAGGGAGCGCCCGACCCGGAAGCGCCCGACCCGGAAGCGCCCGAACGGGAGCGCCTGAACCGGAGCTCCCGTAACGTCACCCGGCGCGCAGCGCGTCCGCGATCGGCACCTCGCCGTGGTTGAACCGGATCGTGCGCCGGATGGTCGCCGGCTCCACGAGGGTCTGCGCGATCACCCGGGCGACATCCGCGCGGGACACGCTCCCGGACGCCTCGGCGGTCGCGTCGATCCGTCCGGTCGGCGCCTCGAGCGTGAGCCGGCTCGGTCCGAGCACGGTCCACTCCAGATCCGAGGACCGCAGCGCCTCATCGGCCGCGGCCTTCGCCTCGGCGTAGGCGAAGAACGAGTCCGTCGGGGCGATGCCGTGATCGGGTGAGGATCCGAAGTACGACACCATCACGTAGCGCGGCACACCGGCGGCCGCGGCGGCGGCCATCGAGCGCGTGGCGGCATCGAAGTCGACGGCCCGGGTGCGCTGCGCCGAGCCTCCCCCGGCACCCGCGGACCAGACGACCGCGTCGTGTCCGGCGATCAGTGTCGCCATCGCGGCCTCGGACGCCGATTCGACGTCGAAGACCACGGGATCCGCGCCGGTCGCACGCACCTCGTCGATCTGCGCGGCATCGCGGATCACCGCGGTCACCTCATCGCCGCGGGCGGTGAGGAGGGGTTCGAGGAGCAGGGCGACCTTGCCGTGGCCGCCGAAGATCAGGATCCGTGCCATGACTCCACGGTAGGGCGGATCCGGTCAGACGCGCACGCCGTCCTTCCAGACGGCCTCGACCAGCGGCACGCCGGGGCGGTATGCGAGGTGCACCCGGCTCGGGCTCTTCAGCAGCACCAGGTCGGCGCGCATGCCGGGGGCGATCCGGCCGATGTCGTCCCGACGCAGCGCGGCCGCACCGCCCGCCGTGGCCGCGTGGATCGCCTCGGCGACCGTCATCCGCATGTCGCGCACGGCGACCGCGATGCAGAACGGCATCGATGACGTGAAGCTGGATCCGGGGTTCGTGTCGCAGGCGATCGCCACGGTCACGCCGGCATCGATGAGCCGACGGGCGTCGGGGTACGGCTGGCGGGTGGAGAACTCCACGCCGGGCAGCAGGGTGAGCACGGTGTCGGATCCGGCGAGCGCGGCGACGTCGTCATCGGTGAGGTAGGTGCCGTGGTCGATCGACGCGGCGCCGAGCTCGACGGCCAGCCGCACGCCCTCGCCGGGTCCGAGCTGGCTCGCGTGCACGCGCGGCTGCAGCCCGCGGGCGACGCCGGCCTCGAGCACGCGGCGCGACTGCGGCACCGTGAACGCCCCGGTCTCGCAGAACACGTCGATCCACCGGGAGTGCGGCGCGCACGCGTCGAGCATCGGGCCCGTCACGAGGTCGACGTAGGCGTCGGCGCGGTCCGCGTACTCCGCGGGCACCACGTGCGCGCCGAGGAAGGTGACCTCGGGCGTGACCTCGGCCGCGAGGCGGACCAGGCGCTCCTCGGTGGCGACGTCGAGGCCGTAGCCGCTCTTGATCTCGACCGTCGTGGTGCCCTGGGCGAGCATCTCGTCGAGGAACCCGCGCAGGCGCGCCCGCAGCTGGTCATCGGTCGCGGCGCGGGTGGCGGCCACGGTCGATCGTATGCCGCCTGCCGCATACTTCTGCCCCTGCATCCGTGCCTCGAACTCCGCGGCGCGGTCGCCGCCGAACACGATGTGGCTGTGGCTGTCCACGAAACCGGGGATCACGGCTCGGCCGTCGGCATCGACGGTCTCGTCGGCGTCCGGGGCTTCGGCGGCGGATCCGACCCAGACGATGCGGTCGCCGTCGATGAGCACGGCCGCGTCGTGCAGCGTGCCGCAGGGATCGGGCCCTTCGAGAGCCTCAGGGACCGAATCGGCCCCAGGGACCGGGCTCACCTCAGGGACCGAACCCGCCCCAGGGACCGAACCCGCCCCACGGACGGAAGCCACCCCAGGGACCGGGCTCGCCCCAGGGGCCGAACCCGCGCCCGGCGCGTTCGTCGTGAGCTCGCCGATGTTCGTGATCAGGATCCGCATATCCTCCGCCTTCCGGCTCAGAGCCCCATCGGGACCTGGAGTCCGCGCTCGCGGGCGATGTCCTTCGCGTGATCGTAGCCCGCGTCGACGTGCCGCATGACGCCTGTGCCGGGGTCGTTGGTGAGCACCCGCTCGAGCTTCTCGGCGGCGAGGGCGGAGCCGTCGGCGACCGTCACCTGCCCGGCGTGGATGGAGCGGCCGATGCCGACGCCGCCGCCGTGGTGCAGCGAGACCCAGCTCGCGCCGGAGGCAGTGTTCAGCAGCGCGTTCAGCAGCGGCCAGTCGGCGATCGCGTCGGAGCCGTCCTTCATGGCCTCGGTCTCGCGATAGGGCGAGGCCACGGATCCGGAGTCGAGGTGGTCGCGGCCGATGACGATCGGGGCGGAGAGCTCGCCCGAGGCGACCATCTCGTTGAACTTGAGCCCGGCCAGGTGGCGCTCCTTGTAGCCAAGCCAGCAGATGCGGGCGGGCAGCCCCTCGAAGTGCACCTTCTCGCCGGCCTTCTCCAGCCAGCGGTGCAGGGCGGCGTCCTCGGGGAACAGCTCCGCGATGGCGCGGTCGGTCTTGTAGATGTCCTCCGGGTCGCCGGAGAGCGCGGCCCAGCGGAACGGGCCGCGGCCCTCCTCGAACTGCGGGCGGATGTACGCCGGCACGAAGCCGGGGAACGCGAAGGCGCGCTCGAACCCGCCGAGCTTCGCCTCCGCGCGGATCGAGTTGCCGTAGTCGAACACCGCGGCACCCGCGTCCTGGAACGCGACCATGGCGGCCACGTGGGCGGCCATGGACTCGCGGGAGCGACGGGTGAACTCCTCGGGATCGCGCTCGGCCTCGGCCTTCCAGTCCGCCACGGAGATGCCGATCGGCAGGTAGGCGAGCGGGTCGTGCGCGCTGGTCTGGTCGGTGACGACGTCGATCGGCACGCCCCGGCGGAACAGCTCGGGGAAGACCTCGGCGGCGTTGCCGACGATGCCGACGGAGAGGGCCTCCCCGGCCTCCTTCGCGGCGACGGCGCGGGCGATCGCCTCGTCGAGGTCGGTGAAGTAGACGTCCAGGTAGCCGTGGTCGACGCGGCGCGCGAGACGCGACTCGTCGACGTCGACGATGAGGCAGGCGCCCTCGTTCAGGGTGACTGCCAGCGGCTGCGCCCCGCCCATGCCGCCGGCGCCGCCGGTGAGCGAGAGGGTGCCCTTCAGCGAATCCCGGCCCAGCGAGCGGGCGACCGCCGCGAACGTCTCGTAGGTGCCCTGCAGGATGCCCTGGGATCCGATGTAGATCCAGGATCCGGCCGTCATCTGGCCGTACATCATGAGGCCCTGTGCCTCGAGCCTGCGGAACTCGGGCCAGGTGGCCCAGTCGCCGACGAGGTTGGAGTTGGCGATGAGCACACGGGGTGCCCACTCGTGCGTGCGGAACACGCCGACCGGCTTTCCGGACTGCACGAGCAGGGTCTCGTCGGGCTCGAGCTCGTCCAGGGTGCGCACGATCGCGTCGTACGCCTCCCAGCTGCGCGCGGCGCGCCCCGTGCCGCCGTAGACGACGAGGTCCTCGGGGTGCTCGGCGACCTCGGCGTCCAGGTTGTTCATGAGCATGCGCTTGGCGGCCTCGGCGCCCCAGCTCTTCGCGGTGCGCTGATTGCCGCGCGGGGCGCGGATGCGGCGGGTCGGATCCGACAGCGTCGGTCCTGCCGGGGTTTCGGCGGCCGGGGCGGTGGTCGTGTCAGTCATGTGCGTGCTCCTTCGCAATCGCAGCGATCCGGCCGGACTGCACGAGCGCGGTCACGGCCTCCATGTCGGGAGAGAGGAATCGGTCGGGGCCGGGGCCGCCGGCCACCGTGCGGACCAGGTCGCGGACCGCGCCGGTGGCGGGTCCCGCTTCGAGCGGTGCGCGCAGGTCGAGCGCGCGGGCGCCGGTGAGGATCTCGATCGCCAGCACGCGGCCGAGGCCGTCGATCGCGCGGCGGAGCTTGCGGGCCGCGGCCCAGCCCATCGAGACGTGGTCCTCCTGCATCGCGGAGGACGGGATCGAGTCGACCGAGGCGGGCACGGCGAGCCGCTTGAGCTCGGAGACGATGCCGGCGGCCGCGTACTGCGCGATCATCAGGCCGGAGTCGACGCCGACCTCGTCCGCGAGGAACGGCGGGAGGCCGTGGCTGCGGGCGGGGTCCAGGGCGCGGTCAGTGCGGCGCTCGGCGACCGAGGCGACGTCGGCGACGGAGATCGCGAGGAAGTCGAGCACGGCGGCGACCGGGGCGCCGTGGAAGTTGCCGTTCGACTCGATGCGGCCGTCGACGGTGACGACCGGGTTGTCGATGACGCTGCTGAGCTCGCGCTCGGCGATGGACGTCGCGTACGCCGCGGTGTCCCGCGCGGCGCCGTGCACCTGCGGGGAGCAGCGCAGCGAGTACGCGTCCTGCACGCGGCCGTCGTCCGGGCCCTTGTGGCTCGCCACCATCGGCGAGGATCCGAGGAACGCGCGCAGGTGCGCCGCCGAGACGGACTGGCCGACCTGCGGGCGCAGCGCCATGAGGTCCGCGGCGAAGACGGCATCGGTGCCGAGCTGGGATTCGATCGACATGGCCGCGGAGAGATCGGCCGTGAGGAACAGGTCCTCGAGGTCGTGCAGCGCGAGAACGAGCATGCCGAGCATGCCGTCCGTGCCGTTGATGAGGGCGAGTCCCTCCTTCTCCACGAGCCGCAGCGGCTCGATGCCGGCCTGCGCGAACGCGTCGGCGGCGGAGACCAGCGTCCCGGAGGCGTCGCGGACGTCGCCCTCCCCCATCGAGGCCAGCGCGATGTGCGCGAGCGGGGCGAGGTCGCCCGAGCAGCCCAGCGAGCCGTACTCGCGGACGATCGGCGTGATGCCGGCGTTGAGCATGGCGGCGTAGGTCTCGACCACCAGCGGGCGCACGCCGGTGTGGCCGGAGGCGAGGGTCTGCAGGCGCAGCAGCTGGAGGGCACGGATGACCTCGGTCTCCACCTCGGCACCGGTGCCGGCGGCGTGCGAGCGAATCAGGCTCTGCTGCAGCTGGCGGCGGCGCTCGGGGGCGATGAACGTGGTGGCGAGGGCTCCGAAGCCGGTGGAGACGCCGTAGTGCGGGTTCGGGTCTGCGGCCATGCCGTCGACCACGCCACGGGCGGCGGCGACCCGATCGAGTGCGCCGGCGTCGACGACGACCGGGGCGTGGTGGCGGGCGACGGCGACGACGTCTTCGGGGCGCAGCGGCGCGGCACCGACGGTGACGGGGGAAGTGTGGGGCATGTCACGATTCCACACCCTGTCCTTCCGGTCGGGCAGGGGGATCTGGCAGAGTGTGTCTGTGATACCAGACATCGGGCAGGAGTCCGCCGGCCGCGGCGCGGTGCAGGTCCCCGCCGCGGATCACACGCTGCGGATCCTGCGCTTCCTGGCCCGCCGCGCCGGCCCCGTCGCCGCCTCCGCGCTCGCCCGGGAACTGGAGATCCCGCGCTCGACCGTCTACCACCTGCTCGCCACCCTGGAGGCGCACGGCTTCGTCGTGCACCTGCCCCAGGAGCGCCGCTGGGGCCTGGGCACGAGCGCCTTCGAGCTCGCCGGCGGCTATGCCCGGCAGGAGCCCCTGGCCCGGCTCGGCCGCCCGCTGCTGGCCTCCCTCGCCGACCGCCTCGGCGAGAGCGCGCACCTCGCCGTGATGACGGGGCGCGACGTGCTCTACATCGTGGAGGAGCGGGCGCTGCGCCGCCCCGCGCTGATCACCGACGTCGGCGTGCGGCTGCCCGCGCACCTCACGGCGACCGGGCGGGCGATGCTGGCCGCCCTCCCCCGCGAGCAGGTGCGCGCGCTGTACCCCGACGCGGCCTCCTTCGCGCAGCGCACCGGCGGCGGTCCGACCCGGCCGCGCGAGCTGAACGAGCTGCTGCGCGTGGTGCGCCAGGACGGCGTCGCCCGCGAGGACGGCGAGGTGACCGCGGGCCTGCGCTCCGTCGGGATCGCCGTGCGCGACCATGTGGACTGGCCGGTCGCGGCCGTCGCCGTGACCTGGTCCGCGGCGGCCCCCGTCGACGAGGCGGCGATCACCGGGGCCGTCGCGGAGACCGCACTCCAGCTCGAGCGCCGGCTCGGCTACGGGCGCGCCGGATGACGCCCCGCACGCTCTCCCGGGGCGCGGCGGCCGTGATCGCCGGCGTCGTCGGAGTGCTCGCCGGCGTCGCAGGATCCTGGATCCCCTCATTCTGGGGCGATGAGGCGGCGAGCGTGATGTCGGCCTCGCGCACGTGGCCGGAACTGTGGCGGATGCTGCAGAGCGTCGACGGCGTGCACGGCGTGTACTACGCGTTCCTGCACATCTGGGTCCAGGCCTTCGGAGCGGGCGAGTTCTCCGTGCGTCTGCCCAGCGCGATCGCCGCCGGGCTGCTCGCGGCCGGCACCGCCGTGCTCGCGGGACGGTTCGGCGGACCGCGTCTCGCCCTGGCCGCGGGCCTGGTCGCGGCGCTGCTGCCGCGCACCGCGGTGATGGCGGCGGAGGCGCGCTCGTACGCGATCGGCTCGGCCATCGCGGTCTGGCTCACGGTGCTGCTCGTCGATCTGCTGCGACGGCGCGCCCCGCGGTGGGCGTGGGCCGGGTACGCGCTCGGGATCGCCGCCGCGGTCTACGTCTTCCTCTACCTCGCGCTGCTGCTGATGGTGCACGGTGCGTTCGTGCTGATCGTGCATCGCCGCCGGCTCGGGCCCTGGGCGGCGTGGTCCGCCGGTGCCGTGCTTCTCGCGCTGCCGATCGTGCTGCTCGCCGCAGCGGAGCACGACCAGATCGGCTTCCTCGCGCACCGCGACTACATCACGCCGGTGAACGTGCTCGCCCTGCAGTGGTTCGATCCTGTGACGGCGTGGATCTGCGGCGCGCTGATCGTGGTCGGCCTGGTGGCGGCGTTCCGCGGCCGACGGCACGACGCAGACGGCGCGCAGCTGTCGCTCCTGGCGCTGCTCTGGGTGCTGCTGCCGACGGCGGCGATCCTGGTGGCGAGCGTCACGATCGCGCCGATGTACACGGTGCGGTACCTGTCGTTCTGCGCCGCGGCCGCGGCGATCCTGGTCGCAGTGGGGATCCGTGCGATCGGCGTCGCCGTCACCCGGCGGGCGCCGGTGCGCGCCCCGCTCGTCGCCGGGCTGGCGCTCGCCGTGGTGCTCGGGGCGTTCCTGCCGAACCTCGTGGTGCTGCGCGGTCCGTACGCCAAGGACGACAGCGACTGGCGCGAGGCCGCGGGCTATCTGCACGCGCACGCCCACCCCGGCGACGCCGTC
>JAFDWP010000096.1 GCA_018268435.1 Actinomycetota bacterium
ACCCTCGCCCTCGCCCGGGAGATGCTGGCGCTCAGCGGGCAGCCCGATGCGGACGTGGAGAGGGCCCTCGACGACGGCCGCGCCATGGACACGTGGAAGGCGATGATCCGCGCTCAGGACGGCGACCCCGAGGCCGCCCTTCCGGTCGCGCGGGAGACGCACACCGTGACGGCCGGATCCGACGGCTTCATCACGCGCATGGACGCGCTGCCGTTCGGCGTCGGCGCCTGGCGCCTCGGCGCCGGGCGCGCCCGGGCCGAGGACGCGGTGGTGTTCGCGGCCGGCATCGACCTGCACGTGAAGCCCGGCGACCCCGTGCACGCGGGGGATCCGGTGTTCACCCTCTCCGCCGACGACGGGGCGCGCTTCGAGCGCGCCCTGGAGGCCGTCGAGGGCGCCTGGGAGATCGGCGCGGAGCACGTCGCCCGCGGGCCCCTCGTGCGCGAGCGCATCACCGCCTAGGCTGATTCCGGCGGTCCCCCGCCCCATCCCGGTCCCTGAGCCGGAACCCGGTCCCTGAGCCGGAACCCGGTCCCTGAGCCGGAACCCGGTCCCTGAGCCGGAACCCGGTCCCTGAGCCGAAACCCGGTCCCTGAGCCGAAACCCGGTCCCTGAGCCGAAACCCGGTCCCTGAGCCTGTCGAAGGGCCCACCGCCTGCCGAGGAAGGATCCCTCTTGACCATCGACGCGAACGGCGACCTGGAGGTCGAGGGCCTGTCCCTCCGCGCACTGCCCAAGGTCTCGCTGCACGACCACCTCGACGGCGGACTGCGCCCGGCCACGATCATCGAGCTCGCCGATGCGGCGGGGATCGAGCTGCCGAACACCGACGCGACCGCGCTCGGGATGTGGTTCCGGACGCAGGCGTCGGCCGGATCCCTGGTCGACTACCTGAAGACCTTCGACGTGTCGCTCTCCGTGATGCAGACCGCCGACAACCTGCGCCGCGTCGCCCGCGAGTTCGTCGAGGACCTGGTGCGCGACGGCGTGCTCTACGGCGAGGTGCGCTGGGCTCCCGAGCAGCACCTGACCGGCGGCCTCACGCTGCAGCAGGCGGTCGACGCGGTGCAGGACGGCATCGACGAGGCGGAGGACGCCGCCGACCGCAGCGGCAGGGGCATCCGGGTCGGGCAGCTCCTGTCCGCGATGCGCCACACCGATCGGGTGCGCGAGATCGCCGAGCTCGCCGTCGCCAACCGGGATCGCGGCGTCGTCGGCTTCGACACCGCCGGCCCCGAGGCGGGCTACCCCTCGTCCCTGCACCGGGAGACCTTCGAGTACCTGGCGGGGGAGATGTTCCCGGCCACCGTGCACGCGGGGGAGGCCGCGGGGCCCGACTCGATCCGCTCCGCCCTCATCGACGGGAGGGCGCTGCGTCTCGGGCACGGCGTGCGCCTGGCCGAGGACCTGGAGATCGTGAACCGGGACGGCGAGGAGGTGCAGGTGCGCTTCGGGGACCTCGCCCGCTGGGTGCGCGACCGCGAGATCCCGCTCGAGCTGTCGCCCTCCTCGAATCTGCAGACCGGGGCGATCGCCGCCTGGGGCACCGAGTTCGCCGACCACCCCTTCGACCTGCTGTACCAGCTGGGTTTCGCGGTGACCGTGAACGTCGACAACCGCACCATGAGCGCGACCTCGCTGACGCGCGAGATGGCCCTTCTCGTGGACGCGTTCGGCTACGACCTGGAGGATCTGGAGTCCTTCCAGTTCAACGCCGCCGCGGGCGCGTTCCTGCCGGTCGAGGAGCGGGAGGAGCTGGTCGAGCTGATCGCCGAGGGCTTCGACGCGTGACGCCGGGTCGCATCCGACCCGTCGGCGACAACCCGCGCGCTCACGGAACGGCCGTGAGCTGAGGAGTCATCCGGCGCGCACGACGTCCGGATGGGTGCGCAGGTACGCCTCGAACGCCTCGGCGGAGCTGAGCCGCGGGACGTACCCGAACTCGTCCTTGAGTCGGTCGTTGCGCAGCACGGGACGGTAGCGCAGGAAGCGCACCTTCTCCGGCCCGTGCTCGGTCAGGCGCAGCATCCTGCCGACCGAGAGGGCGATCGCGAGCAGCGGCGCGGGGACGGTCAGCAGGGGCTTGTTGAGGCGCCGTGCGATCTCGGGCACGGTCAGCGCGCCGTCGCCCGCGACGTTGTAGACGCCGGCGGGACCGTCGCCCAGCGCGGCGCGCACCATCGCGCCGGCGACGTCGTCCACCCAGACGAAGACGAACGGCGAATCGGAGCCGGCCAGACGCAGGATCCGCTTCGCGTCCCAGAGTGCGGTGATCTGGTTGTGCACGGTGGGGCCCAGGATCGTGCCGATCCGGAAGATCACCTGCTCCAGCGCGGGGTGGGTGCTGCGCGCGGCCGCCAGCATCTCCTCGACCATGCGCTTGTGCCGGGAGTACGGGAACTCGTCGTTGCCGCGCAGCGCATCATCCTCGTCGATCCAGGCCGGGTTGTCCGGGTGGTACCCGTAGGCGGCGCCGGAGCTCGACACCACGAGCCTGCGCACGCCGGTCTCCATGCACGCGGCCAGCACGTTGGAGGAGCCCTGCACGTCGACGCGGAACTCGCCCTGCACATCCCGTCCCGGATTCACGATCGCCGCCAGGTGCACCACCGTGTCGATGCGGTGCCGGCGCAGCAGCGCGGGAAGAGCGCTCGAATCGGTGACGTCGAGGGGCTCGGAGAGGACGCCGGGCACGTCGGACGCGCGCACGTCGCCGCAGAGCACGACGTCGACGCCGGGGTGCTCCGAGAGCAGGCGCGTGACCCTGCTGCCGAGGAAGCCGGCGCCGCCGGTGACGAGGACGCGCCTCATCGGGCTTCCGCCGCGTGTGCGTGACGGGAGGCGTCTCCGGTGCGGGAACCGGTGCGGCGCGTGGTTTGCATGCCCCAGAGCGTAGCGACACACAGGCCCGCGATGATGTCCCACACACCCCACCAGCCGGCGACGACGGCCATGCCGCCGAGACCGCCGAAGAACGTGAACACCAGTCCCAGCCCGAGACCGGCGTTGCGGATGCCGACCTCGAACGTCATCGCCTTGCGCTCGCGGGTGCCGAGACCGCCCAGGACCGCGGTGCCGTACCCGATCGCGAGCGAGACCGCGTCGTGGATCGCGACCACGAGCAGCACGGCGCCGATCACGCTGAGGAACACGGCCCAGTTGCCGGCGAGGGCGCCCACGATGAAGCCGACGAGCGCGAGCAGGCTGAACCACCGCACGAACGGCTGCACGCGCGCGGCGAGCCGGGGCAGGCGCGCGCGCAGCAGCAGGCCGAGCACGAACGGCACGCCGATGATCAGCAGGATCTCCAGCAGCATCTGCCAGGGGTTGAGGGCGACGGCGTGCAGCAGCGTGCGGGCGGTCGGGTGCAGGGATCCCCAGAACGCGATGCTCAGCGGCATCGCCACGATGTACAGGAGGTTGCCGACCGCGGTCATCGACACCGACAGCGCGGTGTTGCCGCCCGCGCGGTGCGTGAGCACCTGCGAGATGTTCCCGGGCGGGCAGCAGGCCACGAGGATCATGCCGAGCGCCATGGAGGCCGTCACGGGCAGGATCAGGGTCAGTCCGAACGTGACGGCCGGCAGCACCAGCAGCTGCGCGAGGATCGCCACGATGAAGGGCTTCGGATGCGTGAGGACCACGCGGAAGTCCTTGGGGGACGTGTCCAGCGCGATGCCGAGCATGATGAGGCCCAGCACGACGTTGAGGATCATCAGGGTGCCGGGCGCGAAGTGCACGACGACGTCGTCGACGTTCATGAGGCTGCTCGCAGGGGTTCGGTCAGGCCGGCCCTCTCGGCGCGCACCGCGCGTCGGTAGGCGTCCTTGTTCACGTAGTACGACATCCGGGCGAGCCCGAGATAGTGGTAGCCGCCGGTCAGGTCGGGCCAGGGCTGCGCGGCGACGCGGTCGCGGAACCGCGCGGCGCGCGCCGGATCCTCCTCCTGCGCGGCGAGGTACGCGGCGATCAGGTCGGCCTGCTCGTAGCGGCCCTGCCAGCCGATGCCGCTCGCCTCGATCATCCCGCACACGAACAGACCGTTGAACGACGGCGGGAACACGTTGAGGAACAGCCGGGGGGAGGCGCCGGTCCAGTTCAGATGCTCGCGGTCGACGAACGGATAGTCCAGCGCATAGCCCGTGGCGAGCAGGATCAGGTCGTACTCGCCGTGGCTGCCGTCGCGGAAGCGCACGGTGTCCGCATCGAAGCGCTCGACGTCGGCGCGGATGCGCAGATCGCCCTGGCCGAGATGGTTCAGCACCAGGGTGTTCACGATCGGGTGCGATTCGTAGATGCGGTAGTCGGGCTTCGGGAACCCGAACCGCACCGGATCCCCCGTGAAGGCGCGCAGCACGCGCGAATCGAGGGCCTGCTTGAGCCGCGCGGGCAGCGGCCTGCCCTGGTTGAGGGTGTCGCTGGGGCGGCCGAACAGGTAGCGCGGCACGAAGTAGTAGCCGCGGCGCACGCTCATGTCGACGCTCGCGGCGTGGTGTACGGCGTCGACGGCGATGTCGCACCCGGAGTTGCCGGCGCCGATGATGAGCACCCGCCGGCCGGCGAGCTGCGATGGATCCTTGTAAGCGCTGGTGTGCATGATCTCGCCGGAGAAGTCCCCGGGGAACGCCGGGACGTTCGGCTCGGCGAGCGTGCCGTTCGCGAGGATCACGCCGTCGAAGCGCTCCTCGGACGTCCGCTCGGCGCCGTCCGCGTCGCGCGCGGTCGCACGCAGGATCCAGCCGCCGTCACCGGCGCGCTCGAGCCGCTGCACCGCGGCGCCGAACCGGAACCGTTCGCGCAGTCCGAACGTGTCGGCGTAGTCGTCGAAGTAGCGCTTGAGCACGCGGTGGCCGGGATAGTCCACGTCGCTGTCCATCGGGAACTCGGTGAACTCGGTCGTGGTGCGCGAGGAGATCAGGTGCGCGGAGGCGTACATGGTGCTGCGCGGATTCGTGATGTCCCACAGGCCGCCCACGTCGTGCGAGGCCTCGAAGCCCGTCGCCGACACGCCCGCCTTCTGCAGCGCGCGCATGACCGCGAGGCCGGACGGGCCCGCGCCGATCACCGCATATGACTTCGTCGTCATGCTCTCCCCATC
>JAFDWP010000097.1 GCA_018268435.1 Actinomycetota bacterium
ACCCCCGAGCACGCGAAGGTCGGCATCGTCGACATCGACTCGCACTGGGGCCGCACGCTCGCCGCCCAGGCCACCGTGCCGGTGCGCACCACCTCGGCGAGCGGATCCGAGGCCGCCGACTGGCGCGCCGAGGACGTCGAGCTGAGCGCCCGCGGATCCTCGTTCACGGTCCTCTCCCCGCGCGGCGAGCGCGTGCGCTTCCACACCCAGCTGACCGGCGCGTTCAACGTGAACAACATCCTCGCCGCCGTCGCCGCGCTCGCCGAGACGGGTCGCGACCTCGCCGACCTCGCTCCGGGGATCGCGGCGCTGCCCAGCGTCGAGGGCCGCCTGCAGCGCTTCGACTTCGGCCAGCCGTTCACGGCGATCGTCGACTCCGCGCACAAGCCGGAGGCGATCAACGCCGCCCTGCGCGCGATCCGCACCACCACGCCGGAGGGTCGACTCATCGCCGTGCTCGGCGCGAACGGGCACCGCGACGCCGCCAAGCGCCGCATGATGGGCCGCTTCGCCGCGATGTTCGCCGACGTCCTCGTGATCACCGACGACAACCCGTACGACGACGACCCGGCCGAGATCCGCGCCTCGCTCATCGACGGCGCTCGCTCCAGCGTCGTGGAGATCACCGAGATCGCCGACCGCCGCGAGGCGATGGCGGCCGCCGTGCGCATGGCGCGTCCGGAGGACACCGTGGTGATCCTCGGCAAGGGCCATGAGCGCTACCACGCCCTCGCCGGCGGCGAGATCGCCTGGTACGACCCCGACGTGCTGCGCGAGGTCATCGAGGCGCTCTGACGCCCCGCCCGATCACTCCTCGAGCGGATCCTCCTCGGCCGGGACGGGCCCGGTCTCGATCGGCAGCCCCGGGGTGTTCGACCAGGCGCTCCACGAGCCCGGATACACGATCACCTCGCGTCCGATGAGCGCCCCTGCGAGCGCGAGCTGCGCGGCAGTCACGCCTGAGCCGCAGTACGCCGCGATCGGGACCTCGTCCCCCGCGCCGACGGCCTCGAACGCCGCCTCGATCTCGCGGGGACTGCGGAAGCGCCCCTCGGCGGTGAGCACCTCGGCGATCGGCAGGTTGCGCGCCCCGGGGATGTGCCCGGCGACCGGATCGATCGGCTCCGTGTCACCCCGGAACCGTTCGGGCGCGCGGGCGTCCAGCAGCACGCCGGTCCACGCCGCCACCCCGTCGGCGTCCAGCACGTCGGCCGTCCCCGGACGCGTCAGCACCACGTCCCCGGGCGCCAGCACGACCTCGCCCTGCTCCATCGCTCCCCCGGCGGCGCGCCAGGCGCCGAGCCCGCCGTCCAGCAGCCGGACGTCGGCCACGCCCGCGCGGCGCAGCGCCCACCACGCGCGCGAAGCGGAGAGCGAACGCGTGTCGTCGTACACGACCACCGTCTGCCCCTGACGGATGCCCCAGCGGCGCGCGGCCTGCTCGAGGGCCTCGTCCGAGGGCAGCGGGTGACGCCCGTCCGACGGTGCGCCCCGGCCGGCCAGATCCGCCTCCAGATCGGCGAACACCGCCCCGGGAAGATGTCCGTCGAGATAGTGCTCATGCCCGTCGGTGAATCCCAGCCGGTAGCGGACGTCGAGGATCCGCAGATCCGCGCCCTCCTCGAGGAGCGAGCGGACGTCGGCGGCGGTGATCAGGTCGGACATGGGCCCATCCTCTCAGCCTGGCGGGGGCGACCACACCCCGTACGCTGGTGCCATGACTGGACTTCGCTGGGGCATCCTCGCCACGGGCGGCATCGCCGCCTCCTTCGCCGCCGATCTGCGCACCGCGGGACTCGACCTCGTCGCCGTCGGATCCCGTTCGCAGGAATCCGCCGACGCGTTCGCGGCCCGATTCGGGATCGCCCGTGCGCACGGCTCCTATGAGGCGCTCGCGGCGGATCCGGAGGTGGACATCGTCTACGTCGCCACCCCGCATCCCCTGCACCACGCCGACGCCCGCCTCGCGCTCGAGCACGGCAAGCACGTCCTCGTCGAGAAGGCATTCACCCTGAACCGCGCCGAGGCGCAGGATCTCGCCGATCTGGGACGCGAGAAGGGCCTGCTGGTGATGGAGGCCATGTGGACCCGCTACCTGCCGCACATGGCGCGGCTGCGCGAGATCCTCGCGGCCGGCACGCTGGGCGAGATCCGCGCCGTCTCCGCCGACCACACGCAGTCCCTGCCGACGGATCCCGCGCACCGTCTGAACGCCCTCGAGCTCGGCGGCGGCGCGCTGCTCGACCTCGGGATCTATCCGGTCTCGTTCGTCGTCGCCGTGCTGGGGCTGCCGACCGCGGTGACGGCGACCGGCCGCCTCGTCGAGACCGGCGCCGACGCCGAGGTGGCGACGATCATGACGCACGAGGGGGGCGCGATCTCGACCACGCTGTCCTCGTCGCGCGCGGCCGGCCCAAACACCGCCGTGGTGCTCGGCACCCTGGCCCGCATCGAGATCGACCGGGTATGGTACTCCCCGACCACCTTCCGCGTGGTCGCCTCCGACGGCACCGTGCTGGAGGAGTTCGACGGACGCGGCGAGGGCCGCGGCATGCAGCATCAGGCGCTCGCGGCCGAGCGCTTCGTCGCCGACGGATCCCTGGACAGCGACCTGCTCCCCGTGACGGAGTCGGTCGCGATCATGGGCCTGCTCGACGAGATCCGCGCCCAGATCGGGGTGCGCTACCCGAACGAGACCGACTGACCCTCCCGAGGAGCATCCCCATGGCAGAACCGCAGGACACCCGCGTCGCCGTCTACCTCGACTTCGACAACATCGTCATCTCCTGGTACGACCGCGTGCACGGACGCAACGCGTACAGCAAGGACCGCCAGCGCATCCAGGACAGCCCGGCCGACGCCGAGGTCGCCGAGCGGCTCAAGGCCGCGACGATCGATGTGGGCGCGATCATCGACTACGCGTCGTCGTTCGGCACCCTGGTGCTCACGCGGGCCTACGCCGACTGGTCGTCGCCGGTGAACGCCGAGTACCGCTCGCAGCTCGTGGCCCGCGCCGTCGACCTCGTGCAGCTCTTCCCGGCCGCGGCGTACGCGAAGAACGGCGCCGACATCCGCCTCGCCGTGGACACCGTCGAGGACATGTTCCGCCTGCCCGACCTCACGCACGTGGTGATCGTCGCGGGCGACAGCGACTACGTGCCGCTCGCACAGCGCTGCCGGCGCCTCGGCCGATACGTGATCGGCGTCGGCGTGGCCGGATCCACCGCGAAGTCGCTGGCCGCGGCCTGCGACGAGTTCGAGGCCTACGACTCGCTGCCGGGCGTCGAGCGCGCGGTCGCCGCGGAGCCCGCCCCGAAGAAGCCCACCGCGCGGCAGGCGCAGGGCGCCCGCAAGCAGAGCCGCGCCGCCGCCGAGAAGGACGAGCCCACCCGCTCCGAGCAGGACGAGGCGACCGCCACGCTCGTGCGCGCCCTGCGTCTCGGGCACGACAAGAGCGACGGCGACGAGTGGCTGCACAGCTCGGCCGTGAAGACGCAGATGCGCCGGATGGATCCGTCGTTCAGCGAGAAGGCGCTCGGCTACCGCTCCTTCAACGCGTTCCTGAAGTCGCGCGCCGACATCACCGAGCTCGAGGAGTCGGGCCACGAGCGCCTCGTGCGCCTCAAGGACGCCTGACCGACGCCGCTCGGGCGCGGCGCCCGGCGGCGCCCGTTGGACAGAATTGAACGTGTTCGATAATCTGGACGGGTGATCGACAAGGACGCTGAGAGCCTCGGACGGGTCGTGCTCGGAGGATCCACCGGGTTCATCGGGCAAGAGCTGCACCGGCGCTGGCGCGCCGAGGGCCGCGAGGTGGTGACCGTCTCGCGCCGCGGCGCCGATCTCACCTGGGACGATCAGGCCGGCATCGACGCCGCGGTCGACGGGGCGGGCCTCGTGGTGGGCCTCGCTGGCATGAGCGTGAACTGCCGGTACACGGCGGCGAACCGCGCGGAGATCCTCCGTTCGCGCCTGCAGACGACGGCCGCGCTGCGCACCGCGATCGGGCGCGCGGCGACGCCGCCCGCGCTCTGGGTCAACTCCTCCACGGCGACGATCTACCGGCACGCGGAGGACCGCCCGCAGACGGAGTGGACGGGCGAGGTCGGATCCGGCTTCTCGGTCGATGTGGCGAGGGCCTGGGAGCAGGAGCTGTTCACGGGGCACCTCCCCGGCACGCGACGGATCGCGCTGCGCACGGCGATCGTGCTCGGCGCCGGCGGCGTGCTGCCGACGCTGCGCACCCTCGCCCGGTGCGGCCTCGGCGGCACCCAGCACGACGGGCGCTGGCCGACGAGCCGGGCCCGGCGTGCGGCGGGGACGGCCCACGCCTTCCGCACCCACGGCGGGCGTCAGCGGTTCAGCTGGGTGCACCTGGACGACGTGGCCGGCATCATCGACTTCCTCGAGGCGCACCCAGAGCTGGAGGGCCCCGTGAACGCGGTCGCTCCGCAGGCGAGCGACAACCGCACGCTCATGGCGACGATCCGGCGCACCCTCGGCGCGCCTGTCGGGCTGCCGTCGGCACGGTGGATGCTGGAGCTCGGGGCGATCGGGATCCGCACCGAGACCGAGCTCATCCTGAAGAGCCGCTGGGTCGCCCCGGAGCGGCTTGTGGCGGCCGGATACGCGTTCGCGCACCCCGATATCGAGGAGGCGATCCGCACGTCCTTCGCTCGCGACCGCGCCCTCAGCGCCCCTGGATCTGGCGCACCGCGCCGGTGAGCTCCGGGAACCGGAACACGTAGCCGGCGTCGAGCAGCACCTGCGGCAGCACCCACCGGCTCTTCAGCACCAGCTCGGACTCCGTGCGCAGCACCGCCATCCCCGGCTCCAGCACGAAGCGCGGGGCGGGCAGTCCGAACGGCGCGTGCACGGCGCGGCGCAGCGTGCGCATCAGTTCGATGTTGGTGACGGCGTGCGGCGACGCCATGTTCACGGGCCCCGCGATCTCGTCGTGGTCGCGGAGGAACCGCACCGCCTGCACGAAGTCCTGCACGTGCATCCAGCTGAGCCGCTGGTGGCCGCGGGAGGGCTCGAAGTCGGGGCGCGCGGGTGCAGTCGGATGCGCCCCGATCCCCCGATAGCGCCGATGCGGGAACCACCGGCCGTCGAGCTGCGGGCCGCCGAGCCCGAGCCGGGCCAGGCGCAGCAGCATGTCCATCACGGGCGCGCCGCGGCCGAGCACGAGGGAGGTGCGCAGCGCGATGCGGCGCGTCCCCGGGGTCTCCCCCGCGAACAGCGCCGCCTCCCAGTCCCGGGTGACGTCCGGCGAGAACCCCGTCTCCTCCTGCGGATCCGCCTCGGTGCGCGGCGCGGTCGTCGAGTAGCGGTAGGCCGTCGCGGAGCTGCCGTTCATCCACACCGTGGGCGGGTTCGCCGCCGCGGAGATCGCCCGGTGCAGGGCGGTGGTGGTGCGCACCCGCGAACCCAGGATCTCGTCCCGGTTGCGGTCGGTGTACCGGCAGTCGATGCGTCGTCCGGCGAGCCCGATCACGAGGTCCGCCCCGTCGACGAGCCGCAGGATCCCCGCCGGGTCGTCCCAGCGCGCGTCCGCACCGGTGCGTCCGATAGTGCGCACGTCGTAGCCGTCGACGCGCAGCGCGTCGCGGAGCGCGGTGCCGAGGTAGCCGCTGCCGCCGCCGATCACCGCGCGGCGCTGCAGCGGGGCCGCGCTCATCCGGCGTCCGCCTCGCCCTGCTGCCTGCGGCGCTTCTCGATCTCCTCGCGCAGCCGCCACTCCTCGATCTCGCGGTCGAGGTCGGCGATCTGCTGCTCGGTGCTGCGGGTGTCG
>JAFDWP010000098.1 GCA_018268435.1 Actinomycetota bacterium
CCGGCGTCAGCGCCGTCGAGTGCGGCAACTACCGCGACCACAGCCTGCACAGCGCCCGGGAGTGGTCCGCGCGGATCCTCGAGCAGGGCATCAGCCGCGACGCCTTCGCCCGCGTCCTGGCCTGAGCCGCGGGTTCGGCCCCGTCGCGGTCGCGGCCCCCTCCCCGTCCACGTCCGCCGAGACCCCCTCTGGTCGCCGAGACCCCCTCGTATGCGCGTGTGCACGAGGGGGTTTCGGCGCGGGGAGGGGGTTTCGGCGCGTCAGGGCGGGGTGCTGAGCATGGGTGCGTCATGCGGGGCGTGGGCGCGGAGCGTTGGCGTGGTGCGGGCGCCCTTCGTCTCGTCGCTGCGCTCGTCGCTCAGGAACCGGGGAGTGCGGTTGGCGTTAGTCGCCTCTGGGCCGGCGCCGCCTCGCCCACGTCCGCCGAGACCCCCTCTGGTCGCCGAGACCCCCTCGTATGTGCGTGTGTGCGAGGGGGTTTCGGCGCGGGGAGGGGGTTTCGGCGCGTCAGGCCCGGGGAATGCGGAGCGTGCGCACCTCGAACGGGCGCAGCGACAGCGCCTCGCCGGTCCGCGGGTCGTCCAGCTCGTCCTCGATGAGCGACACCTCGCGGATCCCGGCGTGCGGGAAGGCGACCGAGAGGGATCCGGTCGTGCGCCGCCCGAGCGCTTCGTAGACGCGCACGATGACGTCGCCGGAGCGGTCGTCGGCGAGCTTCACGCTCGAGACGACGATGCCCTCGCCTGACACCGCGACCAGGGGGTCGACCTCGTGCGCGCCGCGGACGACGGTCGACGGGGCGTTCAGCGCGATGCCCTCCGCCGTGGCGATCGCGGCGTCGGCGCCGATCACCAGGCCCACCCGGATCGCGTGCCGGCCGTGGTCGGTGTCGGGATCCGGGAAGCGCGGGGCGCGCAGCAGCGACAGTCGCACGGTGGTGGTGACCTCGTCGCCGTCCACGTCGCGGGAGGTGTCGTAGCCGTAGATCGAGTCGTTCACGAGGGCCGCGCCGAAGCCGCCGTCCTCCTGCACCAGCACGAAGCGGTGCATCGAGGTCTCGAACTTCGCGGCCTCCCAGCTCGTGTTCACGTGCGTGACGCGGCGCTGGAACCCGAACTGCGTCTCGGCGGCGGTCTCACGGGCGAAGACGTCCAGCGGGAACGCGAGTTTCAGCAGCTTCTCGGTCTCGTGCCAGTCGATCTCATTGTGCAGCAGGAGGGTGCGGGATCCGGGACGCAGCGTGATCCTCTGCCGCAGGTGCGACGCGGAGAACGGCCGCTCCACGACGACGGTCGCCGTGCCGTCCTCGACCGACGCCGAGATCGAGGACACCGCGGTGAGGTCGTCGACGCGGTTGCGGTAGTACCGGTCGATGTCCCACGCGTCCCACATGTTGGGGAAGTCCTGGTGCAGCTGGAACAGGTTCGCCGGACGGCCGACGGGGATGCTCTCGCGGCCGGATGCCTTGTCGATCGCCGAGGTGATCAGGCCCTCGGGGGAGACCGTCACCGAGACGAGGTCATTCTCGAGGAGGAAGCCGGATGCGGTCTCGGCGAGGGTGGCGCCCTTCGTCTCGCGGCGCTCGCTCAGGGACCGGGGGCCGCGCTCGCTCAGGGACCGGGTGGGGCCCTTCGTCTCGCTGCGCTCGCTCAGGGACCGAGTGCTGCGCTCGCTCAGGGACCGGGTGGGGCCCTTCGTCTCGCTGCGCTCGCTCAGGGACCGAGTGGGGCGCTCGCTCAGGGACCGGGCGCCGCGCTCGCTCGGGGACCGGGGGCCCTCGCCGAGCACGGAGGCGCCGAGGGCGCGGGCGCCGGATCCGCCGCCGACGGAGGTCGGGGTGAACACGAGCTCGAGATCCCCCGAGCCCGCCAGCGCCGCACGTGCCGCCACGGACAGTGCGCGGGCGTCGTCGAGCACGCCGGAGAGCACCGACACCGCCTCGCGGTGCACCCAGGCGATCGAGGTGCCGGGGAGGATGTCGTGGAACTCGTGCAGCAGCACGGCCTGCCAGAGCCGGTCGAGTTCGTCGTGCGGATAGGCGGTGCCGAGGCGCACCGCGGCGGTCGACGCCCACAGCTCCGCCTCGATCAGCGCCTGCTCCGCCCAGCGGTGCAGCGCCTTCGTCTCGTGCTGGCTGGTGAGCGTGCCGCGGTGCAGCTCCAGATACAGCTCGCCGACCCAGACGGCGGGATCCGGCAGCTCGGCCTTGGCCGCGTCGAAGAAGTCGTCGGGGTGGATCCACTCCACCTGCGCGGATCCCTCGAGCGAAGCCAGGCGGGCCGCCTTGCCGGTCATCTCGCGGGTGGTGCCGCCGCCGCCGTCGCCCCAGCCGACCGGGGCGATCGAGCGCGTCGCGACGCGGTTCTCCTTGAACTGTCGCGCCGCGGTGGCGACCTCCTGGCCGCTCAGCTGTGCGTTGTAGGTGTCCATCGGCGGGAAATGCGTGAAGATCCGCGACCCGTCGATGCCCTCCCAGTCGAAGCTGTGGTGCGGGAACACGTTGCGCTGGTTCCAGGAGATCTTCTGCGTGAAGAACCACTCGAACCCGGCCCGGCGCATGAGCTGCGGCAGGGCGGGGGAGTAGCCGAAGCTGTCCGGCAGCCAGACGCCTTTCGAGCGGATCCCGAACTCGCGCTCGAAGAACCGCTGGCCGTAGGAGAACTGCCGCACCAGCGACTCGCCGGTGGGCATCACGGTGTCGGACTCGACCCACATGCCGCCCAGCGGCAGGAAGCGGCCCTCGGCGACGGCGCTCGTGATGCGGGCGTAGACCTCGGGGCGGTGCTCCTTCATCCAGGCGTACTGCTGCGCGCTGGACATGCCGTAGCGGAAGTCCGGCTGCTCCTCGAGCAGGGCCGTCATCGACGACGTGGTGCGGGCGACCTTGCGGATCGTCTCGCGCACCGGCCACAGCCAGGCCGAGTCGATGTGCGCGTGGCCGATCGCGGCGATGCGGTGCGCGCTCGCGTCCGCCGGCGCCGCGAGCACCTCGGCCAGCCGCGCGCGGGCGTCACCCGCGGTCTGCATGATGCGCTGCAGGTCGAGGGCGTCGAGGGCGTCATCGAGGGCCTGCAGGATCCGCATCCGACGCGGGCCGGTCTCCGGCAGCTCCGCCTGCAGCTCGAGCAGCACCTCGAGGTCGAGGGAGAGCTCGAACACGTCCGGCTCGAACACGGCGAGGTCCATGTGCCGCACGCGGTAGAGCGGATCCGGCGAGGAGGTGAGGATGTCGCCCTCCTGCGTCGGCAGGAAGGGGTGGTAGTCCAGCAGCACCGGGTTCGCGGCGCCCTCGAGGAACAGCTCGACGCTCTCGCCGCCCTCGGCGGCCGCGGCGATCGGCAGCCACTGGTTGCGCGGGTTCAGGCTCTTCACCGGGATCGGCGCGCCGTCGCCGTCGGCGCGATAGGCGAGGGCCTCGCACTGGAAGCCCGTCATGTTGACGTCGAAGCCCAGATCGATCAGCGCCTCGACGCGCGCGCCCGCCCAGTCGGCGGGCACCTCGCCGCGCACGCGGAACCAGGTCGTGCCCCAGGCCGGGCCCCACTGCTCGCCGGCGTGGAAGGGAGCGTAGTCGAGCGCCAGGCCCTCGGCGGCCGGGATCGGCTCGCCCGGCAGCGCGTGCGCCGCGATCTCCAGCGGCACGCGGGCGGAGTGGATCGCGGGACGCACCCGCTCGGCGAGCACGCGGGTCACGCGGCCGACGGTGAGCGAGGTCTCTTCGTGCACGGGTGCTCCTTCGCGGTGCGAGAACGCGCAGCGCCGGGGATCTCACCCGCGCCAGCTAAAACGATCTAGTACGGTGAGTCTATGTCACAGGCGAAGCGCGTCACGATCGCCGATATCGCCCGGCTCGCCGGGGTCTCGCCCGGGGCGGTCTCGTTCGCGCTGAACGGACGCCCGGGGGTCAGCGCGCAGACCCGGCAGCGGATCCTCGAGATCGCCGAGCAGCACCAGTGGCAGCCGAGCTCGGCCGCCCGCGCCCTGGGGGGATCCCGTGCCGACGTCGTCGGCTTCGCGGTCAACCGGCCCGCGCGCACCCTGGGCACCGAGGCCTTCTTCACCGACCTCATCGCCGGTGTGCAGTCCTCGCTCGCGCGGCGCGGCATCGCCCTGCAGCTGGCGGTGGTCTCGTCGATCGAGGAGGAGATCGCGACCTATCGGCGCTGGCGCAGCGCGAACCAGGTCGACGGGGTGATCGTGATCGACCCGCGCGACGACGATCCCCGCCTGGCGCTGCTGCCCGCCCTGCCGTTGCCCGCCGTCGTGATCGGCAGTGGGGACGTCGCCGGCGATCCGCCCGCGATCCGGCTCGATGATGAGGCCGCCGCGCACACGTTGTTCGACTACCTCGTCGCGCTCGGTCACCGGGAGATCGCCTACGTGTCCGGACCGGCCGAGTTCCAGCACATCCGCCTCCGGGCCGAGGTGCTGGCATCGCTCGCGGCCCGCGGCGTGGCGGGGGAGACCCTCGTCACCGACTTCTCCCCGGCGGCGGCCACGGCCGTGACGCGCACGCTGCTGAGCCGCGCCGCACGGCCGAGCGCCGTCGTCTACGACAACGACGTGATGGCGATCGCCGGCCTTCGCGTCGCTCAGGAGATGCGGGTCGCGGTGCCGACCGCGCTGTCCGTCGCATCCTTCGACGACTCGGTCGTCACCGGGCTCGTGCACCCCTCCATCACCTGCCTCACGCGCGATACCTTCGCGCTCGGCGAACAGGCGGCGGAATTCCTGCTGGAACGGATCGAGGCCGCGGATCCGCTGCCGTCCCGTCCCGGTCCCATGCCCGTGCTCACCATCCGCGAGAGCACGGCCGCACCGTCCCGCTGAGCCGGATCCAGGCGGGTCTCGGACGCGTTCCGATAAAGTTCTGGGGGCCGACGAGTTCTGTGGGCCGACGGAAGGGACACGGATGACGCCGGACGCTGTGATGAAGAAGCACCAGGACTACAATCCCGGACCGCGCGTGGGGATCACGTTCTCCACGTTCGATCTGCTGCACGCGGGGCACATCATGATGCTCGCCGAGGCGAAGCGGCAGTGCGACTACCTCATCTGCGGTCTGCAGATGGATCCGACGCTCGACCGGCCGGAGAAGAACGCTCCCACGCAGACCGTCGTGGAGCGCTACATCCAGCTGCGCGGTTGCGAGTACGTCGACGAGATCGTGCCGTACTCGACCGAGCAGGACCTCGAAGACATCCTCCGCTCGTTCAAGCTCGATGTGCGCATCGTCGGCGACGAGTACGAGGATCGAGACTTCACCGGGCGCGCGTACTGCGAGGAGGCCGGCATCGAGCTGTACTTCAACAGCCGCGACCACCGCTTCTCCAGCTCCGGCCTGCGCAAGATCGTCGCCGCCAAGGAGGCCGAGCGCGAGGCCAGGGGCTGACGCCGGTCCGCGCGCTCCTGTCCCGGCATCAGGACGGATCGGGATCCTCGATGACCGTGTTGTTCGAGGAGTAGCGCCCGGATCCGGTGCTCAGATCGGGTCGGATCAGATCCGTCACGCCCCGCGCGGCGAGAGCGGCCGGATCTGCGGCGGTGAGCGATGTGACGAAGGTCGCATCGAGCCCCGTCTCGCAGGCGTCCACCCAGGACTGGAAGATCGCACCTCCCGGGCTCATCGCGGCGCGGCTGACCGGCACTTCGTGCGCGTCGACCTCGATCACGATCGCCGTCGTCCGGGAGGGCGGCTGCGGCCGCGTGCGCAGCTCCGGGATGATCTCGGCGAACCGGCGCCCGATCGGCTTGGCCTCGCCCGCCTGGTCGATGAGGCCCAGGGAGTACTCGAGCTCCGGGTAGTC
>JAFDWP010000099.1 GCA_018268435.1 Actinomycetota bacterium
ACGCCCCGTCGGACGTGGCAGCATCGGCTCGATCAGCGACCACTGAGCATCCGAAAGCATCCGAAAACGAGACATGCTTTCAGGCTCGCAGCCAGCCACCCGAACCTTTGTCAGACACGCCCTAGCTGTAGATGGGCGCGTCGAACGTGACGCGATGGAAGATGTGGTCGGCGTCGTCAGCGCAGCCGGCGCCGAGATCGTCGATCATGACGGCTGCACAGCAGAGATGTCCCTCCGCATGGGCCGCGGCGAGCGCGTCGAGGATTCCCTGGAAGGTGACGGTCGTAGTGACCTCTCCTTCGAGCTCGTCGACGTCGGTGTAGTGAGTGATGGAGACGGTCGCCGCGTCGAGATCGGACTCGGTGGCAACTAGCCAGGATGAGCGTGGACCGCGAAGAAGGTCGCAGAGGTCGACCACCTGAGACGGCGGGATCTCTCTGGTGATGGTGAGTGTCAGCGCCATAGTTGCTTTCCCCTTGTTAGTATCTCGGTTCGTTACTAACGGTACTCTTCGATGGCGACGTGTCAAGGTGGCGATCGTGAGCTCGCGTCTTGCGAGAAAGCGTCATTCCGCATCAGCCGCAGACGCCTCGACAGGGTGAGCGAGCAGCTGCGGCTTGGCGGGCCGAGAGAAGAAGCCGAAGGACTCGTCATCGTCACCACGCTCGACGGTCGCGGTGAACGCCACGCGGTGGCCGCGGGCGGGTCGACCATCGAACTCAAGGCCACGCGGCACGCTGCCCCATACTTTCCAGCCCGGACCTGTGACGAGCATCTTGAGCGAGCCGCCGTAGGCGTTCTCCACCCACTTCGTGGCGGTGATCTCCCCTTCGAGGCGCACGCGACCGGTGGGAACGGGGCGCTTGGCAGCCTCCCGCTTACGCAGCTCGGCGATGACAGCTTCAGCTTCGAGGCCCCAGACATCGAAGTCGAGCTCTTCGATGCCGGCAGTCTCGGCAGCATCCAAGAGATCCCCCGTCCTGCGGCGCAGCGGATCGCCCTCGCGCAGTTCACCGTACGCGTGGGTGAGCGCGCCGTGGGCGGACGCGTTCTCCTCCATGAAGCGCGCGTGCGCGGAGACAATTCGCGCCGCCGCGTCTCGGGCTTCGTCAGCGAGGCGTGCGCGGCGACGTGCGGTGGATCGGGCAGACGAGACGAGGAATGAACGCGTGCCGGCTCCCCCACAGGCGAAGCATCCGGTCGTGACGTCACCGACGCTCGAGGTGTAGAAGGTGATCCGGCTGGGTGCGCTGTAGATGCCCGTACCCCCACACGCGCCACATGCTTCGGTGATCCGGTCGGCGTCCTTTCGACCGGGGTAGGGATCTTGGTACGAGCTCGCGCCGGCTGAAGGAGGGTTCTTCACGTCTCGCATCGCGCTTACCTCCCTTTCGTATCTCTGACAGTTACAAAATACACCCACCCGCGGACACTCGCGTCAGGATCCTGCCGCCGGAGCGAATGGGGTTAGGGAGATCTTCCGCGTGCCCCCCGTCAGGTGTATATTAGTAACTGTCAGAGATACATACAGAAGGATGGTGCACAATGGCTACTCGAAAGACGCTCAGCCCCGAAGAGCGCAAGGCTCGCGCTGAAGCACTGCACGAGACGATCACTGCGCAGGTCGAGAAGCTTCGCGACTCCGAGCAGTGGACCGAGTTCCTGCGATACGCACGCAGTTTCCACCGCTACTCGCTCAACAACCTCTGCCTCATCTGGGCCCAGTTCGAGGCGCTCAAGGCTGCCGGTCTCACGGGCAGCGCCGACTCCTTCACCCAGGTCGCCGGCTTCCGGAAGTGGCAGGAGCTTGGCCGCCAGGTGCGCCGCGGCACCAAGGCGATCCGCATCTTCGGGTACGCCCAGAAGCGCATTGATGCGGCCGAGGATGAGAGCACTGACAGCGAAGCACGAACCGTGACCTGGTTTCCCGTGTTGAGCGTCTTCGACATCTCTCAGACCGACCCCATCCCCGGGCACCCAGGCGCCCCGGACAACCCCGTGAAGCAGCTCACCGGGGACGACGATCTCGGGATCGTCGATGACCTCAGCGACTACATGACGGGTCTGGGGTGGACTGTCGGCCGCGAGCGCATGCCCGAAGGGATGAATGGCTACGCGTCGGGCCCGCGGAAGCACGTCGCCCTGTCCGACTCGATCTCTCCCGCCCAGTCAGCGAAGACGATGATCCACGAGGTCTGCCACTTCCTCCTCGGGCACACGGATGAGGATTGCGACTACGTGGCGCATCGCGGCACATGCGAGGTCGAAGCGGAGTCCGCCGCCTACGTCGCACTGGGCATCCTCGGCCTCGACTCGGCCGACTATTCGGCCGGCTACATCACGGGGTGGGCAGAGCGCGCCGAGGCCGACGTCATGCGCGAGACAGCCAAGCGCGTCCTGGACGCAGCGCAGCGCATCTCCGAGATCCTGACACCGGCGCCCGCGATCGCTCACGAGCTCGCCGCCTGACCATGATGCAGGACACCGGACCCCTGGAGACCGGCGCCCACGCGTCTGCGGGGACGGTCTCCTACGGCGCCCACATCCGTGCCGCCGGCATCCTCTGGGAAGTGTGTGACGTGCGCTCGATTGAAGCTCCCACAGCCTCGAGGGAGACCCGCGGGCGTTTGCGGCCCATCGATACGGAGACCGGTGAACGTCTCACGATCGTGCGCATCGGACGCGCCGAACGGGAGATGGTCCACGTCGACCTGACCGTCTACGCCGGTGGCGAGATCTCCGCGTTTCCCGCTGCACGGAACTACAGCGCGCCGTTGACCGACCGGCAGCGGCAACTCATCCTCGACGACCTGGCCGGTGTCGAGTTCCACCTACCGCCTCTGAACGTCGACGAACGACTCGAGCGATTCATCTCGTCGATCGCCACCGATGCCACCCACGCCGCTGCAAACACGATCAGCTACTCACGCCGTCGAGCCTTGAGTGAGCACTTCGCCGAGCTCCAGACCCGTCCGGAGGCTGACCGGCATCGGGCAGCAATTCTCGACCAGGCTTGCACCGAGTTCCGCGCGCGGTTGCAAGCGCTACTCACCCAGGCCTGAGCGCCGATCGGTATTGAGACGAGCATCGCTCACGTCGGTATCCGCACCTAAAATCGGCGCCCATGGCCGCTCACCACTCATACCCATCCGGCGTCGAATGGAGCGACGTTTGTAGCTGGATCGCGGCGAATCGCCCCGATCTCGATGCGCGGCTGCGGGACGGCATCCCCGACCGGCAGGATGACCAACCCGCACCAGCACCTCCACCAGCGACCGTTTGAACGCGTCCGCGTTCCGCACCCAGGACAATCCGGGTCCGAGGACACCAAGCCGTCATCCGCGATCATCCCGGCACGCTACTCGCTCGTCGTGGCCGGGAAGCTCAACTTTCCACAGCCTCCGCAATCCTGTAGAATAGTAACTGAGAGAGATACATACGGAGAGGAGTTGAGGGAGATGGCGAACAAGACAGCAATGCAGGTGATGAAGGTTCTGCACCGCCAGGCGAACCCGACCGCAACCACGCGAGGCACTCCGGCACAGGAGGCGAAGCGCCTGAACAAGTCCCGCAGGCTCGCGCTGGCCAATGCCACTGCCATGCTCAGCAAACTCAACCGCGCAGCCGTCACCGAGACCGCCACGACCATCCAGGCGATGACCGACGATGCACAGGTACTCCTCGATGCCGCCACCGGCTTCCAGGAACTCATCGACGACATCCCCAACGGCCGCCAGCTCGCCGCCTGACATGCCTCGCCGGATCGTTGCCACCATCGCCGCCGTCAGCGCCGCTAGCGCCGCAGCGGTAGCCGTCTGGTTGGCATCCGGCTCACTCGTGAGCCCCGCAGAAAGCATCATCCCCAACCCCGACCTTCAGCCCCTTGTGGCCGCCGGCTACGCCTCACAGAGCGAGACCGCCTCCTACACGTTCAACCGCCCACTCATCGAGCAGCAGCTCGACCAACTGCCGCCAGCGGACGACACCGTCATCCGTGCGTATGAACGCGATGCATTCGGCCAGCGCTGGGCGGACATCGATCGAAACGGCTGTGACACCCGCAACGACCTCCTCCGGATCTGGCTGACGGACGTGACATTCAAACCCGGAACACACGACTGCGTCGTACTCACAGGCACGCTCGCGGATCCCTTCGGCGGCACCACCATCTCATTCACTCGAGGTCAGGGCACCAGCGAAGCGGTCCAGATCGACCACCTCTGGCCCCTATCGGCAGCCTGGCAACGCGGAGCGGACGCCTGGACCGAGGAGAAGCGACTGCAGTTCGCGAACGACCCGCTCAACCTCACCCCCGTCGATGGCATCCTCAACCAGTCCAAGAGTGACAGTGGCCCAGAGTGGATGCCCCCGAACATCAGCTACCGATGCGTCTACGCCGCACGGATGATCCTCGTCGCCACCAACTATCAGCTGGAACTGACCCCCAACGACCGCGTCGCGCTCGAGACAACGCTCGCCAGCTGCGCCTGACCGCGAGGCCCGCCCGCGAGTTCCGCCCAGGGCGACTGTCGTTCACCGACTGCGAGGGGTGGACTACCGGCCCGCTCGAGATCGCACGCCCGCCAATGCGCAGGCGAATGACTCGGCCCGCCTCGTGCGATCGCACAGCCGCCTATACGCCTGTCGCCAGGGTGGAGTAATCTCATCTGAGACGCCCGGTTGCGGTGCGGCGGTTGAGAAGCAGTATCTCTGACAAGTGCTCCTTCCCATCTCCCGCTTCACCCACCGGGCGTCTTCCATTTTGGCGGCGATCAGTAGTTGCTGGCCGGTCCCGCTCCGGTACAGCGCCTCGGCGTCGCTTGCCGCCGCGATCGCATCTCGAACGTTCTGCTGCGTGAGGTCAAGCCACCCGCAGCGTGTCGTCGACCTTCGCGACCGCTTCGATGCGGTGGAATGCGGCGCCATGGTCGACGTAGCACACGCGTGACGAGAATGGAGAGCAGGTTGATCACTCCGTCTCGAACGGAAGCTGTCGCAGGGTGGTTCCCGAAATGCCGGTGCTCTTGTACATCCTGGCGTGCGCGTACTGAATCTCAGGCAGCAGATCGAGTCGTCCAATCGAACCGAGAATGATCTCGTCAGCCTCATCGGTGATCTGTCGCAGTTCGGGGATCGCGTAGCCACCGACGTACTTGCCGGAGTTGAGATCCCAAGACCGGACATCGGGCAGCGCCTTCTCGATCCGTTTGCCCAGGTCGACCAGTGCATCACGAGCGGCCTGGTCGCAGCTGCGCAGCGAGAACGGGATCGCCGACATCGTGCCCTTGGTGACGTTGAAGCAGTCGCCCGTGAACGTCCACCATAGGAAAGCCAGACGTGACGCGGCGACGGCGCTGGCCGCCAGCTGATCGTTACGGTGCTGGGTGAACAGCTTTCCTTCGTTCAGCGGCACGGCGGCGTGGGTAGACCTCTCATAGGTCACCGGGGGCACCGTGTATGTGCTGAGGAAGTAGGTCGCGGTCTTCTTGAACCCCACCGAGAAGTCGCTGACACGCACCAGGGATGCCTGCAGCGATCCCTTCGCCAGCAGCGTGTCCATGAGCTCGAACATGGCGTTGCTGCTCGATCGCATCCAGTTCGGGGTCTTGGTGGTCCTCGGGCGCAATGCGTATCGAAGAGTCGCCATCAGGTGGGGCCGGAACGGCTCGATCCAGCTGTGGGTGATCGTGGTGTAGATCTCTGACGCTTTCCCCTGCCCGGCCGCAGTGATAATCGTGCTGCGCACCTTCACCTGGAACAGTGCAGCAGGGCGCTCCTGGAAAGTGCTCACCCAAATAGCACCGAATCGCTCGGTGTAGTACCTCCGCAGCGACTCATCACGATCGCCGAACTGGCTACGGATTGGGACAATGAGGCTCAGGCGTCCATCGGGGCGGGTGATCTGCGCGGATCTCTCACAGCACGATGCATAGATGTCGTCGACGTCGTCAGTTCGGAATCCCGTGATGCGGTAGCCGAGCTCGCGCCGGTTCACATAGGGCGGGTTCCCAATAACGACGTCGAAACCGCCCTGTTCCAAGACCTCGGGAAACTCAACGAACCAGTGAAAGGGATGGTGCGTCTCCACCCACGCCGTCAGCGGCTGAGGGACCATCGTTGCCGAGTGGTAGAGGTCGTCGACATCTCGACGCACCTCGTCGAGGAGGGCAACGAGCTCGCGGCGCAGGTCGACGGATGATTCGTTGGTCTCTTGACGCTCACGGAAGGCGGAGTATTGCTCTGAGATTCGCGCCGCAGACTTCTTGACCTCTGTGATTCGGTTGCTGGTGAAAAGTGTGCCGCTGTCCTCCTCGAGAGAATCCAACGTGAGAGCTCCCACGAGCGTGTTCCCCGGCTTGATGTTGAAGTCGAGGTCGGGGAGCGGTTCGAGGTCCTTACGGTCGTCGATGGATGCCACGAGCTTCAGGAAGAGCCGGAGCCGGGCGACCTCGACCGCTTCGCGCATGATGTCGACGCCGTAGAGGTTGCTGAGAGTGGCGTGCTTGAGGACGAAGTACTCGGTGTTGGCGTGGTTGGACACCGTCTCGAGCAGAGCCTTGCCTTCGGGGAAAGCAGTGGATCTGACGTGACGCTCGAGTGCGTCGAGGGTGGCGTTGTAGAGCGGCTGCAGCACTCGCAGTCCGGCGAACAGGAACGCACCCGAGCCGCATGTCG
>JAFDWP010000009.1 GCA_018268435.1 Actinomycetota bacterium
GCGAGGGCGACATCGACGCCCTTCGCGGTGAGCGCATGCCCGATGCTGGCGCCGAGAAGCCCCGCGCCGACGATCCGGATGGTCCCGGACAGTCGCGCGGCACGCTCGACCGGCGTCCTGATCGTGTCGCTCACTCGTTCTCCTGCGCGTCTCCCCGCGCCTGCTCGATCCCTGAGGCTTGGCCCCTGAGACCCCTCGAAGGGCTCGAAGGCTCCGCGGCGGCGTCCGCGGGGGAATCCTGGCGCGACAGGGTCAGAAGCGCGCCGAGTTCGATTTTAGTCAGTTCGCGCGACTTCCCGGCCGGGAGGGTTCCCAGGTGCAGCGGGCCGAACTGGCGGCGCACGAGCTCCGTGACCGGGTGCCCGACCGCGGCGAGCATGCGGCGCACGATCCGGTTGCGGCCGGAGTGCAGGGTGAGCTCCACGAGGCTGGATCCGCGCGAGGAGTCCAGCAGCCGCGCCTTGTCCGCGGCGATCGGGCCGTCCTCGAGCTCGACGCCCCGGGTCAGGGTCGCGATCGTCTGGGCGGTGACGGTGCCCTCGACCTTGGCGATGTAGACCTTGGTCACGCCGAACGAGGGATGCGCGAGCACATGCGCGAGGTCGCCGTCGTTGGTGAGGATGAGCAGTCCGCTGGTCTCCGCGTCCAGGCGGCCGACGTTGTAGAGGCGCTCCTCGTACTCCATCGTGAAGCGGCGCAGATCCGCCCGCCCCTTCTCGTCCTTCATGGACGAGACCACCCCGGTGGGCTTGTTCAGCATGACGTAGCGCTTGCCGGTGTCGAGCTGGACCGCGGTGCCGTCGACGTCGACCAGGTCCTTCTCCGGGTCGATCCGGGTGCCGAGCTCGGTGACGACGGCCCCGTTCACCCGGATCCGGCCCTCCACGATGTACTGCTCGATCACGCGCCGCGAGGCGACGCCGGCGTTCGCGAGCACCTTCTGCAGGCGCACGCCTTCGGGAGCCGCGAACGGATCGGTCGGGGCGGGGGTCATCGGGCGATCCTCTCGTCGAAGCCGTCGGCGCCGTCGTCGAGCAGCGGGGAGATCGGCGGCAGCTCGTCGAGCGAGTTGATGCCGAGGTTCTGCAGCAGCAGGTCGGTGGTGCCGTAGTTGATGGCGCCGGTCTCGGAGTCCTGGAAGAGCTCGGTGATGAGCCCGCGGCCGACCAGGGTGCGCACGACCGAGTCCACGTTCACGGCACGGATCGAGGCGACCTGGCTCCGCGTCACCGGCTGCTTGTACGCGATCACGGAGAGCGTCTCGAGCGCGGCCTGCGACAGCCGTGCCGGCGCCTGACCGCCCACGAAATCCGCGACGAGGTCGTCGTAGTCCTCGCGCACATAGAGCCGCCAGCCGCCGCCGACCTCACGCAGCTCGAATCCGCGGCGCGGCCCGCGGCCACGGCCGTCGTAGTCGTCGACGAGGGTCGCGATCGCCTGACGCACGGCCGGCACCGGCGCGCCCACGGCCGCGGCGAGCGAGACCAGGCTGTGCGGCTCCTCGATGATGAGCAGGATCGCCTCGAGCCGCTCGGTCAGCGGCGCCTCGGCGACGGCGGCGCGCGCGTCGTCGCCCGCCGACAGTGCGTCCGTCACGGTGCCGTCCGTCGCGGTGCCGTCCGTCATGGTGTCATCGGTCACGGTGTCATCGGTCATAGTCGGCTCCCAACGTCGCCAGCATCTCGTCGGACCAGTGCTCCGCCGACCAGCGCAGGGTCAGCTCGCCGAGCGGCTCCAGCTGCTCGAAGGAGAGCGCCGCATGCCGGTAGAGCTCGAGCACGGAGAGGAACCGCGCGACCACGATGCCGGGCTCGACGGCGCCGGCGACGATCTCGCGGAAGGTCACGGATTCGGCACTGCGCAGCAGCGTGACCACGATCGCGGCCTGCTCGCGGATGCTGACGAGCGGCGCGTGCAGGTGGTCCAGGCCGACCGTGGGGATCTCCTTCGGCGCGAACGCCAGCAGGGCGAGGGTCGCGAAGTCCGAGGCGCTCAGGGTCCACACCAGCTCGGGCGTGCGGGCACGGTGCTTCTCGTCCAGCCGCACCGCGCGGGCATGCCGCCGGTCCTCGTGCTGCAGGCTGCGCGCGAACCAGGCGGAGACCTCCTTGAACGCACGGTACTGGAGCAGCCGCGCGAACAGCAGATCCCTGGCCTCCAGCAGCGCGACGGACTCGGCGTCCACGAGCTCGCCCTGCGGGAGCAAGCCCGCGACCTTCATGTCCAGCAGCGTCGCGGCGACGACGAGGAACTCGCTGGCCTCGTCGAGGTCGGCCGCGGAACCGGTCGAAGGGTCGGTCCCTGAGCCTGTCGAAGGGCCGAGCTCGCGCAGGTAGGCGATGAACTCGTCGGTCACCTTGCTCAGCGACACCTCGGTGATGTCCATCTCGTGCTTCGAGATGAGGGTCAGCAGCAGGTCGAACGGTCCGTCGAAGTTCGACAGCGAGACCCGGAACCCCTCGACGGGCTCAGGGAGCGAGTCCGCTCCGTCCGGAGCCTCGGGGACCGATGCGCCCTCGTCAGGCGACGGCGCCACGCGCGACCAGCTCCCGGGCCAGTCGCAGGTACGCCTGGGCGGCGGGGTGCTCCGGCGCGAACTCGGTGATCGGCACGCCCGACACCGAGGCGTCGGGGAACTTCACGGTGCGCCCGATCACGGTCTCCAGCACGTCGTCGCCGAACGCCTCCACGACCCGCTCCAGCACCTCGCGGGAGTGCAGCGTGCGCGCGTCGTACATCGTGGCGAGGAGGCCGTCGAGCCGGATCGACGGGTTCAGCCGGTCGCGCACCTTGTCGATGGTCTCGATGAGCAGCGCCACACCGCGCAGCGCGAAGAACTCGCACTCCAGCGGGATCAGCACGCCGTGCGCGGCGGTCAGCGCGTTCACCGTCAGCAGCCCCAGCGAGGGCTGGCAGTCGATGAGGATGACGTCGTACTCGCCCGCCACCTGACGCAGCACACGCGAGAGGATCGTCTCCCGGGCGACCTCGTTCACGAGGTGCACCTCGGCCGCGGAGAGGTCGATGTTGGCCGGGATGAGGTCCAGGCCCTCGACGTTCGTGTGCACGATCGCGTCGTGCGGGTCGCGCTTGGTGTCCAGCAGCAGGTCGTAGACCGTCAGGCTGTCGTGGGTCGGGATCCCGAGACCCGCCGACAGCGCGCCCTGCGGGTCGAAGTCGACCGCGAGCACCTTGCGCCCGTACTCGGCGAGCGAGGCCGCGAGATTGATCGAGGTGGTCGTCTTGCCGACGCCGCCCTTCTGGTTGCACAGCGCGATGATGCGCGCGGGACCATGCGCCTTCAGCGGAGCAGGGATGGGGAAGCCCTGGTAGGGACGGCCGGTCGGCCCGATCGGGGTGTCGTCCTTCGTCTTCTTCGCCACGTCTCTCCTGCTTCGTCGTGCTCGCTCGAGTCTAGCGGTGCCCCCGCTCCCGCACGCGCTCCCGCGCCGCGGCGACCAATCCGTCGAACAGCGCCGGATCGTCGTCCGTCTCCGGGTGCCACTGCACCCCGACCGCGAACCTGTCGCCCTCCCCCTCCATCGCCTGCAGCACCCCGTCGGCGTCGTGCGCCACCGCCCGGTAGCCCGGGTGCGCGGCGACCGCCTGGTGATGGTGCACGGGCACCGTCACCTCGGGTGCGACGAGCCCGGCCACGCGTCCCTCGGCGTCGACCCGCACCTCGGCCGTGCCGTAGGTGGTCGGACCTCCGCCGTGCCGGTCGTGCCCGACCACGTCGGGCAGATGCTGCACGAGGGATCCACCCCCGGCCACCGCCATGAGCTGCATCCCGCGGCAGATGCCGAGCAGCGGCAGCCGGATCCGCTCCGCCTCCCCGAGCAGGGCGAACTCCCACGCGTCGCGGTCGTCGTCCCACCGCACGACGGCGGGATCCGGCTCCTGCCCGTAGCGGGCGGGGTTCACATCGGCCCCGCCCGCGATGAGGATGCCGTCCAGGCGCGCAAGCACCGCGCGCGCCGCCTCCGGTGCGGCCACCGGAGGCAGCAGCACCGGGATCCCACCGGCCCGCTCGATCGAGCGCGCGTAGTCGCTCGGAAGCAGGTCGGCCTCGACCTGCCGCCAGGTGCCCCAGGAGGCGTCCTGACGGTAGGTCGTGATCCCGATGACCGGGCGGGGCCCCTCCGGCAGGTCAGTCAAAGTCGGCGTCCAGCGGGGTGACGTAGGCGTTGGAGAGTCCGCCGTCGACGAGGAAGTCCATCGCGGTGATGAAGCTCGACTCGTCGCTGCCGAGGAAGGCCACGGCGTTCGCGATCTCCTCGGGCTCGGCGAAGCGCCCCATCGGCACGTGCACGAGTCGGCGGGCGGCGCGCTCCGGATCCTTCGCGAACAGCTCCTGCAGCAGCGGGGTGTTCACCGGTCCGGGGCAGAGCGCGTTCACGCGGATGCCCTTGCGGGCGAACTGCACGCCCAGCTCGCGGGTCATCGCGAGCACGCCGCCCTTGGACGCCGTGTAGGAGATCTGCGAGGTCGCCGCGCCCATGATCGCGACGAAGGACGCGGTGTTGATGATGGATCCGCTGCCCTGCTCGAGCATGTACGGCAGCACCGCCTTGCAGCAGTAGTAGACGCTGGTGAGGTTCACGTCCTGCACGAGGTTCCACGCGTCGATCCCGGTCTTCAGGATCGAGTCGTCCGAGGCCGGCGAGATGCCGGCGTTGTTGAAGGCGATGTCGATGCGGCCGTAGGTGTCGTGGGCGACCCGGAACAGGTTCTCGACCTGGGCCTGATCCGTGACGTTCACCGACACGAACACGCCGCCGAGCTCCTCCGCGATCCGGGGCCCGTTCGCCTCGTCGAGATCGCCGATGACGACCTTCGCCCCCTCGGCGACGAACTTCTTCGCCGTCGCCAGTCCGATGCCGCTGCAGCCGCCCGTGATGACGCCGACCTTGCCTTCGAGCTTTCCCATTCCTGTGTGCGCCTTTCGCTGTGTGAGGAGTTCAGTATGCGGTGGAGATGAACACGTTCTTCACCTCGGAGAAGGAGTCCGGTGCGTCCGGCCCGAGTTCGCGTCCGAGCCCCGACTGCTTGAACCCGCCGAAGGGGGTCCAGTAGCGCACCGAGGAGTGCGAGTTGATCGAGAGGTTGCCGCTCTCGACGCCGCGTGCGACGCGCAGGGCGCGGCCGATGTCGCGGCTGAAGATGGATCCGCTCAGCCCGTACTCGGTGTCGTTGGCCTTGGCGATCGCGTCGGCCTCGTCGCGGAACGGCATGACCGCCAGCACCGGGCCGAACAGCTCCTGCGACCACACCGGGTCCGCGGCGTCGCGCGGCAGCACCACGGCGGGGGCGAGCCAGAAGCCGCCGTCCCAGTCCGCGCCGGCGACGCCGCGCCCGCGGAACGCGATGTCGGCGCCGTCCAGGTGGGCGGCGACGGCGTCGCGCTGCGCGGCCGACACCATCGGCCCCATCTCCGCGTCCTCCGCCGTCGGATCCTTCACCCGGAACGCCTCGACCGCGGGCTGCAGCAGCTCGAGGAACCGCTCGTACACCGTGTCCTGTACGAGGATCCGGGAGCGGGCGCAGCAGTCCTGTCCGGCGTTGTCGAGTCCTCCCCCGGGCGCCGCCGCGGCGGCGGCCTCCAGGTCCGCGTCGTCGAAGACGATGTTGGCGTTCTTGCCGCCGAGCTCCAGGGTGAGCCGCTTGACCTGGTCGGCGCAGCCGCGCATGATCCCCTTGCCGACGTCGGTGGATCCGGTGAAGCACACCTTGCGCACGAGCGGGTTCGTCACGAACCGGTCGCCGACAACGCGGCCCTTGCCCGTGATCACCGTGAACACGCCCTCCGGCAGCCCGGCCTCGAGCGCGAGCTCCCCGAGCCGCATAGCGGTGAGCGGCGTGAGCTCGGCGGGCTTGAGCACCACGGTGTTGCCTGCGGCGAGCGCGGGCGCGAAGCCCCAGCCGGCGATCGGCATCGGGAAGTTCCACGGCACGATGATCCCGACCACGCCGAGCGGCTCGTGGAAGGTCACGTCCACGCCGCCGGGCACCGGGATCTGCTTGCCGAAGTGCCGCTCCGGGCTCGCGCTGTAGTAGTTCAGCACGTCGCGGACGTTGCCGGCCTCCCAGCGCGCGTTGCCGATCGTATGGCCCGCATTCGCCACCTCGAGCGCGGCGAGCTCGTCGATGTGCGCCTCGACCATGCTCGCGAACGACCGCAGCAGCCGCGCCCGCTCCCCCGGCGCGATGGCACGCCAGGCGGGGAAGGCGCGGTGCGCCCGCTGGATCGCCGCGTCGGTCTCGCCGAGGTCGGCCAGGCCGACGTCCGCGACCGGGCGCCCGGTCGCCGGGTTGAGCACGGTGAAGGCGCCGCCGGCGCCGTAGCGGGAAGAAGGGATCCTCATGCCCACAGCCTTTCGAGATGTCCGATGAATCCGTTCACAGCCGCTCGAAGCCCCGGCGCAGCTCCCAATCGGTGACGGCGGCGTCGAAGGCCGCGATCTCGACGTCGGCGTAGTTGACGTAGTGCTTCACCACACCCTCGCCGAACACCTCGTTCGCGATGGCGGACTGGGCCAGCGCCTCGCGGGCCTCGTGCATCGTCGAGGGCACCGTGGGCGCGCCGGACTCGTAGGCGTTGCCCTTGGTCTCCGGTTCCAGGGGCAGCTCGTGCTCGATGCCGTACAGGCCGCCGGCGAGCATGGCGGCGAGTCCCAGATACGGGTTCATGTCGCCGCCCGGCAGGCGGTTCTCCATGCGCGCCGCGGCGCGCTCGCCGACCAGGCGCACGGCGCTGGTGCGGTTGTCCACGCCCCAGGCGATCGCGGTGGGCGCGAAGGAACCCTTCACGAACCGCTTGTACGAGTTGATGTTGGGCGCGTAGAAGAGCGTGAAGTCGCGCATCGTGGCGAGCACACCCGCGATGAAGTGGTCGTACAGCGCCGAACGCGTGCCGCGCTCCGCGTCCCAGAACACGAGCGCGTCGTCGTCCTTTCCGCGCAGCGACATGTGCACGTGGCAGGAGTTGCCCTCGCGTTGATTCGGCTTCGCCATGAAGGTGATCGACTGCCCGTGCTGGCGGGCGATGTCCTTGGCCGCGGTCTTGTAGTACGCGTGGTTGTCGGCCGTGGCGATCACCTCGTCGTAGAGGAAGGCGATCTCGTGCTGGCCGAAGTTGCACTCGCCCTTGGCCGACTCCACGTTCAGACCGGAGTCGTACATCGTGTTGCGGATCTCGCGCAGCAGCGGCTCGACGAGCGTCGAGCCCAGGATCGAGTAGTCGACGTTGTAGCGGTTCGCGGGTTCGAGGTCGCGGTATCCGGTGTCCCAGGCGCGGTCGTAGGGCGTGTTGAAGATCACGAACTCCAGCTCGGTGCCGGCCAGCGCCTTCCAGCCGTGCGCGGCGGCCCGCTCGGTCTGGGCGCGCAGGATGTCGCGCGGGGAGACCCGCACCACGGCGCCGTTCGTGCCCGCGAGGTCGCACTGGATCATCACGGTGCCGGGGCGGTGCGGCATCGGGCGGATCGTCGCGAGGTCGAGCACGAACTCCATGTCGCCGTATCCGTCCGCCCACGAGGCGTGCGCGTAGCCCTCCACGGTGTTCATGTCGACGTCGACGGCGAGCAGGTAGTTGCAGCCCTCCGTGCCGTGCCCGAGCACGGAATCGAGGAAGAAGCGCGCGTGCAGCAGCTTGCCCTGCAGCCGTCCCTGCATGTCGGTGAACGCGAGGATCACGGTGTCGACGGAGCCGTCCGCTATCCGCCCGCGCAGCTGCTCGACCGTGAGCATGCGATCGTTGCGGGCGGGGACGTTCAGGTCGGAAGAGGTCATGTCAGCGGTGTCCTTCATTTCAGCAGACCGGTGAGAAGCGCGGCGGTGGCTTCGCAATGGGCGGTCATGATGTCGCGGGCCCGGTCGGCGTCGCCGGCCAGGATCGCGGCGACGATCGCGCGATGCTCGGTCTCGGAGTGATCGATGTTGGTCTTCAGGAACGGGATCTCGGCGAGCAGCTGGTGGATCCGCACCTGCACCGCGTTGCACGCGCGGTCCAGCTCGTCGGATCCGCAGACCGTCGCGATCGAGAGGTGCAGGCGGGCGTCCGCCTGGCGGTAGTCGGCGGGGGTCTCGGCGGCCGCGAGGTCGGCGAGGCCGTCCGTGAGCAGGGTGCGCTGCGCCTCGTCCAGCGGCGTCAGCGCGGCCCGGTATGCGGCACCGGGTTCGATGACGGAGCGGAACACGAGCACATCGTCGATCTCGGCCCGGCGCGGCGGGGTCTGGTCCGCCGGCCACTGCTCCGCGGCCGGCTGGACGACGGTGCCCCCTCCGCGCCCCCGGGTCGTCGTGACGAGCCCGGCGGCGCGGAGGGCGCTGATGGCCTCCCTCAGGGTGGCGCGGGAGACAGTGAGCCTCTCGGCGAGCTCGCGCTCACCGGGCAGCTTCGTCCCCACCCGGAAGATCCCGAGCCTGATCGCCGATCCGAGCTGCTCCACGCAGCTCTCGAAGGCCATGTGGCCCCGGACCGGGTGCAGCGCGGCATCCACCAGAGGAGAGTCCATCGCGTCCGTCATTCGGGGATCATTCCTCCAGCAGCTTGTCGGCGGAGATCGTGAGGTGCTCCGCCTCGGCGCTGGACGCCATGAAGTCGCGCTTGCCGTAGCCGTACCAGAGCACGATCGCGAGGATCGCGACCACGGCCACCGCGATCGGGGCGTAGTTGAACGTGTCGATCGTGATCGGGTTCACCGGCGGGAGCACGAACAGGATGATGATGAAGATCACCCAGACGACCGCGATCCAGCCCACGACCGCGCTCCACTTGCCCAGGCTCCAGGGACCGGGGGCGAAGTTGCGGTCCAGACGGCGCAGGAACACCGGCGTGACGTACGCGATGTACAGGCCGATGACGGCGACCGAGGTCACCGCGAGGTACGCGGTGGTGTTGAACAGCGCCGGGGTGGTGAGGATGATCGACAGCACGACGCAGAGCCAGATGGAGTTGGTCGGCGTGCCGGTGCGCTTGTTGACCTTGGCCCAGAGCCGCGAACCGGGGATCGCGTTGTCCCGCGAGAACGCATAGCTCATCCGCGAGTTCGCGGTGACCGAGGCCATGCCGCAGAAGAACTGCGCGCCGCACACGATGAACAGCAGGAACTTCGCCATCACCGGGTTGTTCAGCGCGTCGAGGAAGATCTGCGCCGGCGGGAGGCCGGTCTCGGAACCGAGCAGCGCCGCGATGCCCTTGTCGCTGCCGTCCTGGATCGCCGCGGTGATCGAGAACAGCAGGATCCAGCCGCCGATGATCGAGATCACGACGCTCATCACGATGCCCTTGGGAGCGGCGATCGAGGCGTTCTTGGTCTCCTCGGCGACGTGTGCGGAGGCGTCGTAGCCGGTGTACGTGTACTGCGCCATGAGCAGACCCATGAGGAACACGTACGGGCCGAACGACCAGCCGGTGCCGTTGTACCAGTGCGTGAACGTCCAGCCCACGTCCTGGTGCTGGGTCGGCATGATCCACAGCGCGCCGACGATGACGAGCACGCCGACGATGTGCCACCACGCGGAGACGTTCGAGAGGAGGCTCACGATGTTGACGCCGAAGGTGTTCAGCAGGCCGTGCACGACGATCAGCACCACGAACAGGCCGAACGTGCTGGCCTTGGTGGGCTCGATGCCCCACACGAGGTTCGCGAACGCCATCATCGTGGTCGCCGCGCCGAAGTCGATCGCGGCGGTCACCGCGACCTCGCCGAGGAAGTTGAACCAGCCCACTCCCCAGGCCCACTGGCGCTTGTTGCGCTTGGCGAGGCGGCCGGCCCAGAAGTAGAGGCCGCCGGCGGTCGGGTACTTGGAGCACACCTCCGCCATGGCGAGGGCGACCATGAGCACGAAGACGCCGACGAGCGGCCAGCCGATCGTGATCGCCGAAGGACCGCCCGAGTTCAGGGCGATGGCGTAGGACGTGATGCATCCCGCGAGGATCGAGATGATCGAGAAGGAGACGGCGAAGTTGCTGAACCCCGACATCCCCCTGTGCAGTTCCTGCTTGTAGCCCAGGGCGGCCAGGGCTGCGGCGTCGTCGTCGATCGGGTGCGATTCCGGCGCCTTTGTCGATTCGCTCATGAAGTGCTGCCTGCTTTCAGTGGAGGGAGCGTGTGCAGCGATTCTGGCGGTCACCCGCCTTCACTGTCAATGGTCTGACTTCAAACCATTACCGAGCGCGCGGATGCGATGTCACGTAGACGTCGCGAAGCGTGTCCACGGACACATGCGTGTAGATCTGCGTCGTGGCGACCGAGGCGTGGCCGAGCAGCTCCTGCACGACGCGCACGTCGGCGCCGCCCTGCAGCAGGTGCGTCGCGAAGGAGTGCCGCAGCGTGTGCGGCGAGACCTCGGCGGTGATCTGCGCGTGCTCGGCCGCGGCACGGATGATCAGCCAGGCGCTCTGCCGGCTGAGCGGCGCGCCCCGCGCACCGAGGAACAGCTTCGCCGACGCCCGCCCCTTCGCGGCGAGCGCGGGCCGCACCCGGGTGAGGTACGCGTCGACCGCCGCCCTGGCGTAGGAGCCGATCGGGACGATGCGCTCCTTGGATCCCTTCCCACGCAGCCGCAGCACGTCGCCGTGCGCGAGGTCGTCGACGTCGAGGGACACCGCCTCCGAGACGCGGGCGCCGGTCGCATAGAGCAGTTCGAGGAGGGCACGGTCGCGGATCCCGAGCGGATCCTCCGCCGCGGGCGCGGCCAGCAGCCGCTCGACCTGATCGATCGTGAGCGCCTTCGGCAGGCGGCGCGGCTGCTTGGGCGGGCGCAGCCGCGTGCTCGGATCCGCATCGGCGATGCCCTCGCGGGCGAGGAAGCGATGCCAGCCGCGCACGGCGGACTGCAGCCGCGCGAGGCTCGAGGCGGCCGGTGCGGGTTCGGCGCTCGCCCGGTCCGCGGCGAAGGCGGCGACGGTCTCCGCGGTGATCTCGTCGGTGTCGGAGATGCCCTGCTCCCCCAGCCAGGCCGTGTAGCCGCCGAGGTCGCGACGGTACGCGGCGAGGGTGTGCTCGGCGAGTCCGCGCTCGATCGTCACATGCCGCAGATACGCGTCCAGCGCCCGGTCCAGCTGCACGTCAGGCCCGCCGCATGTCTCAGGCCCCGCGCAGGTGCCGTTCGGCCGCGAGCACGCCGACCGCGAGGATCCCGTTGCGCAGCCGTCCGGCGAGCACGCCGTCGGCGGCCTCGGTGAGCGGAACCCAGGCGAGCCGGATATCGGCCTCCTCGTCCGTGCGGGCGAACGGCTCGGCGGCCGGGCTCAGCCCCGTCGCGAGGTAGATGTGGATGATCTCCGAGTTGCTCCCGGGCGTGGTGTACGCCGAGACCAGCGGCTCCCAGCCGGTGGCGGTGAGATCCGCCTCCTCGGCGAGCTCCCGCCGCGCGGCGTGCATCGGATCCTCACCGACGACGTCGAGCAGCCCCGCGGGCAGCTCCCAGTCGCGCTGCCGGATCGGATGCCGGTACTGCTGGATCAGCAGCACCCGCCGGTCCTCGTCGACGGCGACGACCGCCACCGCACCGGTGTGGTCGAGGTACTGGCGCACGATCTCGCCGTCGCCGTAGCGGACACGGTCCTCGCGCACGTCCCACACCGCGCCGCGGTACACGACGTCGCTGCCGAGGATCTCGGGCGCGAACGGCTCGTCGCGGAGCTCGGTCACCTCAGTCCTCGTCGTCGAACAGCTCGCTGGAGCGGTGCCGCTCGATCGCCGCGCCCACGAGTCCGCGGAACAGCGGGTGCGGCGCGGTCGGCCGGGAGCGCAGCTCGGGGTGCGCCTGCGTGGCGATGTAGAACGGGTGCACGTCGCGCGGCAGCTCGACGTACTCGACGAGGTCGAGCTCCGGGTTGAGTCCGGAGAACGACAGCCCGGCCTCGGCGAGGCGATCGCGGTAGGCGTTGTTCACCTCGTAGCGGTGGCGGTGCCGCTCGGACGCCTCGGGGGCGCCGTAGAGCTCGGCCGCGAGCGAGCCCTCCGCGAGGGCGGCCTTGTAGAGGCCGAGGCGCATGGTGCCGCCGAGGTCGCCGCCGTCGAGGATCTCGACCTGCTCGGCCATCGTGGCGATGACCGGCTCTGCGGTGTCGGGGTCGAACTCGCTCGACGAGGCGCCGGCGATCCCGGCGACGTCGCGCGCGTACTCGATGACCATGCACTGCAGGCCGAGGCAGAGGCCGAGGGTGGGGATCCCCTGCTCTCGTGCGAAGCGGAGCGCGCCGAGCTTGCCCTCGATGCCGCGGATGCCGAAGCCGCCGGGCACGCAGATGCCGTCGAGGTCGGACAGCGCCTTGGCCGCGCCCTCCGGGGTCTCGCAGGAGTCGGACGGGATCCAGCGGATCTTCACCGCCACCTCGTGTGCGAAGCCGCCGGCCTTGAGGGCCTCGGTGACAGAGAGGTACGCGTCGGGCAGGTCGATGTACTTGCCGACCAGGCCGATCGTGATCTCGTGCTTCGGGTTGTGCACCGCCTGCAGGACCTTCTGCCAGCGCGACCAGTCCACGTCGGCCGCCTTGGCGAGGCCGAGCGCATCGACGATGTAGTCGTCCAGCCCCTGGTCGTGCAGCATCGTGGGGATGTCGTAGATGCTGGGCACATCGACGGCGTTCACGACCGCGTCCTCGTCGACGTCGCACATGAGCGCGATCTTGCGCTTGTTCGAGTCGGTGACGGGACGGTCGCTGCGCAGCACCAGCGCGTCCGGCTGGATGCCGATCGAGCGCAGGGTGGCGACGGAGTGCTGGGTCGGCTTCGTCTTCTGCTCCCCCGAGGCGCCCATGAACGGCACCAGGGAGACGTGCACGAAGAACACGTTCGTGCGACCGAGCTCGTGGCGGATCTGCCGCGCCGACTCGATGAACGGCTGCGACTCGATGTCGCCGACCGTGCCGCCGATCTCGGTGATGATGACGTCGGGCTTGGGGGTCTCGTCGGCCTGCAGCCGCATGCGCCGCTTGATCTCGTCGGTGATGTGCGGGATCACCTGCACGGTGTCGCCCAGGTACTCGCCGCGGCGCTCCTTGGCGATGACCTGCGAGTAGATCTGGCCGGTCGTGACGTTCGCGGCCTGGCTCAGCTCGATGTCGAGGAAGCGCTCGTAGTGGCCGATGTCGAGATCGGTCTCCGCGCCGTCGTCCGTGACGAACACCTCACCGTGCTGGAACGGGTTCATCGTGCCAGGATCCACGTTCAGATAGGGATCCAGCTTCTGCATGACGACGCGCAGTCCGCGCGCGGTGAGCAGGTTGCCGAGGCTGGCCGCCGTCAGGCCCTTGCCCAACGAGGAAACGACACCGCCCGTCACGAAGATGTGCTTGGTGGTGTCGTTGTCTGTCCGCGCGGCTGAGTTCTGCATCACGGGCTTTAATGCTATCAGCCCAGGAGCGTTGCGAGCTCGTTGGAATCCGGCGGGTTCGCCCCGGCCCGGGAAACGGTGACCGCCGCGGAGGCGAGCGCCGTGTCGAGAGCCGCCTCCACGGCGCCGGCGGGGAGCGCGTCGCCGCCGACGAGCAGGCGATCGGTGCTGTCGCGGAGCAGCCCGTGCAGCAGCCCCGACATGAACGCGTCGCCGGCGCCGATGGTGTCCACCACGGCGACCGGACGGGCGGCGCGCGCATAGCGGACCCCGTCGACGAGCGCGACGCAGCCGTCTCCGCCGCGCGTGATGACGGCGAAGCGCACGCCGAGGGAGGCGAGCTGCGCGAGCACGCTGTCGAGCTCCTCACCGGGGTGCAACCAGGCGGCGTCCTCGTCGCTGAGCTTGACGACGTGGCACTCGGCGGCGAGCCGGCGGGTGCGTGCCGCCGCGCCCGGCCCCATCACATCGGCGCGGATGTTCGGGTCGAAGCTGCGCAGGATCCCCGGATCCGCATCATGGAAGGCGTCGCGCACGGCGTCCGCCTCCTCCGCCCGCAGCGCCCCGATCGACCCGGTGTGCACGAGGCGCAGATCGGCGAGGACGGGCACCGCGATCGCGCCGCCGAGCGCGAACGCGTACTGCGCCTTGCCCTCCGCATCGAGGGTGGCGGTGGCGGTCCAGGTGGGCTCGTCGACGACGGAGTCCGCGCCGAGTTCGACACCGGCCGTGCGGAGGTGGGCGCGGAGCAGATCGCCGTGCGCGTCGGATCCGAGGCGCGTGTGCAGGACGGTCGGATCGCCGAGACGGGCGAGTCCGACCGCGACGTTCATCGGGGATCCTCCGGCGTGCGCGGATCCGCCGACGACGATGTCGACCAGCGCCTCTCCGAGAACGGCGACCGTCCGGGCCATCGTGGTCCTACCCCTCTCCCAGGGCGAGCAGCTCACGGGCGTGCTCGAGGGCGGCCCCCGAGTCGGCGAGACCGGAGAGCAGGCGCGCCATCTCGGCCTCGCGATCCTCGCCGTCCAGGCGGCGCACGCTCGAGGCGGTGACCTGTCCGTCGTTCGCCTTGACGACGCTGAGATGGTTGTTCGCGAACGCCGCCACCTGCGCGAGGTGGGTGACCGCGATCACCTGGGACGTGCGGGCGAGGCGCGCCAGGCGGCGCCCCACCTCGATCGCCGCCGCGCCGCCGATGCCCGCATCGACCTCGTCGAACACGAAGGTCGGCACCGGATCCGTCCCGGCGATCACCACCTCGATCGCGAGCATCACGCGGGACAGCTCGCCGCCCGAGGCGCTCTTGGCGACCGAGCGCGGTTCGGCGCCGGGGTGCGGTGCGAGCAGGATCGCCACGTCGTCGCGCCCGTGCGTGCTCTCCACGCCCTCCGCGATCGAAACCACGAGGCGCGCGTCCGGCATCGCGAGGGCGTGCAGCTCCTCGGTGACGGCCGCACCGAGCCGGCCCGCGGCCTCGGTCCGCGTCGCGGTGAGTGCGGCGGCGGCCTCGTCGAGCGCGGCGCGCGCGGCGTCCCGGTCGATGGTGAGCCGCTCGATGTGGTCGGAGTCGTCATCGAGCTCGGCGAGACGCGCGGATCCGGTGTTCCACACCGCGAGGGCGGCGTCGAGGCTGCCGTGGGCGCGGACCAGGGCGGCGAGCGCCGAGCGGCGCTCCTCGACCGCCTCCAGCTCATGGGGCCCCGACTCGTCCAGATCGGCGAGGTAGCCGCTCAGCTGGGCGGCGATGTCCGTGGCGCGATAGCCGATCTCGGCGATGCTCTCGGCGATGCTCGCGAGCTCGGGGTCGCTCGACCGCTCGAGGGCGCGCCGGGCTTCGGCGGTGAGAGTGGAGACGTCGCTGCCGCCGTCCTCGTCCGAGAGCGCCGCCCGCGCGATCGCGGCGGCCTGGCGCAGCTCCTCGGCGTTTGCGAGGCGCTCGGCCCGCTCGGCGAGTGCGTCGTCCTCCCCCGGCTGCGGATCCGTCGCCTCGATCAGTGCGAGCGCCTCGCGCAGGTCATCGGCCTCGGCACGGCGTCGCTCCTGGTTGCCGGCGATCTCGTCAAGCTGCGCCGACAGCGTGCGCCAGCGCTCCCAGGCCTCCTCGTACCCGCCGCGGGTCAGCGCGATCGCAGATCCGCCGAACCGGTCGAGCGCGTCGCGCTGCGCGGCAGCGGAGCGCAGCCGCAGCTGCTCGGACTGGCCGTGCACGACGACGAGGTCGTCGGCCAGGTCGGCCAGCACCCCGGCGGGGGCGGCGCGCCCTCCGACGCTCGCGCGGCTGCGTCCCTCGGAGGTCAGCGTGCGGGAGACGTACAGCTCGCCGCGCTCGTCGTCGTAGGGCTCGAGCTCGCCGCCCGCGTCGGCGACGGTGTCGGCGACGGATCCCGTGCTGGGCACGATCCACACGCCGGCCACCGAGGCCTGGGCGGCCCCCGCCCGCACGGCACCGGAGTCCGCGCGGGCGCCGAGCAGCAGGCCCAGCCCCGTCACGACCATGGTCTTGCCCGCGCCGGTCTCACCGGTGATCGCGGTGAAGCCCGGCCCGATCGGCAGCACGGCCTCGGCGATCACGCCGAGATCCCGCAGACGCATCTCCTCGATCATGCGCCGGCTCCGCGCCAGCCCGAGACCGGTAGCTGGAACTTGCGCACCAGCCGGTCCGTGAACACGCTCGGGTGCAGACGCGCCAGGCGCACCGGGCGCGAAGAGCGGCGCACCACGACCCGCGCGCCGCGGGGCAGCTCGTGGGAGCGCCGGCCGTCGCACCAGAGGATCGCGTTGCCGTCGTTGCGGTCCAGCAGCTCGATCGCGACGGGGGCGCCGGGGGCGACGACGAGCGGGCGCGCGAACAGCGCGTGCGCCGACAGCGGCACCACGGCGATCGCCTCGACCCCCGGCCAGATCACCGGCCCGCCGGCGGAGAAGTTGTAGGCGGTGGCGCCGGTCGGCGTGGAGACGACCATGCCGTCGCAGCCGAAGCTGGTGAGCGGACGGCCGTCGATCTCGACCATCACCTCGATCATGCGCTCCCGGCTCGCCTTCTCGACGGTGGCCTCGTTCAGCGCCCAGGTGCTGTAGACGACGTCGCCGTCGGCGTCCTTCACACGCACCGCGAGCGCCATCCGCTCCTCGACCGAGTAATCGCGGTCGATCACGCGGGCGACGGCGGCATCCATGTCGTCGCGCTCGATCTCGGCGAGGAATCCGACATGGCCCATGTTGATCCCCAGGATGGGCGCGGTGCCCTCGCGGACCAGCTCGGCGGCGCGCAGGATCGTCCCGTCCCCGCCCAGCACGATCGCGAGCTCGATCTCCTCGACCGGCGCCCCGCCGTCCCCCGGACGCTCGGAGAGCACCTCGACGCCGGTGAACAGCCCATCGGCCGCGGCGAGCTCGGCGCGGTCCTCGGAAGCCAGCACGGGTGTCGCGCCGGCGGCGCGGAGCGCCGCGACGACACGGTGAGCGGCCTGCACGGTGTCGTCCCGGCGCGCGTGTGCGACGACGAGGATCCTGCGCTCGTTCATCGGCCTCCTGCCATCTGATCGATCGTGCTCAACCATTCTGTCGGATTGCTCCCCCGCCCGCGGGCGAGGTGCACGAGGTACTCGGCGTTGCCGTGGGTGCCGAGGATGGGTGAGGGCAGCAGGCCGAGCACGCCGAAGCCCTGATCCCAGGCACTCCACAGCACGCGCGCCACGGCATCGGCGCGGATCGTGGGATTGGTGACGAGCCCGCCGCGCACCGCGGTGCGGCCGACCTCGAACTGCGGCTTGACGAGCAGCACCACATCCGCGCCCTCTGCGGCGGTCGCGGCGATCGCGGGAAGCACGAGCGCCAGGGAGATGAAGGACAGGTCGCCCACGACCAACCCCGGCCGCTCGCGCTCCCCCGTGGCCTCGGCCAGGACCTGCGCGTCCATGTGCCGGACGTTGAACCCTTCGACCGCCGTGACGCCGGGATCCGCGCGCACCTCCGCGGCGAGCTGGTCGTGCCCCACGTCGACGGCGAGCACGCGTCGCGCTCCGCGCTCGCGCAGCACCTGGGTGAAGCCGCCGGTGGAGGCGCCCATGTCGAGGGCGAGGACGTCGGTCGGATCGATCCCGAATCCGTCGAGCGCGGCGATGAGCTTGTGCGCCCCGCGGCTGACGTAGTGATCGGCTCCCGCCACGGCGAGCACATCGCCGTCCTGGACCTTGGCGGAGGCCTTCACCACCGGTGCGCCGTTGACGGTGACGAGGCCGTCGCCGATGAGGACCGCGGCATGCGTGCGGGATCGTGCGAGGCCCCGCTCCGCGAGGGCGGCGTCGAGTCGGGCCGTCATCCGCGGTCTGCAGCGGGCTTCGGCGCGCTCTCCAGACGCCGGGTGAGGTCGTCGTGCAGGGCCTGATAGGCGGCCGCGCGAGAGTCCAGCGGCTGACCCTCGATGAGGCGCAGTCGACTCCAGAGCCCGTCTGCCGGATCCGGTTCGGTGTTCTCGCTCACCGTTCCAGCCTACGGGGGATCGTCCGGATCCGGGGGATCACGGGCGATGGAACGGATCCGCGTACAGCCGCTCGGGGACGCGGAACCCGAAGATCTGCCGGCCCGTGCGCCAGATCGCCTCCGCGCCTGCGCGCACGAGGTCGATCGGACGGTCGCCTTCGCTGACGATCACGACGTCGACGCCGTCCACGCGCACGGCGGCGTCGCGCACCGTCACCGTGTCGCCCACGACCTTCGTCTGCGGATAGGGCTCATGCAGCTCGCGGAGGTCGCCGAGGATGTACGTCGGTCGCTGTCCCTCCGAGGCGGCGAGCACGTGCTTCGGACGGTCGATGCCGGTCAGCACGAGGACCGAGTCGATGCCCGCCCGCGAGGCGCCGGCGATATCGGTGTCGAGGCGATCGCCGATGAACAGGGGGTGCTTCGCGCCGAATCGCGCGACCGCCTCCTCGAAGATCGGGGTCTCGGGCTTGCCGGCGACGGTCGCGAGGCGGCCGATGGCGGTGTGCACGGCGGACACCAGGGTCCCGTTGCCCGGAGCGACGCCGCGGGACTGCGGGATCGTCCAGTCCGTGTTGGTGGCGATCCAGGGGATGCCGCCCTCGTCCTCGGGGACCTTCAGCGCGAACGCCGCCTCCGCGAGATCGGTCCAGCCCACCTCGGGGGCGAAGCCCTGCACGACGGCGGCCGGCGCGTCGTCCGCGCTGCGGGTGACCCGGAAGCCCGCCTTGCGCACCTCGTCGACGAGCCCTTCTCCCCCGACCACGAGGATCGTGGATCCGGCCGGGATCAGCCTGCTGACCAGGCGCATGGCGGCCTGCGGGCTGGTCACGACCTCGTCCGGAGCGACCGTGAGGCCGAGTTCGGTGAGATGCGCGGCGACCGAGGCGTCCGTGCGGGACGCGTTGTTCGTGATGTACCCGAGGCGACGGGAGGCCTCGACCCTCCTGAGGCTCTCGATCGCGTGCGGTATCGCGCCGGCGCCGGCGTACACGACGCCGTCGAGGTCGGCGAGGACGACGTCCACCCCGGACAGCGGCGTGCGCCGGTCACGGGAGAACAGACTCACTCCGCCTGCTCCGCCGGCTCCGCGTCCTCCGGTTCGGACTCCGCCGGCTCGGGCTCGGCGTCGGCAGGCTCGGCCGCCTCGACCTCTTCGGCCTCAGGCGACGTCTCAGCCTCGTCGGCCTCCTCGACTTTGGGCTCGTCCGGCAGATCCTCGTAGGCGTCCTCGATGATCACCTCTTCGTCGTCGCCGTGGCCCAGCGCCGCCGACGCCACCTCAGCGCGCTCATGCCAGAACGCGGCCTCCTCGGCACGACCGAGGTCGTCGAGCACCGCCGCGCGGGCCTCGAAAAGCGCGGGGCTCCAGTCGAACGCGAGATCCGGGTTGAGCTCGGGGATCTCGAGCTCGCCCAGCGCCAGCTCCAGCTCGCCACGGTCGAGGCGTGCGCCGGACATGGCGATCGCGAGGGCGACCCGGGTCGCCGTCGGCAGCGCCGCGCGGTCGACGGAGCGCGCCTCCTCGAGGGCCCGATCGGGACGTCCCATGCCCCGCTCGCTGTCCACGATCAGGGCGATCTGGTCGTCGTTTCCGGAGATGCGGCGATAGGTGCGCAGCTCGCGCAGAGCGAGGGCGAAGTCCCCCATCGCATAGGCGGTGATCGCGACGGACTCGCGGACGACCGCGACGCGGCCGGCGCGGCGGGACGCCGCCAGCGCGTGCTGGTGCGCGCGCTCGGGGTCCTCGTCGATGAGCTGCGCGGCCATGGCGAGGTGGCGGGCCACCTGCTCCGCGTTCTCCTTGCTGAGGGTCTTCAGCTCATTGCGCGCCGAAGGGTGCAGATCGCGAGCGGTGATCTCGTCGGGAATCTCGGGATCGCGCGGACGGTCGCTCGCCCACACATCGCGACGCGGACGATCGGTGCGGTCGTCCTTGCCGCGGTACGGGCGGTCGTCGTTGCCGCGGTAGGGACGGTCTCCGTCACGACGGGGACGGTCGGTGCGGTCGGTGTTGCTGCGGTACGGACGGTCGCCATCACGGCGGGGACGGTCGTCGTTGCCGCGGTACGGGCGGTCGCCGTCCCGGCGGGGGCGGTCGGTGCGGTCGGTGTTGCTGCGGTACGGGCGGTCGCCATCGCGGCGGGGACGGTCGTCGTTGCTCCGGTAGGGCCGGTCCCCGTCCCGACAGGGACGCTCGTCGTTGCTGCGGTATGGGCGGTCGCCATCGCGGCGGGGACGGTCGGTGCGGTCCGTGTTGCTGCGGTATGGACGATCGCCATCCCGGCGGGGACGGTCGTCGTTGCTCCGGTACGGGCGGTCCCCATCGCGGCGCGGGCGGTCGTCGTTGCTCCGGTAGGGCCGGTCGCCGTCGCGGCGGGGACGGTCGTCGTTGCTCCGGTACGGGCGGTCACCATCGCGGCGCGGACGGTCGTCGTTGCTCCGGTAGGGACGATCGCCGTCACGACGGGGACGGTCGTCACTGCCACGGTACGGGCGGTCACCATCGCGACGCGGACGATCGCTGCGATCCGCATTGCTGCGGTAGGGGCGGTCACCCTCACGCCGGGGACGATCGTCATTGCTTCGGTACGGACGATCGCCATCCCGGCGGGGACGGTCGTCGTTGCTGCGGTACGGACGATCTGTCCGCTCGCCCGAACTCCGATAGGGACGGTCACCGTCACGCCGCGGCCGATCATCGCGCGGGGCGTCACGATGGAACGTGCGCCCGGAACGGTCGCCATCGACATAGCGCCGCGGCCGCGATGCTCCATCGTCCCCGCGGTCGCGCGAGGGCTTGCCGTCATCGGCCATGTCGTGACTCCTTCCGTTCGAGCATGTTAACGCAGAAAGGCCACCCGGCGTTGGGTGGCCTTTCTGTTTAAAAGAAGTCCGGCGGTGTCCTA